>CAZZET010000082.1:0-15913 GCA_964653275.1 uncultured Methylococcales bacterium
TTTGCGGTGGAAACGGCCGAATTGACCCGGACGCAAATTTTGCAACAGGCTGGAACTGCGATATTAGCTCAGGCTAACGCGTTACAGCAAAACGTTCTTTCTCTTTTAGGTTAGTTTTAGTAAGAAAAATACCGCCCCTTCTTTAGGGAAGGGGCGGCCTTATAATTTAGTTTATAGGGGGGAGGGGGTGACTCGATAGTTTATTCTACACAACGAACTATTCTGTCTCGCACGATTTCCAGCATTTATTTTCATCAAAAATCTGTGCATGTTGGCGAGGAGTAGCTAATACCATGATTCCTGATACAACATCCCAATTGAATTTAATTCCAAAGCGAACTGTAGTTGTTTCCAATTCGAAGCAGAATGCCGAAACGCTTCAGACGGAACGGCAACAATCGGCCGATGAACGGCAAGGTTTACCACTGAAAAATCAAGAAAACCAACCTCTATCAAGTCAAGAGCTTGATGCGGTAGTGGTTAGTTTGAACGATTATATTGAAAGCACACAGCGTGAGATTCATTTTAGTGTTGATGAAGAGAGTGGGCGGACAGTGGTCAAAGTGATTGATTCTACGAGTGACAATGTGATTAGACAAATTCCCTCGGAGGAAATTTTGGCTGTTGCTCGGCAGTTCCACCAAGATGACAGAGGCTTACTTGCTAATGAAATGGCATGAATTTGGCTTTGCAAATAGCTAGTAATTTTGGTGTGGTTCAGGAATAGAATGAGAATTTTGATATGGTAGCGACAGTATCGGGTATCGGTTCGGGTTTGGACGTCAATAGTCTAGTGACCCAGCTAGTAGCCGTTGAGGGTGAGTCGACCAGTTTGCGTTTGAACAAAAAAGAAGCGGAACTGCAGGCAGAGACGTCTGCATTCGGTTTATTGAAAAGTGCATTGTCGGAATTTCAAACTACGCAGAAAGGATTGTCGGCGATCCAAAATTTTCGATCGGTTAAATTAGAGTCTAGCGACCCGGAACTTTTTACCGCAAATGAATCGGGAGATTCTGCAACTGGAAGCTATAGCATTAAAGTTAACGCTTTGGCGCAGGCGCAAAAATTGGCTTCGACGGGTTTTGATGACGACACGGCGGTAGTTGGGACAGGGCAATTGACGATTAATTTTGGCAGCTATGATAGTGGATCCAATATTTTTACGTCTAGTACTCACAATGTCCCTCATACATTTACTGTTGACGGTTCAAACAATACTCTGCAAGGTATAAGGGATTCCATTAACGATGCATCGGTCGACGTTACCGCATCGATTGTAGATGATGGATCTGGCAAACGGTTGGTATTTTCATCGGGCAGTAGTGGCCAAGAAAATAGCCTAAAAATAACTGTATCTGGTGATTCGTTGGGAGATGACTTTGATGACAGTGGATTATCTCAGTTGGCTTTCGATCCCACCCGCGATGAAGGGCTTGGTAAGAATCTGCAAGAGATTGTTGTTGCTCAGGATGCACAAATTGAAGTGGATGGATTGGCTATTACCCGATCCAGTAATTCCATCAGTGGTGTGGTAGAGGGTGTTACTCTTGAGATATTGAAGGCGGATAGCTCAAGTACAGAGCGATTGTCGGTTACAGCGGATAATACTATTATCAATAAAAATATTGGTGATTTTGTCGGTAGCTACAATGCGTTAAGGTCTACAATTTCAAGTTTAACCGCGGTCAATATTGATACCGGGACATCAGGTGAGTTACTAGGAGACTCTGTTCTAAGAAGCATAGACCAGCAAATTCGACGTGAATTGAATAACCCAGTAGAAGGGCTTACTGGATCAATCAGGACTTTGGCGGATATCGGTATTCGTACTCTGAGTAATGGCAACTTGGAGTTAGATTCGAATATTCTAGATAAAGCGATTACCCAAGACCCAGGCCAGGTTGCTTCACTCTTTTCTGTGTCCAGTCGTTCTACTGATTCACTGGTGAAGGTGTCTTCGCCATCAGGTAATACTGCTTCGGGAAACTTTCCTATCGAAATTACTCAACTGCCTAGTCAGGCCGTATATTCGAGTGCTTCTGTCGGAACCTTTCCGCTATTAATAGATGAGGATAATGACACGCTTTCCCTCAAGGTTGATGGGATATTATCCGGAACACTTTCTTTAAGCCGAGGAGAATATAGTTCCGGTAACGATTTGGCTGGAGAAATTCAATCTCAAATCAATAGTGACACCGCAATTATTGAAGCTGGTGTCGGGGTCAGTGTCGATTACCAAGACGATCATATAACTATTACTTCATTGCGTTATGGTAGTGCTTCATCTATTGAAATTGTTGCGATTGATACACGTTCTGCAACAACTCTCGGATTTTCTATCGCAGAGGGTGTTAAAGGAGTTGATGTGACGGGTACGATCGGTGGAGTGGAAGCAACCGGTGCAGGCCAAACTTTGAAAGGTATTGGTTTGGAGGTGGAGATTCTCGGAGGTGATTTGGGACCTCGAGGTGGTATATCCAGTGGTTTTGGTGTCTCCGCCCGATTGAGCGATTTAATGAGTCGGATTCTAGGCTCTAATAGTTTGATTGATTCAAGACTGGATAGCCTAAGTGATAAAATTTCAAGCGTTGCGGATGATCGCGTGAGCCTGGATCGTCGTTTAACAACCTTGGAGGCCCGTTTACGAAGGCAGTTTACCGCGCTGGATGTACTGGTTGCGCAATTGGATACTACGAGCGGATTCTTAACCCAGCAATTGGAAAATTTGCCGGGCGCTCTATCAAGAGATAGATAATTAGTTAAACTAAAATAGGAAGGGGGATACATGGGTTCTATGGCTAATTCTGCAATTCGGCAGTACAAATCGGTGGACCTGCATGGTCAAATCGCCGATGCAAGTTCTCATCGATTGATTCAAATGCTGCTGGAAGGTGCTTTGGAAAAGATTGCAAAGGCAAAGGGTGATATGGAACGTAAAGAAATCTCGAGTAAGGGAGAAAATCTGAGTTTGGCGATTACGATTATCGGTACCTTACAAGCGAGTTTAGATATGGATAAAGGGGGAGAGATCGCGAAAAATCTTGATGCTTTATACGACTACATGAGCCGATGTTTATTAGAAGGAAGTTTAAAGAATGATTGTGGTAAGTTGGATGAAGTTACAGCGTTGTTATTAGAAGTTAAAGGGGCATGGGATGTAATTCCAGATGAATTCAAGACCTTGTCAACGAATTAACATTATGCTTTGTAACGACACCCTTACGATTGACCCATTAATCTGACTATAACCTTTACCAAGCTTTCGACATCAAGACCGTGAGCCTGTAATACTTCATCATTACGACCACAAGCAGGGATCCCTTGAACTCCAAAACCATGAATTCGTGGGGGTGAGGGTAACCTTAGCCGCATAAGTTCAGCAGCGATGAGTTGCCCTTGGCCTCCTTCAAGGTAGTGATCATCGATTGTAAATACCCAGGGGTAGCCGCTTACCGCTTCACACAGCCATTTGCGGTCTATTCGGTTTAACCAAGGGAGATTTAGAACTTTTAGGTGAATATTGTTGTTTTTCGCCAATTTTGACGCTGCGTTCCACGCCTCGGTTAGCATCACGGGGCCATAGCCTATGAATACGGCATCTTTTCCCTCGCGTAGAGCCACACCTTGGCCATTGCGCATTTGGATATAGTCCTTTGGTAGTTGGTATGGTACGCAACAGGGGATCGATACCAAGCGAAGATAAGTACTACCGGTGGAATGCCTCAAACAATATTCCACACACAGACTTACTTCCTGTTCGCAAGAGGGTTGTAACATTTCCAGGGAAGGGGTGCCAGATAGTGATGCAATGTCTCTTACAGCTTGATGTGAATGACCTGGTCCGCCTGGAAGCAATCCTGCCAGCGATCCTACGTAAACGATTTGGGTATTTTCGCTAGCATTGTTGTATATTTGCTCGTTGGGTCTGGTTGATAGAAAACAGGCAAAGGAATGCACCACAGGTCGGAGGCCTTTGAGTGCCATGCCCCCTGCTTGGGAAACCATGTCTTGTTCTGCGATACCGCATTCGAAAAAGCGGTTTGGAAACCGGTCTTCGAAGGGTAATAATCCACAGTCTAAGGCGAGGTCTGCATCCAGAGCGACAATGCTGTTGTTTAATTCCGCTTCCCTCACTAATGCAGATCCATAGGCTGGTATGAGGCGTTGAGGATCGTTAGGAATTATCGGGCGTAAAGAGGTATTTGAGTCCGTTTTGATCTGTGTTGCGCTGAGGTTTTTAAGGCATTTATTGATAGAATTGATTAATTCATCTACGGCTCGAGTGTAAGTCTCTTCATCCGGTGCTCCACTGTGATAGGCGTATAACCGTTGTTGGGGAGCCATTGTGGTATGTTCCATAAAAGAAACTCCGCAGCCTTTAATTGTGTCTGCAATGATCACTTTAGGTTTGCTTGTGATTTTCTTTTGTTTTGAAATAATTTGGGATAAAGCGGTGAGATCATGTCCGTCGCAACGATCTACATGCCAACCGTAGGCCAAAAATTTTGATTCCAGATCGCCTAAATTGCTTACTTTAGAGACCAGTGTGTCGGACTGAACTTTGTTATGATCCACAATAACGGTGATTTCATCGAAACTTCCGTTTGCGGCAGAAACTAGCGATTCCCAAAATTGCCCTTCCTGAAGTTCTCCATCTCCTGTCAAGACATATGCCCTTATAGACTTACCAGCAATTCGGGCCGCACTGATCATACCTTTGGCTTTTGAAACTCCCATGCCAAGTGAACCGGTATTGGTTTCGATGCCTTTGGTGTGAACATCGGGATGTCCAGGAAGTCCGTCAACTCTGCGCAAACGATGGATTAGTGGAAATGGTAATCGTCCCAATCCGGTTAGTACGGCATACAATCCAGGGGCATCGTGTCCTTTGGATGAGAAATATAGGTCTTTTTTCTTGGGCTTAAACCGGAGCTCGTTAAGAAAAAGCCAAGAGACGATATCTAGACTACTGAAGCTGCTCCCGATATGACCAGACCCTGCGCAGGCAATCATATATAAAGCATTGATGCGCGCCAATTTGGCGAACAAATCTGTTGTTACGAGTGGGTCCTGGCTAATACACCTGATGCGATCAAATTCAGAAGCTGGGATGTACTTAAGTTTATTCACTGGGATTCTCCGAGTCTGTTGGCTGAGACTAAAACCTTGGTTGTGGATTTAAAATGGTCAAGGTATTGCAATTTCGCACCAGGGTTTTGAACGAGACACATGCTTAGGATACTGATTTAAAATAGAAAATTGAGTAGTCATAAGGATTAAATACATTCAGATGTATAATCCCTTTGAGACCACTTGTCAGGGTTTTTCTCAAAAGTGTGGCGTGAAACATAAAAAATTGTTAAAGAATATAAAACACTTGCCGATAAAATAAGTACGATCAGATATAAGGTGAATTTATGATGAGTGTTGGCAAACAAGCAACTGATATTAAAAAGATTATCGTTTTAAGCGAAAAGATGCTGTCACAAGCGCGTAAGGAAGATTGGGAAAACGTTACAAAGATCGAAAGTCAACGTAGAGAGTTGATTGCAGCATTTTTCTCGCAACCAGTTCATGAACGGAACGGGCAGTTAGCTGATGTCATTCGACAGATTTTAGATAAAGACCGTGAAATCATAAAGCTAGGCGCCGGAAGAAGAGAGAAATTGAGAAGTGCATTACGCAAAATAAATCGTGGAAAAATCGCCGTAGAGTCCTATAAAGTTGCCGTTTAATTTGGGGAGTTATCGACTTAGTTAAAGGTGCAGACATCAGAAGCCATTGATCTTATTATTTTTATAAAATAAACAAATAAAATTCCCATAAATCCCCCCTAAAATGGTTAGTTAGTTTCTAACAATCTCCTGTTCAAGACGATTAGGTTTTATCCAGGATGAGTTCTAGTACCAATCTAGTGCCGAAATAAGCCAGCATTAGAGATATAAACCCCGTTAATGTCCAGCGCACAGCGGCCTTCCCTCTCCATCCATAACGCATCCTTCCTACCAACAATATGGCAAAGGCTACCCAGGCAAGAATGGAGAAAACTGTTTTGTGCGCCAAGTGTTGTCCGAAAATGTCGTGAAGGAAAAGGAAGCCGGTTAACAGTGAAATTGTCAACGCAAAAAATCCTGTCGCAATTAGCTGAAAGAGTAGTGTTTCCATTGTTTGCAAGGGCGGCAATGCACGGATCAAACGATTAGGATGACGACGTAGTTGCCTTTCTTGGACCGCTAAAAGGACCGCTTGAACTGCCGCAATGTTTAGAAGACTATAGGCCAAGATCGAGGCCATAATATGGGCATCCATTCCCCACGATACGGTTTTTATGACATGAACTTTTTCTGGAAAAAGAAGTTTAAGTAGTAAGATTCCTGATGCGAGTGGGAAAATAAAAACACCTAATTTTTCAATGGGTTTTGTCAGTGCAGTGAGGGCTAACAAGATTACCATGATCAACATGACCAGCGCGGCGGTATTAAAAAAACTAAAATTGATTCCTTCTTCAAGCGAGTATATATCGCTAAGGAACATTCCATGGAAAACAACCGCCAATAAGGTTATTGAAATGAAGATGTTTTTCAGTGGCCATCCCGTAGGCCTCTTACCCGTCACAAGAGAACGTGCAATAAAATAGGCTATTAAAAGGTAAAGGAATATCGATATACTCGCAAAAACTAGGGTATTCATTGCACGATTCTATTTGGTACTACGGAATTGTTTTTTCCCTATCGTTGGGAATTTGCCAGCATATGGATGCTGAATTTGGTTAGTTTACAGGAATAGTGATTTGAAATAACGAATTGATTTTCGAAGATCGAGTCAAATTGAAGAATACTTTTTTCAGTTTTATTTCTTAATTTACCGCTATAATGGGTCGGCGTCTGGGGTCGCGGGACTATTTAAATCCCGAGTAGAAAGCAAATTTTCCGCGGCTCAAGGGGCGTTGTTTGTTTCGGTGGATTTGTGAATTTTTCAATCAAGGTTTTTTAGTATGTTTGATAATCTTAGTGAGCGTTTAAGTAAAAGTCTAAAAAGTATCCGCGGTCAAGGACGGATAACCGAAGACAATATCAAAGACACTTTGCGTGAAGTTCGTATGGCTTTGCTTGAAGCGGATGTGGCGCTTCCTGTTGTTAAAGCATTTAGCGATAGCGTCCGTGAACGATCCTTGGGACGTGAGGTTCAAACGAGTTTATCTCCAGGCCAGTCGTTTATCAAAATCGTTCAGTCAGAATTGGTCAACGTCATGGGAGAGGCGAATGAAGGCCTCAATCTGGCAGCCAATCCCCCAGCAGTTGTCCTTATGGCTGGCTTGCAGGGGGCAGGTAAAACGACCACAGTTGCAAAATTAGCTAAATGGTTGAAGGAAACTGGAAAGAAAAAAGTAGGTGTTGTGAGTGTCGATGTTTATCGGCCAGCTGCTATTGAGCAATTGAGAACGTTGGCTGAAGAGGTTTCAGCGGAATTTCTCGTTGGTGATGAGGCTCAATCCCCTGTGAAAATTGCGGCAAAAGCCGTCGAAATGGCCAAGTTGAAGTTTCTAGATGTTGTGATAATTGATACCGCTGGTCGCCTCCACATAGATGATGAGATGATGGAGGAAATCAAACAGGTTCATGCTGCAGTGGAGCCAATTGAAACCTTGTTCGTTGTTGACAGTATGACTGGGCAGGATGCCGCTAATACCGCTAAAGCGTTCAATGATGCGCTTCCGTTGACTGGGGTTGTTCTCACCAAGGCAGATGGTGACGCCCGAGGTGGGGCTGCTTTATCGATTCGACATATTACCGGCAAGCCCATTAAATTTATTGGGGTTGGGGAAAAGATCGATGCATTGGAGTTGTTTCATCCTGATAGGATTGCATCACGAATTCTGGGTATGGGAGATGTTCTCAGCCTAATTGAAGAGGTTGAAAGAAAAGTTGATCGGAAAAAGGCGGATCGTCTTGCCAAAAAAATTCAAAAAGGTAAGTCCTTCGACCTGGTTGATATGCAGGAGCAATTGTTACAGATGAAAAATATGGGAGGCTTAAATTCGATGCTGGAGAAGTTGCCGGGCATGGCGGATATTCCCAAGCAGGTTAAGGAAAAAGTCAATGATAAGGATTTGGATCGTCAAGTGGCGATGATTAATTCTATGACCGGTAATGAGCGCCGATTTCCGGCAACGATTAACGGTTCGAGAAAAAGAAGGATCGCTATGGGTTCTGGTACCCAAGTTCAAGATATCAATCGTTTGCTTAAACAATATAAGCAAATGCAGAAAATGATGAAAAAGATGAAGAAAGGTAATATGGCGAATATGATGCGTGGATTGAAAGGTGCAATGAAAGGGGGTTCTCCATTCTAAATTAATCTTGTATTCGTTCTGAGAATTTAAATTATCTTTGTGTAGGTTTAAGTCGTAAGGGGAAATACACGTTTTTCTGGTTCCTAAACCCGGGTGTCCGATAAGTTTGCTTTTATGGAACTGCAAAGCCGTACGCTGATCGTGTTGAGTTTGTTTAGGATTTTGATAGTAAAGCGGTACGTTTCTGTGTCCTAAGGTTTGTTAGAGGTGTTGTTTGAGCGCCTAGTTACGAAAATCGTGATAATTCCGCGCTATTGCTTTCTATTTTGAAAAAAATCCGTACAATGATCCGATTAACTTAAGTTGATTAACTGATTTTACGAATAGGAAATTTAAATGGTAAAAATTCGTCTTGCCCGAGCAGGTGCCAAAGACCGCGCCTTCTACCATATCGTAGTGGCTGATAACAGAAAGGCCCGCGACGGGCGATATATTGAACGACTCGGGTTCTTTAATCCGTTTGCCCGAGGGGGTGAAGAGCGTCTGAGATTAAACAGTGAACGCGTCGACCATTGGCGTTCTCATGGTGCGCAGGCGACTAGTCGAGTCAAGTGGTTGATTAAACAAACGAAAAAAGTGAAGGAAGTTTTAGCCGAAGCATAGCAGTGTTTCCTCCAAATCCGTGTCTGAGAATCACTGGATTGATATTGGTAAAGTAACGGGGGTATTTGGTTTAAGGGGTTGGGTGAAAGTTTACTCCTACACTGCGCCAAGAGAAAGCATTCTGGATTATGGGTCGTGGTTCCTATGTTTTCAGAACGAGTATATCCGCTACGATGTTGAGGATGGAGAACGTCAGGGAAAGGGTGTTGTTGCAAAGCTGGCAACTGTAGATAAGCGCGAAAATGCTGCCAAGCTTGTGGGAATCAGAATCGTCATAAATCATGATCAATTGCAACCGCTTGCTCGGGGTGAGTATTATTGGTTTGATTTAGTGGGATTGGCGGTGATTACAGTTGCTAACAAAATGCTGGGCAACGTTGATTATTTGGTTGAAACCGGTGGCAATGATGTACTGGTCGTCAAAGGTGAACGAGAACGGCTTATCCCTTTTGTTCAGGGTAGATATATTAAAAAAGTCGATCTGGAGGGTGGAAGAATCATTGTGGACTGGGATCCGGAGTTTTGATTGAGGTAATAATTTTCGGAGATGCGATTTGATGTTGTGACTTTGTTTCCAGATATGATTCGTCATATCTCCGGTTATGGTGTCACTGGGAGAGCCATTGATAATGGCATTGTAGCCATGAAGCTATGGAACCCCAGAGATTTCGCAAATAATCATCATCGTGCCATCGATGACAGGTCTTATGGCGGAGGGCCAGGTATGGTCATGATGGTTAGGCCGCTGCAGGCGGCTGTCGAAGCTGTTAGAGCTGATTCCGATTTACCTGGGAAGACGTTGTTTCTAAATCCGCAGGGGCGACGATTAACCCAAATTGATATAAAGAGTTTTGCCAAACGTGAACGATTGATTCTTATTGCAGGTCGCTACGAGGGCGTTGATGAGCGGTTTATCGATATGGAGGTTGATGAAGAATGGTCGTTGGGTGACTACGTAGTAAGTGGTGGAGAATTAGCGGCTTTGGTAGTAATCGATGCGGTTACTCGATTGTTACCTGGCGTTTTGGGTGATGATGAATCAGCTCAGCGTGATTCGTTTATGAATGGGCTACTCGATTATCCTCATTACACCCGGCCGGTGGAAATTGATGGGAGATGTGTACCGGATGTTTTGTTAAGCGGGAACCACGCGGAGATTGATCGTTGGCGGTTGAAGCAATCACTGGGACGTACGAACAGGCGCAGACCCGACATGCTGGCTGGACGTATACTGACGGACGAGCAACGTCAGCTTTTAAATGAATTCGAAATAGAAAAAACTAAGGGGAATGAGTAATGAAAAATATCATTCAAACACTTGAATCTGAACAAATGAAGAAGGATATTCCGGATTTTTCTCCGGGCGATACTGTTGTTGTGCAGGTTAAGGTAAAAGAAGGAACGCGTGAACGTCTGCAGGCATTTGAAGGTGTAGTTATTGCCAAACGTAACCGGGGTGTCAATTCTGCATTTACGGTGAGAAAAATTTCTCATGGGGAAGGAGTCGAGCGTGTTTTCCAAACCCATAGTCCGTTGATTCATAGTATTGAGCTAAAACGTCGCGGAGATGTTCGAAGGGCGAAGCTGTATTATTTACGAGAACGGACCGGTAAAGCGGCTAGGATAAAGGAAAAAATTTAAAATTTGATTTTGTGCCCCTCCGGATTGAATTCGGATCGGCTAATTGCTGATGCTTTTGGGCTGCATGTCGCAGTTTAAGGTATGAGTAACGTTAACAAAATTAATGTTGATGACCACACGCTGTTTCGTGTGGGTATGGCTTCAAAGCTTTTGATTGAACGGTTTAAAGATGCGCTTTGGGTTGAGCAAGGCTTGAGTGAAAATACGCTTAAAGCGTATGAATCAGATGTCCGAAAATTCAGTGAGTGGTTGAAACGGGATAGTTTGTTATTGTCGAGACCAGACGATATTACCGCTTACCTGGCGTTGGAGTTTAAAAAAGGCGCGAGTGCACGGTCAAGTGCGCGTTTATTGTCTAGTCTTCGTAAGTTTTATTCTTTTTTAATTAAACAAGGTCTTGTATCCGAAGACCCCTGTGCGGGGATTGAATCGCCTTGTTTGGGCAGGTCTTTACCAACAACGCTTACCGAAGCGGATGTTTTTGCCTTGTTGGATGTGCCGAATATTGAAGAGCCTATTGGAGCGCGCGACCGGGCTATGCTTGAAGTTTTGTATGCGACTGGACTTCGTGTGTCTGAACTGGTTGGTTTACGTCTTACGCAGATTAATTTTCGACAAGGGGCTTTACGGGTAACAGGGAAGGGAGAGAAAGATCGTTTGGTGCCTATCGGTGAAGAATCCCTGGAATGGTTGGTATCTTATGTCGAGGATGGGCGCCAAAAAATTCTAAAAAACCAGTTGAGTGATTTCCTTTTCGTAACGAATCGAGCGACAGGGATGACTCGGCAAGCATTTTGGTACATTATTAAGCGTTATGCCCGCAAAGCTGGAATACATAAAACAATTTCACCACATACCTTAAGGCATGCTTTTGCTACCCACCTTTTGAACCATGGTGCTGATTTAAGAGTGGTGCAAATGTTACTGGGGCACAGTGATCTATCGACAACGCAGATATACACGCATGTTGCACGAGAACGATTAAAACAGCTGCATGCGAAATTTCATCCAAGGGGCTAAGTATTAAGTATATTGATGGCAGCCAAGATACATTCCACCGCACAGGTGGCTACTTCAGCGAAATTGGGTAAAGGCGTATCTGTTGGCGCGTTTGCAATCATTGAAGATGGTGTTGTCGTTGGCGATGGTTGTGTTATCCATGCTCATGCCGTTATCCACCCTTTCGTAATTCTTGGAAGTAACAACCAAGTATTTCCCCATACAGCGATCGGCGGTTTGCCTCAGGATTTGAGTTTTGGCGTTAGGACCAAATCCTTTGTACATATAGGAGATAACAATGTTTTTCGTGAAGGAGTAACTGTTAATCGTGCGACACGGGAAAATTCATCCACCAAAATAGGGTCAGATTGTTTTCTCATGAATAACAGCCACGTGGCTCACGATTGTCAGGTAGGCGATGGCAATATATTCGCGAGTGGTGCAACTTTAGGCGGGCATGTTCAGGTTGGGGATAGAACTTTTTTTGGGGGTGGCGTGATGGTGCATCAATTTTGTAGAATTGGTTCATTAGTCATGATTCGTGGAACTACAGGGGTGAGTATGGATGTCATACCTTACACCATGGTGGGTGGTGTTCCAGCCCGGCATTACCGACTCAATACTATCGGGTTGCGGCGTGATGGAATCGTTCGGGATCGATTCAAAGCAGTGTCGGTGGCCTTTCGTCGGCTTCGGGCCCGTCAGAACTTGGAACCAATAGAGCAAACGACTGAAATTTCGTATTTACGGCAATGGTTGTCGGAAAAGTCAATTCGCGGGATTCATGGGTTTGCTATGATCGAATCTAAAAATAGGGATTAAATAGCACTATGGCAGATCTGAAGTGTGCTGTTATCGGGGTAGGCTATCTCGGGAAGTTTCATGCGGAAAAATATGCTAGTCTAGATGACTGTGAACTTATCGCGGTGGTTGATTCGGGGGAAATGGTTGCCGCCGACATCGCCAACAAGCATGGTTGTCGAGGGCTAACTGATTACCGTGATCTGATTCACGACGTTGACGCTGTCAGTATTGTAGTGCCTACGCGTTTACACTACTCGATAGCTCGCGATTTTCTGAATGCAGGGGTCCATGTTCTGGTAGAAAAACCGATTACCGTAACCGTTGGGGAAGCGGACGAATTGGTTGAAATAGCCCGACAGAAAGACTGTACACTACAGGTGGGACATTTGGAGCGGTTTAATGCTGCTATATTGGCTTTGGAGTTACAGGAAAAGCCTTTGTTTATTGAATCGCATCGCCTGGCACCATTCAATCCGCGAGCCAATGATGTCAGTGTTGTGTTGGATTTGATGATTCACGATATTGATATCATATTGGAGTTTGTAGGGTCTGATGTTGATCGAATTGATGCTAGTGGAATCGCTGTGTTGACCGAAGATACGGATATAGCAAATGCTCGGCTGGTTTTTAAAAATGGTTGTGTAGCTAATGTGACAGCGAGCCGTGTAAGTATGAAGATGGAACGAAAGATGCGGATGTTTCGACCAAATTCATATGTTTCCATTGATTTTCAAAATCGAGTATTGACCCAACATCAGCGGGGAAAAAAGGAAATGTTTCCTGGAGTTCCAGAAATCGAAACCGAAAAAACTGTGTTTGAAAATGGTGATGCGATTCAAGAGGAGATCAAACACTTCATTCAATGCATTCGGACAGGAGCAGATCCGTTAGTTTCTGGAGAAGATGGGAAAAGAGCGCTGGAAACAGCGATAAAGATCACAGACTTATTGAAAAACAAGGAGATCTTTAATTAATGATTCCTATGGTAGACCTCAAAAAGCAATACTTAGAATTGAAACGGGAAATTGAAACCGGTGTTCATGAAGTATTGGAAGATTGCCAATTTGTATTGGGTCCGAACGTTAGAGCTTTTGAAAAGGAGGCGGCAAGTTACTTAGGGGTGCCGCATGCAATCGGTGTTGCATCTGGAACGGATGCTTTGCACATTGCTTTGGATGCTCTGGGTATAGGGAAGGGAGATGAGGTCATTACTACGCCTTTCACCTTTATTGCTACGGCTGAAGCGATTCATTATGTGGGAGCGATACCCGTGTTTGTGGATATCGATCCGAAAACATTTAATTTAGATATTGATTTGGTGGAGAAGGCCATAACCAGTAAAACGGTAGCTGTCATGCCGGTCCATTTATTTGGGCAACCGGTTGATATGGCAAAGCTAAAAGCCGTTTGTGAGCCTCATGGTTTGAAGTTAATCGAAGATTGTGCTCAGTCGTTTGGCGCTACCATAGGGGGGTACCAAACGGGTGCAATTGGAGATGTTGGTGGATTTAGTTTTTTTCCGAGTAAAAATCTGGGGTGTTTCGGAGATGGTGGGTTGATTACGACCCATTCTGAGAGCGTGGCCGAACGGGTGAAGAGTTTGCGCAACCATGGATTCAGTGCCCAATATCGTCACGATCGGATTGGTTATAACAGTCGTCTCGATGAGGTGCAGGCTGTAATACTAAGAACTAAGCTTAAGCGTATTGATGCCTACAATGAAAACCGCCGTAGGGTTGGACATCTTTATTCCCATTTGTTATCCGATGTTCCCGTGGAAACGCCTTTTGAGGACCGGGTAGGAAAACATGTATACCATCAGTATACGATGCTAACCGAGCATCGGGATACGATCAGTAAGGCTTTGCGAGAGGCCGAAATTGCTTCTGCAGTTTATTATCCGATTCCTCTCCACAAACAAGATGTATTTAGTTCGGATTACCAGGGATTATCACTTCCAGTGGCCGAAAACATCGCCGGGCGTTGTCTATCGTTACCGGTGTTTCCAGAGTTGGGCGAACAGCAAATCCACCATATCGTTGATGTTATCAAAAGTGTTTTCTAGCACGTCGTCGATCCTTATTTGAATTGAGGTTAGTGAGCCAACAAGCTCCATTAGTGATGCTGGTGGCCGGAGAAGCGTCTGGGGACCGCTATGCAGCCGATATCTTCCGTGAGTTACAAAAAATCGTGCCAGATATTCGCGGGATCGGAATGGGTGGGCAAAACATGCTCGAAGCAGGGATTGAGGTTTGCTACGACTCCACAAATATTGCTGTAATCGGAATAGGCGAAATTCTAAAGCATTTCCTAGAAATCAAAAGGGCGCTCAAACTAGTTCAGAAAGTGGTTTGCGAAGAACAACCCGATCTTTTGATTTGCGTAGATTATAAGGAATTTAACTTCAAATTGGCTCGTCGTGCGAAGTCCTGTGGTGTCAAGGTATTATTTTATGTCAGTCCTCAGGTTTGGGCCTGGCGTCCTGGTCGGGTGAAAAAATATGGTGAAGTCGTTGATATGATGGCTGTGATTTTTCCATTCGAAGAATCGTATTACCAAGAATACGATATTCCTGTTAGCTATGTTGGTCATCCATTAGTCGATCGAGTTCATCCTTGTTTGAGCAGAAAAATGTCATTTGAGCAGTTTGGACTGGATCCATCGATTCCTGTCGTAGGATTGTTTCCTGGTAGCCGCGGTAATGAAATCAGCCGTTTATTGCCACTTATGTTGGATGCAGCAAAAATTCTACAGGTCCGGTGTGACAAACTACAGTTTATTTTATCTCAGGCACCGATATTATCTGATGTTGCAATAACTGAGATTGGAGAGTCCAAAGGTATCTGCCCGCCTACTGTCAAAGGCCAAATTTATGATGTTATGCAATGCTGTGACGCCATTATGATTGCTTCGGGAACAGCGGCTTTGGAAGCAGCTCTTCTAGGTGTCCCGATGGTAATAACTTATAGAGTCACGTTATTGACCTACCTGATCGGTAAGCTTCTGATCAATATTCCCTATATAGGCCTCCCGAATATTCTTGCTGGAAAAATGATCGTTAAAGAATTAATTCAGAATGATGCCCAGCCGGAGAAGTTAGCATCCGAGGTGGAGCGCATCCTGAAGGATTCTGACTATTGCGACTCCATCCGCGGATCGTTAAAAACGGTTAAACGAAAATTGGGAAAAGGTGGTGGAAAACGGAACATTGCAGCCTTGGCAGCCAAAATGTTAAACGATGAGCGAAGGCTTTGAATAGGTGATACTAGTCACCTAGTGTCTGTTTTGTGACCGACAATCAACTGACTACTTGTGGTTACAATACACATTTAAATTGTGGTTGCAGACGGTTGGTCGAATACCAATCCTAAAAGCTTCCATGTTCGGGGCTAGGTTGATTTCTGAAAAATTTACTCGTTTAGTGATAGAGGTTGGGCTTGATCAAGTGTTGGGCTTTATTTGAATTTAATCCTAGGATCTTTCTCTGAAATAATTGCAAGGTATTGATTGATC
>CAZZET010000083.1:0-1401 GCA_964653275.1 uncultured Methylococcales bacterium
ATCGAAGCGACGGTCGTTGAAGTGCAACTCAGTGATCACTACCAGGCGGGGGTCGATTGGAGCCTACTGGCTGATAATAATAAAGCCACGATAACGCAGTCTTTGATCGGTACTAACCTTGGTGCGTCGCCTTTTTTTTCCCTCGCTTATACCGGCACAGACCTGGCGGCCACAGTAAAGTTGCTTGATGAATTTGGTACAACAAAGGTGTTGTCTAGCCCAAAACTCATGGTTTTGAATAATCAAACAGCGATCCTTAAGGTGGTTGACAATCGAGTGTACTTTACGACCACAGTGGAAACGGATACCACGCAGGGGGTTGTTGTGACCACTTTTGACACTGAGGTCCACACCGTCCCAGTAGGTTTTGTCATGAGTGTTACCCCCCAAATCAGTCGTAATAAATCGGTTATTATTAATGCGCGCCCTACAATTTCTCGCATTATTCGGTTTGTCGCCGACCCTAATCCAGCACTCGCTGCAGCGGGGACTGAAAACCTGATTCCAGAAATCCAAGTACGGGAAATGGAGTCAATACTTAAAATTCAAGACAGCAATATCGGTATTATCGGGGGCTTGATGCAGGATGATGTGGATGAATCGACCTCCGGTGTTCCATTTATTGATCGGATTCCCTATTTGGGTGACTTTTTTAGTTTTAAAGAAAACGATTATCGAAAGACTGAATTGGTCATTTTTATCCGTCCCCAGGTGATAGAATCCGCCAGTCTTAATACGGATTTGCGGCGATTCAAAAAATTTATGAGTGAACCCCCGCCCGCGATTCAACCATGAGCTTATTGTTGGATGCTTTAAAACAAGCAGAGCGGGTCAAAGCTGGCGAAGATCTATCGGAAACGGGAAACACAGATGATGTTTTGCGGCCAACAGTCGATGTAGAAACCATATCTTTGAGTCAGAATGACAATTTCAACGAGGGTGAACTCGTCCAAAAAAACAAACAATTGTCGAAGGAGTTACCCTTTGAAGTCGAATCGTCTAATGCTTTCGACCAAAATCTAATTGATGGTGTTGGTGAAAAATTTCCCTTCCATCATCCCAAAACTTCTAGTAATCACGTTGTTGATTCGGAAATAAATTCGGACATCGATACACTGGAGCAGGAGCGTGTCCTAGTCTCTGCAAAGTCGACTGGAATTAACAAAAAAGTTGAAGATCACCCTCAGAGTATAGATGTTCCCGTAGACTCAGGGTATGCGCCCGATGGTCGAGAATGGGATGCGGCGGTTACTGAGGGTCCATTACTTCCTGCGGGTGAAGTTACCTCAGACCCGGAAAAAGGAAGTGCAAGGCATGCCGAAGATGTTTTAAGAGTGACTCGGAATTCGCGTTGGCATAATAGAGGTGTCATTGTGGCGGGTTTTGTTGTGATGATTTTTG
>CAZZET010000083.1:1501-15451 GCA_964653275.1 uncultured Methylococcales bacterium
GTCTAGTGAACCTTCTGACGAGCCTATTGAATTTCCGGAAGCAATCAAGATTCGTAAAACAAAGCTACGTGTAGAAACGGGCCGATGGCTAAATTCAGCCTACCAGTCGTATTTGCAACAAGACTATGAATCTGCCGAAAAAGACTATCTAAAAGTACTCAACCGTTCTTCCCAAAATACCGATGCTTTACTTGGCCTTGGAAGCATTGCAGAAAAACAGGGGTTTACCGCTAAAGCGCGTCGGTACTATTTGAAAGCACTAGAGCAAAACCCAGATAATGTTTACGCTAAAGCCGCACTGACTCGAAAAGCCAACACACTTTCGGCATTAGAAAAAGAAAGCCAATTAAAAACCTTAATCAGACAGTACCCGACATTCTCCGGATTATACTTTTCTCTCGGTAATCAATATGCGGAGCAGGGACAATGGGCTGAGGCACAGATTGCTTATTTTCAAGCTAGCGAGCTGGATCCGAAACGTTTGGAATATATTTTGAATCTCGCGGTTAGCATGGACCATTTGAGTAAATTCGATATTGCTCTTCAATACTATCGGAAAGCGCTCAGATTAGCGGCATCGAGTCCAACTCATGGCGATATGACGCGTGTTGAAAAGCGCATTAGCCAATTGATGAGCAAGTAAGTTCGAAATGTCTCAAGTTAAGCCAAGGCGTATAGGAGACCAACTGGTTGATGTTGGAATTATCACCCAGGACCAGCTCAAAATAGCGCTCATTGAGCAGAAAACTTCACGGGATCAAATCGGTAAAATTTTGGTCCGGCTGGGATTTATGACCGAGGAAAATCTCCGTCAGCACCTTGGACAATCGCTGGGTCACGAAAGCGTAGATTTAAAATTATTAGTACCGGATGCTTCCGCGCTTGAATTGGTCGATCAGCAACTGGCACGGCAGTTAAAAGTATTGCCGACCGCCTACGATCGCGATAAAAAGCGACTATCCCTCGCTATGAGCGATACCTTTAATATCATTGCTATAGATCGCATTGCGGCAACGATAGATAACGATATTGAAATTGATACCTTATTGGCCAGCGAATCTGACCTCGATCAAGCCATTGATACGTTTTACGGTTACGACCTATCGATTGATGGAATTCTCCAAGAGTTGGAATCGGGTAAAAGCCAAGTTTCTATTTCTCGGATCGAACAGGAGGAACATAGCCATCCGCTAGTTCGATTGATTGATGCACTACTATCAGATGCAGTGAAAATGAGAGCCTCCGATATTCATTTCGAACCCGAGGATATGTTTTTACGTATTCGCTATCGTATAGATGGGGTACTTCAACAAATCAGAAGTTTGCATAAAAACTTTTGGTCGGCCATGGTCGTTCGTCTTAAGGTGATGTCATCAATGAATATTGCAGAAACTCGATCGCCCCAAGATGGACGAATTTCTTTAACGATTGGATCAAACCTTATCGATTTCAGGGTTTCCTCGCAACCGACGATCCACGGCGAAAATATTGTTTTACGTATTCTTGATCGCAACAAGGGTATTGTTCCAATCGATCAACTACAGCTATCCAAACGAGCCTTTACCCAACTGCAGCTTATGATGTCACGTCCGGAAGGCATTATTATGGTAACAGGTCCAACGGGTAGCGGAAAGACCACAACCTTGTATTCGATTCTTAACCATTTGAACGAGGAGTCGGTCAATATCATGACTTTGGAAGATCCGGTGGAATACCCCCTTTCTATGGTGCGACAAAGTTCAGTGAATGCATCGGTAAAAATGGATTTTGCGGATGGTATAAGGTCGTTAATGCGTCAGGACCCCGATATTATTTTAGTGGGCGAAATTAGAGATGTGGATACGGCAACCATGGCGTTCCGCGCCGCCATGACTGGACATCAAGTATACAGTACATTACATACCAACTCGGCTACTGCCGCATTTCCAAGACTACTCGATATAGGTGTTAAGAGTAGTGTTATGACTGAAAATGTTATTGGTATCATCGGCCAGCGGCTCGTTCGCAAGGTTTGTGGTGCTTGTAAGAACGCCTATGTTCCGAATGACATCGAAAAAAAAGTGCTGGGTGTAGGCAAGGATGATTCCCCACTTATATATAAGGCAATCGGTTGTGAATCATGTAATCACACAGGGTACAAGGGTCGAGCCGCAATCATGGAAGTGTTACGCATTGACACCGATCTCGACATTCTTTTATCTCGAGGGGCATCGCCCATCGAAATTGAGCAAGCTGCTGCAAGCAACGGATTCGAGTCACTTGCTGATGATGGTATACGCAAGATTTTAGAAGGCCTCACAACATTAGACGAACTTTCCCGTGTTGTTAACCTTACCCACCGGTTGGACAGACTAAAGTGACCGAATATACATATCGGGCGATTACACCAGACGGCAAAGTGGTCACAGGATCGCAGATTGCCGATACCGAATTCGACTTGGAAGTATATCTTGCAAGGACAAACCTTGAACTCATAAGCAGCCAAAAACAAAGATCTTTTTTCCATTTTTTTAAGAAATCCACCGTTGATCGTCGCGAGTTGATCAATTTTTGTTTCTATCTTGAACAACTGACGCAGTCCGGGGTGCCGATAATAGAGGCACTAGCCGATCTGAAAGATACCATGGAGGATGGTTATTTGAAGGACGTTATTACCGGGCTTCACTCCAAAATTGGAGAAGGTCAAACCTTTTCCGAAGCGCTCGGCGCGTTTCCAAATGTTTTTGGGCAATCCTTCGTCAGTTTGGTGAACGCAGGGGAAAAAAGTGGCGAACTGAGTTATGTATTGAAAGATCTCAGTGATTCTTTGAAATGGCAGGATGAGTTAGTTGCGCAAACAAAAAAAGCGTTGACTTTACCAGCGTTTGTCGCGTTCGTAGTTTTGGGGGTGGTTTCCTTTTTGATGATTTACTTAGTTCCTCAAATGATCGGATTTGTTACTTCAATGGGCCAGGATCTTCCGCTTCATACACAGGGATTGGTTTTTGTTTCAGATATTTTTGTCAACTATTGGTATGTCATTCTGATCACGCCAGTCTTGTTGGGGTTAATATTTTATCAGTTATTAAAGCATAACTTCGGTATGCGAGTATGGTTCGATCGGTTCAAACTAAAGATTTGGGTTTTGGGTCCGATACTTAATAAAATTATTCTTGCCCGCTTTTCTAATTATCTCGCATTGCTTTTTAATTCAGGGATCCCATTATTAAAAAGCCTTGAGATTACTGAAACCATTGCTGAAAATAAAGCAATCGAACAAGCGCTCGTCGAAGTAGGAAAGCAAATCGCCGATGGAGTTAGCCTGAGCTACGCTTTTAAAGCAGTAGATTTGTTTCCAAAACTTGTTATACGGATGGTGAATGTGGGTGAAAATACAGGTGATTTAGCCCAAGCTCTCAAAAACGTAAGCTATTTTTACAAGCGTGATGTAGATGATGCTATTGATCGCGTGCAAAGCCTAATTGAACCTGTTATGACTGTGGTTTTAGGGACGATTATTGGTTGGGTTATGTTATCGGTGCTCGGTCCGATTTACGACCTGATTTCACAGGTAAAAATATAATCATGGTGTATCGGCGGGTTATTTATGTTTCCAACAGCCAATTGACCGTCTATCGGGTTGGAAAAAGTGGGATTCGGAAGGATTTAACCGTTAACAATCTTGAAACGGGAAATGATGTTTTTCTGGGTTACCTTCATACCATTGAAAAACGCCCTATTCCTGTACTAGTTGATATTCTTGAAGAAGAATTCCATCTTGAGTATCTGCCCCACCTAGGGCAAAAAGACCGCAAAGCTTTAATTCAGCGAAAGCAAAAACAAGTAGTCCATGGTGCGCATTTTACCCACCATAAATCTCTCTGCCGAGAAAAAACTGGCCGTCGGGATGATCGGGTTTTATTCATGGCGATTAGAAATGAAGCGATTTTATCACCCTGGTTGAAATCATTACATCTGGCAAAAATCCCAATCGTTGGGGTGTTTTCAGTTCCTTTAATGTACGAAAAGCTTCTCAAGATTTTTCCCACAACCGAGGATATGTTTCTGGTTACTGTAATGCCAAGCATACAGCAAAGTAAATTTCTCGTTCGGCAGACGTACTTCAATCATCAGCAGTTAGTCTTGAGCCGGTTGAATCAAGTATCGGTCCAAAGTCCCGATAATTTCGCTCAAGAAATGGCCGACGAGATTGATAGAATGCGCCGCTACATAGTTAGGGCTTATAAACTTAGCAGCGATCAAATCATTAAGACTCATATTATCACTCCGGAGGAACTCATTCGTCCATTGCAGGGGCAACAATCGGCATTGGATAAATTTAATCAGGGTGGTCATTCAGAATTTCATTCGGTACCTTCTATCGGTTCCAAACTCGGTCTTTCCCTGCCATCTGACACTCAAATATCGATGCTGGTCAGTTTTTGGCTTAGTCAAAAACGCCTATTCTTATCCCATTACAAGGATACCACTACGATTTTCTATTTTTACCATCACATCATCAAACAGCTGATGTACGGTGTGAGTACTCTTTTGGTGTTGGGAGGCATTTCCTATGCTTCAGCTTGCCTGATAAATGCAAAAAATATTGGAGTTCAGGCTGAACAACACAAGTACAAGATTAGACAATCTGAACAAAGTCTCGGACAAACGCCACGTGTTGATCCCATAAAGGGATATACCGCTTTTCAAATCGAAGATATGGTCACAACCGCTGAAAAGGTTAATGAAAATATAGTGATCCCTACCACTCTGCTCGGTCCAGTCAGTCAAGTGTTAAGTCGTTACCCAACGCTTATGATAAATGGGATCGAATGGGGTGATGGAGGGACGCCAGAGACCAACGCAAGTCAAGCTTTTTCAGATTCCTCTGAAATAATCGTTGAATTAGATCCCGGTACTGGAGAAAATTTGAAAAGGAAAGCGATTAAAACACGGCTACGAGCAGAAATCGAACCCTTTGATGGTGATTTTCGTCAGGCACATTTGCTGATCAATCGATTCGTAGTGGCCTTAGGGTTGGAATCGGCAATTCAGTCCGCCAAAGTGACTCAGTTTCCAATCAATCTGAGTCACAAAGCAACCATATCGGGAGAAATGGGAAATAGATCAAACGCTTCTTTGAAGGCTAATTTTACGATCGAGCTTGAAATTTACCCAAAATGATGGAAAAGCTGAAGCCTGATTATCGTCTACTGCAAGATGGATTGCTGGTGCTTTCCTTTTCTGCTGTCTTTTGTTTAGTCATATCGTTTGGAGCTCATCGCATTGAAGATGCTTCCCACCAAGTTCTCGAGCAAAACCGTAATGTTTTAGCTATCTTTAACCAAGAATTGGAAAAAAGAATTAGCGGAAGGCGTATCCTTGAAAGCAAAAAGGCTCGGTTCGTCGAGTTACTTGATAAGGGCGTCTGGGCTGACATTGACAAACTATCCTGGATCGATCAATTGAAAGAGCAGGCTGAACGCTTGGAGCTGCCTTCGCTAAAATATAATCTCGATGCCCGTGCTAGCTATGAGCCTGTCAACACTGCGTTGGTCAATGGGTTAACAGTATATGCTACGCCAATCTTTCTGGATATTGGGGTTATTCACGAAGGGGATATGATCAAACTGGTAAACCGGTTGATGCATGCGGGATTAGGATTTTTTAGTTTTGAGCAATGCCGAATCGAACGGAATAAGGCAAATGCTGATTTTGACTTCGACAAAGCAAATATTCGTGCAGCTTGTACGGTGTTGTGGTTCGAAATAGAGGAACAACAGGGAATGGATCCGAGTGTTCCTCCCAATGAAACAATATGAAGCTTAAAACAATCTTTTGCATCGCTATGTTGCATTTGTTCGTGAGTTCGAATTCCTTGGCACTTGAACGATTGTTTCTAACACCAGCGGAACGGGCCCAGCTGGATGCTTTGCGGTACCGCCTTGTTGAGACCAAAACCACTGTTCCGTTTAAGGATGTTGGACATATTAAACTGAATGGTATGGTGTTAAGGAAATCTAGGGAAAATACCCTGTGGATTAATGATTCTGTGTATCCTAGTTCAGATAGAGGTGCCAACTATGCTATTAAATTCGATAATGTTCAAAAAAATAATGTTCCAATAAAAGTTGATGGTCATATTTCAATACGGTTGCGGCCTGGTCAAGTCTTTGATCCCACAGATTCGACAGTTAGGGACGTTTATCAGAAGGAAACGCCAAAATTTAAAACCCATATGGATACAGCGGGAGAAGAACAGGGGGTTAACCTCAAACAACCTCCCTTATCTTTGCTTAAAACCAATGTGAAGAAACCGGAGTCATTCGCATCGGTTAGTGAGTAGTATGATGAGGATTCTATACCCAGTGAGTGCCAAAGCGCACATTGCATACAATAAGCATTTATTCAAAAAATACCCTTATTGACTAATATTCACTTAGTTGGAACTATGCAAGTAGATGTGCAATGTAGGTTCATTTCCTGGAAAAAGCCCGCTGTAAGAGAGCAACAGGGTGCAGTATTGTTAGTTTTGTTATTGTTCACTGTGACTGCAGCCTCAGCGGTTTTGGTCACGGCGTTGAATCATCGAACAAGAGGTTTCGATGGTGCTAGTTCCAGCAATGTTCTGAAAATCGCGCAGCAGGCACTGATCGGATATGCTTTGGGCAATGCGGATTTGACGACAGCTATTCCACCTGGACACTTACCTTGCCCGGACAACAACGGTGATGGGATTTCCAATGTGCCTTGCGGTAATCGGGATGAGTCTGCTATTGGCCGTTTGCCGTGGAAGACCTTGGGATTGTCTCCATTACGTGATGACAGTGGTGAATGTCTCTGGTATGCAGTTTCTGGCCGCTACAAAGAGAGTCCTTCCGGGAATCTATTCGCAGATGCTGATGGGCAATTTGTAATCTTTGATTCTAACCTCCACCGGGTAAACGGCGTCAACAATAGCGATAAGGCGATTGCTGTGGTATTTGTTCCTGGCACCACGCTTGGTAACCAAAATAGGTCGACCAGTGCAGTGTCAAAAACCGAATGTGGAAGCCAACGTATATCGGATGGTTCGAGCAAAAGTAACAACTATTTGGAACGGTTGTCCGGTATTGATAATGCCACTGGGTCCTATAGTGGAGTCGTTGCGCTTGGGGGTAATTTTAATTCGATTCCATCGATATCCGATTCTGCTTTTATCCTTTCTGGGTCCTATTCTGCGCTGGGTCCAGTAGATTTCAATGATATTCTTGCGTGGATTTCGCCGAATGATTTCGGGCCAGTCTATCGTCAAATGCAAAATTTTGTGGGGCAACATGTTCGACAATGTCTCCAAAGCTTTGCTGCTACAAATGGAAGCAAATACCCGTGGCCAGCAATATTGGATTCCTCTAGTTTACCCGATTATAGTGATGATTCGGGTGAGCGTTTTGGCCGTGTTGCCTCAGATCTTTCTAATACACAAGCGTCCGGGTTGAATAACTTTTGGCCCTTCGATCCGATTCAACCTTCGGTGACGTGTTTTAACTGGATTTGGTGGGATAATTGGAAAGAACAAATATTCTATGCCGTGGACAAAAATTCGGCGCCCACTCTGGCCAGTGGTGGATTGCTAGAGGTAGATTCCACGAATACGCCCATAGCAGTTATTGTGGCGGGTCGAAAGACGACCTCACAAGCTCGTAATTCTCAAGCTGAAAAAGCAGCAATCGAAAATTATTTGGAGCTCGGAAATATTCCAAGTAATGGGAATGGGCGGATTCCGGCTGGGGACGAGAGTTTCGAAAGTATCAATTTTGGAAATAATCCCTTTAATGATTATGTATGTACCGCGACCCATTGCTCTTGAATTAATGATTAAACAAGTGGGTTTTAGCTTGATCGAAATGGCCATAGTATTGGTCATAGTCGGTTTGTTGCTCGGTGGATCACTGGTTCCTCTGAGTGCCCAAATGGAAAGGTCGAGAAGGAGCGAAACCTCACAAATATTAAAAAATACGATAGATGCGATATATGGCTATGCGTTTGATAATGGCAGATTTCCTTGCCCAGACGATCCTTTAAATAGTGGAGATGGCGTCGAAGATCGGACGGGTGTCGACTGCAGTGTACTCTCTGGTAATCTACCGTGGGTCACCTTGGGGTCCACCCGTACCGATGCCTGGGGGCAAAATATCATTTATCGGATGACTAACAATTTTGCCGATACGACCGATGGTACAGGGTGCGGTACGCCAACAGCAGGTGTTTCTTTTGAACTCTGTTCCGCCGGAGACATTCAAATTTTGGATGGCAGCCCAGGAGGGAATCCGGTTGCTGTCAACATACCTGCGGTGATTATTTCACAAGGAAAAAACTGGGCAATATCAACGTCGACTGATGAAGCCGAAAATACCGATGCCGACGGGATATTCGTATCCAAACAGTACACCAATACTGCTGGTTCGGAGTTTGATGACCTCATTGTATGGATTGCGCCAACGATACTAAAAAGTCGAATGGTTAGTGCAGGAAGACTCCCATAAAAACGGTGCTCCGAGAAGAAAAATCTGGTCAACGATGACATTATTACCTATTTTCCGTCAGATTTTCACTTTCGCACAAACGATTGTCCAAGAAGCTATTCACAGTAGGTTAATTCTAATGTCTGTGGTGTTGTTCGCGGCTGGCATCGGCATAGCGCTTTTCCTTGGGGAAATTGCTATAACCGAAACGCAGCAGATCCAAAGTGGAATCCTTGCATCCTTCTTACGAACTAGCATTGTTTTTATTCTGGCTCTTTTTACTGTTTCCAGCACCGTGCGTGATATTAATGATAATACTCTGTTAATCTACTTATCATTGCCATTAAAGCGAAGTGTTTTTCTCGTTGGTAAATTTAGTGGTTACGCTTTCGTTGCATTTTTCCTGTGCGTTGTTGCTTCGTGTCTATTGGTTCTATTTGCCCCCTTTTCCAACGTATGGCCGTGGGCGATATCATTGTTTCTGGAATTACTATTGATTGTCGTATTCGGCTTGGTGTGTGCACTCAGTTTTGCACATATTCCCGCAGCATTTGCAGCGGTTGTGGGATTTTATCTTTTATCGCGGAGCATCGGGGCGATTGTATTGATGTCCCATGGGCCAATGGTAACGAGTGATTCCATTGGACAGTCTATACTGACTAATGTTGTTGGGGGGCTTGCTTTTCTACTTCCCAACTTAGATCGGTTTACACGATCAGCATGGATAATGTACGGGCAGGCAAATCCGATTGAATGGTCGACGATTCTACCTCAGACGATAATTTATCTGTTATTGTTATTTGCCGTAGCATTCTTCGATTTTTACCGAAAAAACTTCTAAGCCGATGATGGCCCACCGTGACCAACGTCCGCTATCTGAGATGCCGTTCTGGATCAGTTTACTACTTGTATTGAGTCTGGCTTTACAAATATTTTGGTATGGCATGCATCAACCAGCAGAAATCCATACCGAACCATTGCCGGAGGCTCCTAATAAGCAAATATTAGAGGTTTTATCGTTTGGGGAGCCCGAAATTCTATCAAGAATTCTGATGCTTTGGCTTCAGGCTTTTGACAACCAACCAGGAGTGAGTCTTCCTTTTACCCGCCTCGACTATAACGATCTCACAAATTGGTTGCAGGTCATCTCTGATCTTGATCCTAATAGTCAATATCCGTTCTTTTCCGCTAGTCATTTGTACACCCAAATTGATAATAGGGACCAGCAAATTAAGATGCTAAATTTTATCCACCATAATTTTTTGCTAAAGCCTAATAAACGTTGGCGGTGGATGGCACACGCGACTATATTTGCCCAACATCGGTTAAACGATGTGGATTTAGCCACTGACTATGCGGGTCTACTCAGAAAAAACGCCATTGGTAGGGATGTGCCGCATTGGGCGCAACAGATGGAGATTACTTTGTTGGAAGTACGGGGCGAGTATCAAAGTGCTAGTCTATTTATTGGTGGATTACTGGATAGTAAGCATATTACAGACCCTCACGAATTGGTTTTCCTAAATCAGCGGCTAAAATCGATTCGGAAAAAATCCTTGAACACAAAATAGGATTGTCCTTTAGAAAGTCATTAGCGTGTCGACTGAAAATAAGTGGCTTAGTCGATAGACTACTTATTTAAGGTTTTTTTACTATCTTTAACAGTGGATATTAAAAAATGAGGGTTACAAGAATGAATCGGCAATCTGGTTTTACATTGATTGAAATTGCTATTGTCCTGGTGGTTGTCGGCCTTTTGCTGGGCGGTGTGCTGAAGGGACAGGAACTCATCAATAACGCAAAGGTAAGAAATACCATATCAAAAATGGATGAATTGAAAGCTGCAGTGTTTGGATTTCAAGACCGCTACAATGTGCTACCGGGCGATTCAAGTACGGCCGCAACCGTGGTGGGTGGCGTTGCCGTTAATTGCGTGACTTCATGCAACAATGGACAAATCAACCCCTGGCGCAATACATCGCTGGTCACTAATCATCTGTCAGCTGCTGGCTTTTATACTGGAAATTTCGCCACCGCTGAAATTAATGCCGCACCCACCACCCTTAATGCTCCCAGCAATCCTTGGGGAGGGGCGATGTTTATTGCCTTTTGGAATCAGTTCAATGTCAATGGCGGGAATTCCTCAGTCAGTGCAAACGGTATTTATTCGGGAATTGGCATCCCGTCAACGGCACTCGCGGAAATCGATCGTAAAATTGATGACGGATTCCCTCAGTCCGGTACATTTCGTTCGGGATGGCCACGATTAGCCACGGCAGGCTGTGTGAATGGAAATGCATGGGTGGTTACCAATGGTCGTTCGGATTGTACTGGGGTCAACCTGTATTGACCATTCGATTCCTCCTCCAGTACTAAATCATGAAAGCGGTTCGTTTCAACGAGGTTTCAAAGCAATTCGGGGGTGCAAAAGTTCTTGACCAGATCAATCTCGAAATCGATCCAGGACTAACCTTTGGATTAATTGGCGCCAATGGTGCCGGAAAAACCACAATGATTAAATGCTTGCTGGACTTCTGCCATCTGAACAATGGCGAAATTCAGGTTTTTGGGAATGACCATCGCCGTGTGGAATCCAAAGCGTACTTGAGTTACTTGCCAGAGAACTTTCGAGCGCCTTTTTTTCAAACCGGGGAGGAATTTTTACGGATGCTTTCGAGGCTTAATGGTGAAAAATACGATTTGCAGGCCGTCAATGATACTTTGACCTTGCTTGGCTTCGATATCCGGGCTTTAAAACGTAAAGTTCGTACCTATTCGAAAGGAATGTGCCAAAAGCTTGGCCTTGCGGGCTGCATTCTAGCCGATAAACCGCTGTTGATAATTGATGAACCCATGAGCGGTTTGGATCCCATCGCTCGAGCCAATTTTAAAGCGCTTTTGGCCGAGCAAAAGCAACGAGGTAAAACGCTATTTTTTAGCACTCATCTACTCAATGACCTCGAATCCATTTGCGACCGGATTGCTATTTTGGTTTCGGGAAAACTACAATTCTTTGGGACGATTGAAGCATCTCATAAACAATTCGAAGTTGACTCGCTGGAAGCGGCATATCGCAAATGTTTTGCAATTGCAGGATCGTTAGATAGAGATGCTGATCAAAAGGCTGCTTAAAACAATCTTTGATTCCCCGTACTAACCGTAGCGCAATCAAGGGAATACTACGATGTAGATGGCTTTCTGAGAGGGAGCGTCGCTATGGTTTGATAAAATCTAGGAGTTCCTTCGCTGTGCCTTGTATTGATGTTTTTGTTAGGCTCTGAATTTTCAATTTAACCTTGATGGAGAACGAGATGGACAGCAAAATAAGAAGGGGAAATAGTCCGCAAATTCAAGAAAAAGAGGCCAATAGGCGTACTGATGAACGGCTTCCTCTCCAGGGCTTAAATTTGAAGATTAGAAAATATGGAGTCGCCCGGTTGCGTGGCTATCAACCCTGCCACTCGATTGATCTGAGCACCAATGGTTTGGCCTGTACTTCGGAAGCCATTATCCTAAGAGAACTGGAAAAGGTCGATTTTCTTCTGACTTTAGAGGAACATTCGGTGACCGGAACCGCTATTGTGTGTTACCAGAAAACTACGGCTGAAGGTTTTCAGTATGGGTTGATGTTCTTAAATACATTTCCCGAACTTCGCCCCTTGTTAAATGCCGATAACCTTTCTACCCGAGAATTAACCCACTTGGCTGAAACTATGGCAGAGCATCTCGTTGATGATATTCAGGATAATCATCAATCTGATAAAAACTACTTGTTAAAAAAACAACAGCTGTGGGATACAGTGCACGTGTATGTCAATCGACTTACCGAGATGGGACTCCGTATACCGACAATTCGGGCCGAAGGTTTTCAATGGGTGGAGCCGATAAAAGTTCTGGAGGTGAGTGAGGAACGGAACCAAATTGTCTTACATTGTCATGATCCGTCAACCAAGAGTGGAACTCCAATCTCTATAAGCATTATGACCGAACCCGGGGCAAATGAGGCGGTCTATTCTACTGCCGATGGCTACAGTTTCGAGTCGGTTCTCGAAGTAATCAATTATATTGGCGACAAAGTATCTTCATGTGCACGGTTGTCTTAAATGCAGGGTGCTTCATCGTAGAGAAATGTGCCTACAGTGGTTTCAACTGCGCTTATACCCCAATAGATTAAATACAAAAAGTGTCTCTAGAAGTTGTCGCTTGCTGACAAACTCTCTACTCCAAATGTCTGACCTGAACAATATTCACTGAGATCGTCGGTGATGCAGTTGGGCTGAAGTTTTGCGTTTATCCATTTAACTCATGGTATAAGGATTGGAATTCTTCACTGAGTTTATGGTTCGGTGCGTAGTGAATCAAGGGTTGAGATGCGCTGTGCGATTCTCGGACTTTAACCGAAGGTGAGATCCGGGTTTTGAGAAGGGGATGCCCTTCATTTTCTAACTCTTCAACCAGTTGTTGCGGTAGATTAGCACGGCTTTGAAATTGATTGACAATTATACCTTCGATTTCGAGACCTCCGTTATGGTCCATTTTGACTTCGCCAATCGCCTGCAGCAAAGAGTAAAGAGATTCTCGTGAGAACGCGTCACAATCGAAAGGCACTAAGCAATTATTGGCTGCAATTAACGCAGAACGACTAAAAAAATTAAGAACCGGGGGTGTATCGATGAAGATCTGATCAAAATCATTTAGATTCGTCAACGCTTCCCGCAACTTGAAGATTTTATAACGGGATTCTAACCGACTTTGCAGCGTGTCAATTTCCGCGTGTGAAGGGATGATGTACAGATTTTGGAACGGTGTTTCTTGGACTAGGTCATTGAGGGATGGATTTTGGTTTTTCCCAAAAGGATTCAAACTTAAGCTGTCCTTGAAGAAATGGGCGACGGTTATATCCGGGTCAGCACATTTTTCACCAAGTAGATATTGTGTCGAGTTACTTTGGGGATCTAAGTCCACGACTAAGGTGCTTTTCCCTTCAAAAGCACTGATTGCTGCCAAGTTACAGGTGATCGTGGTCTTTCCAACCCCGCCTTTTTGGTTAAAAATGACCCTGCGCATTTGAACATACCTTGGAGTTTAGGATGGACAATAGTAAAACAATAAGCTTATTAAATACAAGGAAATATACGTACTACTAAAAATTTTCACTGTGTTTGTCATTTCTCATCGTTCGGGCTTATGTATTTTCTCTAGAATGAAAAACCTTTTTCACACTTTTGAGAATTTGTGGACAAAAGGACTAAAGTTCTCTGTGATGCCGCCGCTAAACATTGTGGAGGTGGTAATTATGCATAATTTAAGCGTATATCCGCCAAGTATTTATACTTCCCGTACGTGATCGTATCGGGGATTTTTGGAGAAAAAGAATGCCTCAAGTTATTAACACAAATGTGTCGTCACTGAACGCGCAGCGAAACCTCAATCAATCACAAAGCGCTTTAAGCACCTCGCTGCAACG
>CAZZET010000084.1:0-15292 GCA_964653275.1 uncultured Methylococcales bacterium
TTGACATGTGGCTTAGACCTCTCAAACTTTGCTTTGGACATCAGCTATTTCTCCTTACTACACTCAACCCCATGACTTAAAACTACGACGCTTTTTTAATAATCACTTCGGCGATATTATTTGGCGCCTCTGCATATTTCTCAAACTGCATCGAATACGTCGCACGCCCCTGAGTAGCAGACCGAAGATCAGTCGCATACCCAAACATATCCGCTAACGGCACCTCACAACGAATAACTTTTCCAGACGCGGAATCCTCCATACCTTGAACCATTCCTCGTCGACGGCTTATGTCTCCGACAACATCACCCATATATTCTTCCGGAGTTACGACTTCAACTTTCATTACTGGCTCAAGGAGAACCGCACCTGCTTTCTTCGCGCCCTCTTTAAAACACATTGAACCAGCGATCTTAAAAGCCATTTCACTCGAATCCACGTCGTGGAACGAGCCATCGTAAAGGCTAACCTTCACATCGACCATGGGATACCCAGCCAGAACGCCATTCTCCATTTGTTCTTGCACACCTTTATCCACTGCGGGAATATATTCTTTTGGGATTACACCACCGACTATCCCATTAACAAATTGGTAACCTTCTCCCGCCGCGAGCGGTTCTATCCGCAACCAAACGTGTCCATATTGGCCTCGCCCACCCGACTGCCTAACAAACTTACCTTCCTGCTCGACAGGTTTATTTATAGTTTCTCTATAAGCAACCTGCGGGGCACCGACATTGGCCTCTACACTAAATTCCCTCCGCAATCGATCGACAATTATCTCTAAGTGCAACTCTCCCATCCCTGAAATAATCGTCTGACCTGACTCTTCGTCAGTATGCACGCGAAATGAAGGATCCTCTTGAGCCAATTTACTCAATGCAACTCCCATTTTTTCCTGATCCGATTTGGTCTTTGGCTCTACAGCAATAGATATTACAGGCTCAGGAAACTCCATACGCTCCAAAGTGATAATGTTTTTGGGATCACATAAAGTATCCCCAGTCGTTACATCTTTTAATCCGACCGCCGCCGCAATATCTCCAGCATGAACTTCTTTGATTTCTTCACGATTATTCGAGTGCATCTGAACAATCCGCCCAACCCTTTCCTTCCGACCTTTTACGGCGTTGTACACTGTATCACCTGATCGCAAAACACCTGAATAAACCCTAAAAAATGTCAACGTACCGACAAATGGATCCGTTGCAATTTTAAAGGCCAAAGCGGCAAACGGCTCGCTATCCGAAGGTGGTCGTTCGGCTTCTGTTTCGGCACTATCATCAAGGACACCCTTGATCGCAATCACTTCCGTTGGGGCAGGCAAAAAATTGACAACGGCGTCGAGCATTGCCTGGACACCCTTATTTTTAAACGCAGAACCACAGAGTGCTGGAACCATTTCATTTGCAAGTGTCCGCTCACGAAGACCTAACTTTATCTCCTCCACCGACAGCTCCCCATCATCCAAATACTTATCCATCAGCGAATCATTCGCTTCCGCCACCGCTTCCACAAGAACCTCACGGGCCTCTCGGCAATCATCAAGCATGTGGCCTGGGATCTCCCTTTCCTCGTACTCCGTGCCACGGGACTCTTCATCCCAATAAATCGCTTTCATGGAAATAAGGTCTACAACACCTTCGAATCCGTCCTCAGCCCCGATCGCTAGCTGTATAGGAACCACGTTACTCCCTAATCGTTCTCTTATCTGGCCGACCACACGCAAAAAATCCGCACCCGCCCGATCCATTTTATTTACAAACGCCAACCGAGGCACACCGTACTTATTGGCTTGCCGCCAAACCGTCTCAGATTGCGGCTCCACACCCCCAACAGCACAAAACACTGCGCACGCCGCATCGAGAACCCTCAACGATCGCTCTACCTCTATAGTAAAATCGACATGCCCCGGAGTATCAATTATATTAACTCTGTACTCTGGAAATTGGCCATTCATTCCCCGCCAAAAACAAGTGGTTGCAGCAGAGGTTATAGTAATGCCTCGCTCCTGCTCCTGTTCCATCCAATCCATTGTAGCCGCGCCATCATGCACTTCACCGATTTTATGCGAAACACCGGTATAAAACAGAACTCGCTCTGTTACAGTCGTCTTCCCTGCATCGATGTGAGCCATTATTCCGATGTTACGATATCTTTCGATTGGAGTTACCCGTGCCACGTCTTTACCTATTCAGCATTATATTTGATTAACCGATTACCTCATCACCACCGATAGTGGGAAAACGCTTTATTCGCCTCCGCCATCCGATGAGTATCTTCCCTCTTTTTGACAGCAGTGCCACGGTTTTCCGCAGCATCCATCAACTCGCCAGCCAGTCTAAATGGCATAGACTTCTCTCCTCTACGCCTCGCCGCATCAATTACCCAACGCATGGCCAACGCCATCCGCCGAGCTGGCCTAACCTCGACAGGCACTTGATAAGTAGCACCGCCTACCCGCCGTGATTTTACTTCAACGAGCGGCTGAACATTTGAGAGAGCCGTGCTCAACAAGTCAAGAGGATCGTCTGCAACCCGACCTTGAATACTATCCAAAGCCCCATAGACTATCCGCTCCGCAACAGGTTTTTTCCCACTTTCCATAACCATATTAATGAACTTCGCAAGAAGTTCACTCCCGTAACGCGGATCGGGGATAATTTCTCGTTTAGCAGCAAACCTTCTTCTGGACATGACAAATCCTATATCAACAAACCTTTTGATTAACTCTTAGGCCTTTTAGCACCATACTTTGAGCGGCCACGCCTTCTGCCGTCCACGCCCGCTGTATCCAAGCTACCCCGAACTACATGATAACGAACACCCGGCAGATCCTTTACTCGTCCACCACGAATCAAAACAACAGAGTGCTCCTGCAAATTGTGGCCTTCACCACCAATGTAACTCGTAACCTCTGCGCCATTCGTAAGCCTTACCCTAGCGACCTTCCTCAATGCAGAATTAGGTTTTTTTGGTGTAGTAGTATACACCCGAGTACATACTCCTCGCCGCTGCGGACACGCATCCAACGCGGGCACATTACTTTTCTCTTTTTTTCTACCACGCGGCTTTCTAACCAATTGGTTAATCGTAGCCATTTACATCTCCAAAAAATCCGTTGGGTACATTCAATAAAGTAGGACGTATACCATCAAAAGATGGACAGCACCCCCGTTTAGGCCTAGCAGGGCAAAAAGGTTTTTTGAAAAACTTATTGCCCACCCTGATGTGAATCCACCATGGTAGTAAAAAACATATCTTGTGTCAAGGACGTTCACCCCTAATTCCACCACATTTTTACAATTCGGATAAACCACGAAAAGTAACGGGATGCCAACTCATCCTGAGCAAAAATAAACACAAAATCTATTTGCATTCGCCTCCTGATTTGCAAGAGCTCTTAGATATCTTCTGTGTTCAAAGCCTGCTTTAAAGCCTCTTCCAAATCTCCTGACTCACCATTCACAACTTCGCTTTCACCAACTATATTATCGAGCGATTTCTTTCTTTTTCTTTCACTATGATAAGCTAAACCTGTTCCTGCAGGGATCAGTCTCCCTACAATTACATTTTCTTTCAATCCGAATAGACTATCGCTCAACCCTCGTACAGCTGCCTCCGTCAACACGCGAGTTGTTTCTTGAAACGATGCAGCCGAAATAAACGAATCCGTAGAGAGTGAAGCCTTGGTTATTCCAAGCAAAATTTGTTGGAAATTCGCCGGAATACCACCCTTCTTCTCTACCCGCTCATTTTCTTCCAGAATACGAGACCGATCGACTTGCTCACCCATTAAAAAGGACGTACCCCCAGCATCCATTATCTCTACCTTTCGCAGCATTTGTCGGATAATCACCTCAATGTGCTTATCATTTATCTTTACACCTTGCAGCCTATATACATCTTGGATTTCCTTCACCAAATATGCCGAGAGCTCTTCTGACCCCCGTAATCTCAAGATATCTTGGGGAGTCATTTCACCTTCCGCAATAGTTTCGCCTTTTTCGATATGCTCTCCTTCAAAAACAGTCGTATGACGCCATTTTGGAATCAATGTTTCTATACGCTCACCATCGCTGTCCGTAATAACTATACGCTGCTTTCCTTTAGTCTCCTTACCAAAACTCACCGTACCGGTAGCTTCAGCTAAAATTGCTGGGTCTTTAGTTTTTCTACCTTCAAACAAATCGGCAACTCTTGGTAACCCTCCTGTTATGTCTCTTGTTTTGCTTGATTCTTGTGGCAACCGTGCGAGTACGTCGCCAACCTCTACCAAAGCTCCATCAGTTATACTAACAATCGCCCCAGCAGGCAGAAAATACTGAGCCGGTGCATCTGTAGTATCGGGAATGAAAACATCCTCTCCCTCTTCAGTAATAAGCTTCACCATCGGCCTGAGTTCTTTTCCAATCCCAACTCTTTGCTTGGGATCAATAACGACTAACGAGCTCAAGCCAGTAACCTCATCGGATTGCTGTTTAACAGTAACGCCATCAACAAAATCCACTAGCCGGACTTTCCCATTCACCTCAGTCACCACAGGATGCGTATGCGGGTCCCAACCAGCAATTACCTGGCCAGCGGAAACTTTTTTACCATCACCAGAAGTCAATACAGCCCCATAGGGAACTCTATAACGTTCACGTTCACGTCCGTGCTGATCAATAATGCAAACTTCTCCTGAGCGGGAAACAGCGACCAAGTTTCCTTCCTTATTTTCTACCGTTTTCAAATTCGAAAGTCTAATAGAGCCTACCGACTTAACTTCGATATTATTAATCGAAGCAGACCGAGAAGCAGCACCACCAATATGGAAAGTCCGCATCGTCAACTGAGTACCCGGTTCACCAATCGATTGGGCAGCAATTACCCCTACCGCCTCACCTATATTTACCCGATGACCCCGCCCAAGGTCCCGGCCATAACAAGCTGCACACACACCCTGTCTTGTATTACAACAGATCACTGAACGAACTTGGATTTGGTCAACCCCACGCTCTTCTAAAAAATTTACCCAGCTTTCATCTAAAAGAGTGCCCCTTTCTACTATTACATCATTATTTGAGGGATCAACCACATCCACCGCAACTACTCTCCCCAATACTCGCTCCGATAGGGGCTCCACTACATCTCCCCCCTCAATCATAGGCGCCATTAATAGGCCTTCGGTTGTTTCACAATCCAATTCCGTGATCACTAGGTCTTGAGCCACATCCACAAGCCGTCTCGTTAAATAACCCGAGTTTGCAGTTTTTAGAGCCGTATCTGCCAACCCCTTTCTAGCTCCATGGGTAGAGATAAAATACTGGAGAACATCCAATCCTTCTCGGAAATTGGCTGTAATTGGCGTTTCGATGATGGAACCATCAGGTTTTGCCATAAGTCCTCGCATTCCTGCTAGCTGCCGAATTTGTGCAGCTGAACCCCGAGCGCCAGAATCAGCCATCATAAATATTGAATTAAATGATTTTTGTGAGAGTTCCTGCCCATCTTGGTCTTTTATTTTATCTGACCCTAGACCACTCATCATTACTTTGGCCACCTGGTCATTTGCATGTGACCAAATATCAACAACTTTATTGTACCGCTCACCATCCGTCACCAAGCCGGAACCGTATTGATCTTGAATTTCCTTCACCTCTTTCTCAGCGGTTTCGATAATCCCAGTCTTCCCTTTAGGCACCTTCATGTCGTCAACACCGAATGAAATTCCAGCACGCGTCGCATGGGAAAATCCAAGGTACATTAATTTATCAGCAAAAATCACGGTTGATTTGATGCCTAAACTACGATAGCACGTGTCTATTAGCTGAGAAATAGCACTTTTGTTCAAATCTCTATTGATCAAATCAAAGGATAATCCATTAGGCACAATCGCCCAGATTAGAGCCCGTCCAACAGTAGTATCAACGCGTCTCACATTGACGGTTTCCACTCCATCCTCAAGTTTGGTCTTTTCGCTTACGCGCAGCTGAATCTGGGCTCGAAGCTCGACAACATTTTCGTGCAGCGCTCGAGATACCTCGTCTACATCAGCAAAGACCATACCCTGGCCTTTTCCTTTATGCACCTCCCTACTCATATAATACAAGCCGAGAACTACGTCTTGAGTTGGATTAATGATTGGCTCACCATTGGCAGGAGACAAAATGTTATTGGTGGCCATCATAAGGCTGCGAGCTTCAAGCTGAGCCTCAATAGATAATGGCACATGAACGGCCATCTGATCTCCATCAAAATCCGCATTAAACGCCGTACAAACCAGGGGATGCAATTGAATTGCTTTACCCTCAATCAGCATTGGCTCAAACGCTTGGAGACCCAGCCTGTGAAGCGTTGGCGCCCTATTGAGAAGAATAGGATGCTCACGAATAACTTCTTCCAATATATCCCAAACACTCGCACTTTCTTTCTCAACAATCTTTTTCGCAGCTTTTATGGTGGTAGCTAGTCCACGAAGCTGAAGCTTACTGAAAATAAATGGCTTGAACAATTCCAGTGCCATCTTTTTAGGCAACCCACACTGGTGAAGCTTGAGGGTAGGGCCAACTACAATTACTGACCGCCCAGAGTAATCTACACGTTTGCCCAATAAATTTTGACGAAACCGGCCTTGCTTCCCTTTAATCATGTCTGCAAGAGACTTCAACGGACGCTTATTCGTACCAGTGATCGCTCGTCCACGCCGCCCATTATCGAGCAACGCATCCACTGACTCTTGCAACATCCTTTTTTCATTACGGACGATTATATCTGGCGCGTTCAAGTCTAATAAACGTTTTAGTCGATTATTTCTATTAATTACCCTGCGATATAAATCGTTTAAATCGGATGTCGCAAATCGTCCCCCATCCAGGGGAACAAGAGGCCGGAGCTCTGGCGGGAGAACCGGTAATACCTTCAAAACCATCCACTCGGGTCTATTCCTTGACGACAATAAAGCTTCAATCACTTTTAGTCGTTTAGAGAGTTTTCTAATTTTTGTTTCCGACTTCGTTTGACTAATACCCTCTCTTAATTTGGCAACCTCGCTTTTGAGGTCCATTCCCTTAAGAATTTCATAGATCGCCTCGGCCCCCATTTTAGCGACAAACTCATCACCGAATTCCTCCACTGCTTTAAGATATTCGTCATCGGTAAGTAGATCACCACTGTTTAAAGTAGTAAGACCTGGATCAATGACAACAAAAGCCTCAAAGTAAAGGACACACTCGATTTCTCTAAGCGTCATATCCAACAGCAATGCAATACGAGAAGGCAAGGACTTAAGAAACCAAATATGAGCGACCGGACTAGCGAGCTCAATATGCGCCATTCGTTCGCGCCGCACCTTGGAAAGCGTAACCTCCACACCACATTTCTCACAGATCACTCCACGGTGTTTAAGTCTTTTATATTTCCCACAAAGACATTCATAATCATGAACTGGCCCAAAGATTTTGGCACAGAAAAGCCCATCACGTTCTGGCTTAAAAGTCCGATAATTAATAGTCTCTGGCTTTTTAACCTCTCCATATGACCATGAACGGATCATATTCGGTGAAGCCAATCCAATTCGAATCATGTCAAACTCTTTAGCCTGACCTTGTCGTTTTAAGAACTTAAGTAGATCTTTCAACAGAATTCTCCATTACTTCGGTTTTCAAGCTTTTCACTGAAAAATTGCTTAATCGGGAAAAACACTGGAATGAGTCAATTACGAATCTTCTTGCTCTAATTCGATATCTATAGCTAAAGACCTAATTTCCTTTATCAGCACATTAAACGACTCTGGCATACCCGCATCCATTCGATGGTCGCTGTCTACTATATTTTTATACATTCGAGTCCTTCCACTAACATCATCTGACTTAACCGTTAACATTTCCTGAAGCGTATAAGCCGCACCGTATGCTTCAAGCGCCCAAACCTCCATCTCTCCGAATCGCTGGCCACCAAATTGCGCCTTACCACCTAATGGCTGCTGTGTTACTAAGCTATAGGGCCCCGTCGAACGCGCATGCATTTTGTCATCGACAAGGTGATTCAATTTAAGCATATACATGTACCCCACCGTCACCTCGCGATCAAATGGGTTTCCAGTCCGTCCATCGAACAACTGAATTTGCCCCGATTGTGGAAGTCCAGCCAAATTCAAGAGCGATTTAATTTCTTTCTCAGAGGCACCGTCGAAAACCGGAGTCGCCATAGGCACCCCATCAACAAGATTCGATGCAAGCTCCAAAATAGATTCATCGTCAAGCTGATCGAGATTTTCTTTCCTACCACTGCTATTGTATATTTGATCTAATAATTGACGGATCTCTATGATCCCTGCCTGAGCCTGGAGCATAGACCCAATTTTTTTACCGATTCCTTTTGCCGCCCACCCAAGGTGAGTCTCTAACACCTGGCCAATATTCATTCTTGAAGGCACACCCAATGGATTAAGCACAACATCCACCGGTATTCCGTCCTTCGTAAAAGGCATATCCTCAACTGGAACCACTTGTGATATGACACCTTTATTCCCATGTCGTCCCGCCATCTTATCTCCTGGCTGGACTCGGCGTTTAACTGCGAGATAGACCTTTACCATCTTCAATACACCAGGAGCTAGGTCATCACCCATCATTATTTTTTTACGCTTCTTTTCAAATAGCAAGTTACACTGCTGCTTTTGGTTTTCGATCTGCTCAACCATTCCTTCCAGTTGGATATTACGGTCCTCATCTTGTAGGCGGATATTCAACCAATCCTTCCTGCTAATTTCATCCAGATGCTCTACGGTTATTTTACTACCAGACGTCATACCAGAAGGCCCCGATTCCACGACCTGTCCTTCGAGCAAGCGTGCAACTCGATCATAAATATCATTTTCAACAATCCTAAGCTGATCATCCAAATCTTTTTTGAACCGATCAACCTCAGCCTGTTCCAATTGCAACGCACGTTCATCCTTTTTTACGCTATCCCTTGTAAACACTTGAACATCGATGACAGTCCCATCCATACCAGACGGAACCCGCAAAGACGTATCCTTAACATCTGATGCCTTCTCCCCAAAAATGGCTCGGAGTAGTTTTTCTTCCGGCGTTAGCTGTGTTTCACCTTTCGGCGTAACTTTACCGACCAGAATATCACCTGTTTTGACCTCCGCCCCAATATAAACAATTCCCGATTCATCTAGCTTCGATAACGCGCCTTCACCGACATTAGGGATATCAGCAGTAATTTCTTCCGAACCCAATTTTGTATCTCTTGCCACACAGGTATTTTCTTCTATATGAATCGAAGTAAACCGATCTTCCTGTAAAACTCGCTCAGAAATTAAAATGGAATCCTCAAAGTTATAACCATTCCAGGGCATGAAGGCCACGAGGAGATTTTGTCCTAGCGCCAACTCTCCCATGTCAGTTGACGACCCATCTGCCAATACGTCTCCTTTGTTTACGATATCGTTGGGCTTAATTAAAGGTTTTTGATTAATACACGTATTCTGGTTTGACCTTGTGTATTTGATCAGGGTGTAAATATCAACCCCAGGCTCGCCAGATTGGGTCTCTTCATCATTAACACGCACAACTATCCTTCCGGCATCAACTGAATCAACTACACCAGAACGATTGGCAACTACCGTAACCCCAGAATCTTTAGCAACTGCTCTCTCCATGCCTGTTCCAACAAGCGGTTTTTCCGCCTTTAACACTGGCACAGCTTGGCGCTGCATATTCGAACCCATCAACGCTCTATTAGCATCATCATGCTCTAAAAATGGGATCAAGGATGCTGCAACCGACACAATCTGCTTAGAAGATACATCCATTAGCTGGACTGCATCCGCCGAATACAATGCAAACTCATCTTTATGTCGACACGAAACTAATTCCTCTACTAATCTACCATCACCATCCACCCTCGCGCTAGCTTGCGCGATCACATATTGCCCCTCTTCTATTGCCGACAAATACTCAACTTCGTCACTAATAATTCCGTCCACGACTTTGCGATACGGGGTTACCAAAAAGCCGTATTCGTTTGTTTTCGCATATACAGCCAATGAATTAATCAACCCTATATTTGGCCCTTCTGGTGTTTCAATGGGACAAACCCGACCATAGTGAGTGGTGTGCACATCACGCACTTCAAAACCCGCCCGTTCTCTGGCGAGCCCACCAGGACCTAATGCCGAAACTCGCCGCTTGTGGGTTACTTCAGAAAGAGGATTATTCTGATCCATAAATTGAGACAATTGGCTGGATCCAAAGAATTCTTTAATTGCGGCAGCAACTGGTTTTGCATTAATAACTTCTTGCGGCATCAGGTTTTCCGAATCAGGAAGGGACAGCCGCTCCTTTACTGCCCGCTGTACTCGAACCAAGCCTACGCGAAACTGATTTTCAACCATCTCCCCAACCGAACGAACCCGCCGATTACCCAAATGATCAATGTCATCAACGACTCCCCGCCCATTTCTTATATCGATCAGTTCCTTGAGGACTTCGATAATATCCTCCTTCATCAATATCCCTTCCCCAATAATTTCCTCCCGCCCAAGCCGACGGTTGAATTTCATTCGCCCTACAGCTGATAAATCATACCGCTCGATGTTGAAAAAAAGATTATTAAAGAGATTTTCCGCAGCATCCTTTGTGGGTGGTTCGCCCGGACGCATCATTCTGTATATCTCAACTAATGCCTCGAGTTGCGTTTCCGCGAGATCGATCTTTAGCGTTTGCGAAATGTACGGACCACGGTCAAGATCATTAACAAACAAAGTTTTAATCTCGGTAATACCAGCCTCAACGACTTGCTGGAACAGCTCGTCGGTGATCTCTGCATTTACTGGGGCAATAACCTCACCAGTTTCCCTGTCCACCAAAGGCTCAGCAATCATTTTTCCCAACAAATGATCCCCAGGCATTTTAAGATCCGTTAATTCCGCCTTGGTCATTTGCCGAATATGCTTAGCAGTAATACGGCGACCTTCTCTAATTGTCGTCTTTTCGTCAATGCTAATATCAAAATCGGCGATTTCTCCCTGCAACCGCTCCGGAACCAACTTCAGAAATATCTCGCCCTGCTCAATCTTATATTCGTTTGTTTCATAAAATATATTGATTATTTCCGCCCTGGTATAACCCAATGCTCTCAAAAGCACGGTAGACGGCAATTTCCGGCGACGATCAATACGAACAAAAACACAATCTTTGTGGTCGAATTCGAAATCGAGCCACGAACCACGATACGGGATCACGCGAGCGTTGAAGAGTAACTTACCGGATGAATGAGTTTTTCCTTTGTCGTGGTCAAAAAAGACTCCAGGCGAACGATGTAACTGCGAAACTATTACACGTTCTGTTCCGTTTATAACAAAAGTACCCGTGGGCGTCATCAAGGGCAACTCGCCCATGTAGACTTCTTGCTCTTTTATATCTTTGACGACTTGAGATTTTGCAGGCGCATCTTTATCATAGATCATGAGTCGAACCAAAACCCGCAAGGGCGCAGCATAAGTAGCCCCTCTTTGCCGACATTCCGCAACATCGAAAGTTGGCTCGCCGAGCCTATAGCTTACATACTCTAAGATGGAGTAACCGGAATGGCTTGTAATCGGAAACACCGATTTAAAAGCGGTGTGCAAACCCTTATCTCTGCGCTTTTCTGCCGGCACACCTGCTTGCAACAAAGAAGCGAAAGAATCAATTTGTGTTGACAAAAGATAAGGAACCTCCAATACCTCTGGAAGATTACCAAAACTATTTCGAATACGTTTTTTCTCGGTAAAAGAGTAGACCATATCTTTCCTTACCTCAGATCACAATAAAAACCCAACATGCACAAAAGGCCAGCGATCCTCAACCGCCAGCCACTTCTGCAGATAAAATATTTGCCCCGGATTACTTAATTTCGATTTGGGCTCCAGCTTCCTCAAGTTCCTTTTTAATTTCCTCAGCTTCCTCCGTGGTAACCCCCTCCTTAATGGTCGCCGGAGTACTTTCGACTTGCGACTTAGCTTCCTTCAACCCTAACCCAGTAATTTTGCGTACAGCCTTAATCACGGCTACTTTATTCGACCCAAAACTACTCATTACAACATTAAACTCCGTTTTTTCTTCCGCAGCAGCAGGGGCATTATTTGCAGCAGGAGCTGCCGCTACAGCGGCAGCAGCTGACACACCAAACTTCTCTTCCATCGCAGAAATCAGATCAACAACATCCATTACACTCATACTCGAGATAGCTTCCAAAATTTCTTCTTGCGAAACCGCCATTATCTATACCTCTAATTTATTAATAAATTGACACTGCTTATGCCGCTTGTTTTTGGTCCCTAATCGCGGCGACAGTACGCACCAACTTCGAGTGCGGCTCAGCCAATGTACGTACAAACTTTTCTACGGGAGCCTTCATAACCGCCATAAGCAAACTCAAAGCTTGATTCCGATTTGGGAGCGCCGCGAGACGATCAAGGTCATTTGCACTATAAACACGACCACCTATAGCGCCAATCTTTGGTATAAGCCTCTCGTGTTCTTTACTAAAATCCTTGAACACCCGAGCAGCAGCACCAGGCTCCTCCGTAGAAAATCCAAGAATTAATGGCCCTAGCAACCCCTCCTTCATACACTCGAACTCAGTACCATCAACCGCCTTACGCGCAAGCGTATTCTTCACAACTCGAAGAAAAACCCCCATATCCCGCGCGTTTTTACGAAGTTCAGTAAGCTCGGTTACCGTAAGACCCCTATATTCTGCCGCAACCGCAGAAACCGCTTCTTGGGCAACAGCGGAAACTTCAGCAACAACCGTTTTTTTCTGATCTAAGCTCAATGCCATTTGCAAATACCTCCTAGAATAAAACTGAACGGTAAAACACTATAAAAAAATGATCGCGTTACCATACACCCTTAACGGCTTTCATTTTACCGGCAACTATCCCAGCTCCAATCCACCGTCTACGCAGGCTATTATATTAAGCGCTGTACACACCTGCGGTCTTTGACGGTTACCGACACTGCGGCAACCCAAAGTCTTGCGCCTATACTGAAACGCTCGCCAGATCAACCCAAAGGCCAGGACCCATTGTGGTTGAAATAGAGATTCTTTTCATATAAACGCCCTTAGCCGAACTCGGCTTTGCTTTTTTTAAATCAGCCAACAACGCATCTAGATTTCCCTTCAATGCGTTTATGTCAAAATCTATTTTGCCAATTCCACAGTGGATAATGCCCGCCTTGTCTGTTCTATACCTTACTTGACCTGCTTTTGCATTCTTAACAGCTGTAGCTACATCTGGCGTAACCGTACCGACCTTCGGATTCGGCATTAAACCTCGTGGGCCCAATATCTGCCCTAGCTTCCCTACGACCCTCATAGTATCAGGGGAAGCAATTACCACATCAAAACTGAGGTCCCCCCCCTTTATTACCTCGGCCAAATCATCCATCCCTACGACATCTGCCCCTGCCAATTTTGCAGCCTCAGCATTCTCACCAGTAGCAAAAACAGCAACCCGGACATTCTTACCAGTACCATTTGGCAGTACCGTAGCACTACGAACTACTTGATCTGTTTTTCTAGGATCAACACCTAAATTTATGGCAACATCGACCGACTCGTTAAACTTCACGGAAGATATTTCTTTCAAAACCTTAATCGCGTCCTCGATCGGATATTGATTCAAACGGTCAAATTTTTCCCCACAGGCTTTTTTTCTTTTCGACAGTTTCGCCATCATTCACCTTCCACATCTAATCCCATACTTCTCGCACTACCAGCTATTATTCGAATAGCCGCATCCAAATCCGAGGCGTTCAAATCATCCATTTTTGTTTTTGCTATTTCCTCGAGCTGCTCACGAGAAACCTTACCTACCTTAACGGTATTCGGCGTACTGCTCCCTTTTTCCAACCCCATTATTTTTTTTAATAGTACCGAAGCAGGTGGTGTTTTAGTTATAAATGTAAAGCTACGATCACTATAGACCGTTATAATTACCGGTATAAGCATCCCTTTCTCCATGCTCTGCGTCTGAGCATTAAATGCTTTACAAAATTCCATGATATTAACGCCATGCTGACCAAGAGCCGGCCCAACCGGCGGACTTGGATTCGCTTCACCTGCTTTTACCTGCAACTTAATAAAAGCTTCAACTTTTTTTGCCATCTATTTCACTCCTAACCGGCTCAAGCACCACACAAACACCCCTAAATTACGAACCTGAATAAATCCCATTAGCTCAGAAGGAAATCAGATAATTCCTAAGATGGAAACCTGAAACCTGGGAATTTTAACCTTTCTCCACCTGCCCAAAATCCAATTCGACCGGAGTTGTCCTACCGAAAATCGAAACAGAGACAGATAGTTTGTTTTTTTCGTAATGAACCTCTTCAACCACACCATTAAAATCCTTAAATGGGCCGTCAATAATACGAACAACCTCTCCAGGCTCAAACAAAATCTTGGGTCGCGGTTTATTAACACCTTCCTCTACACTATTCAGAATCTTATTAGCTTCTTGATCGGTAATCGGTGCAGGCCTATCTGACGTACCCCCGATAAACCCCAAAACCCGAGGCACGCTTTTAACCATATGCCACGTTTCATCATTCAATTCCATTTGCACAAGCACATATCCTGGAAAAAATTTTCGATCACTCTTCCGTTGCTGACCCATTCGCATCTCAACAACCTCCTCCGTGGGCACCAAAATCTCTCCAAAAAATCGCTCCAGATTCTCGCGTTTAATGAGCTCCTCTAGCGACCGTTTAACTCTGTATTCATAGTTAGAATAGGCATGAACAACGTACCACCTCAAAGTCATTCTAACTACCCTGCCCCGTCAAAAGCCTTACACCCCAAAGGAAAAACATATCAAGCAACCAAAGAATAACGCCTACAACCGTTACCATTAACATGACAATTAACGTTGTTTGTATAGTTTCCTGCCTGGTAGGCCAAACAACCTTCCTTATTTCAGTTCTAGCGTCCGCACAAAAACTCCAAAGAATTTGTCCCTGAGTTGTCGTCAAACCCAAAAATAGCGAAACTATACACACCCCAATCAAACCTAAAACACGATACAGTAAAGAATATTCCGCAAAGTAATAAAAACCACTAATCGCTGATACTACAAGCACCAAAGAAAATAACAATTTAAGTGAATCCAAAACCGAAGAAGCTGGTTCCGACTGAACAGACATTTATAAAATCCCGATCTTATATAATTTTTAAAAACAAATAATCTTCAACTGGCAGGCCAGGAGGGAATCGAACCCCCAACCTGCGGTTTTGGAGACCGCTGCTC
>CAZZET010000085.1:0-4423 GCA_964653275.1 uncultured Methylococcales bacterium
CCTTTCACAATTCCCCAAGTTGCTATGAACAAGAAGAAATGCGTTCCAAAAAAAAGGCCCTTATGGCGTTGCCATAAGGGCCTTTTTTTTGGCAAGAAACCCAGTCTATTTCATCATAGATTTCTTAAACATCCGACCCAACTTTGAATTGGTTTCTTCCGCTATCGCGGCTGCTTCGTTAGCTTGATTGCTAGCCTCACTCGCTCTAGCATTCGCCTGCTGACTTAATTCCCGTGCTGATCTTGCTTCTCTTAGTGCTTCATCCGCATTTGCGCTAATGGTGCCCATCTGAGATTCCATGTCCTCACGTAAAGTATCAATCGACGCTTGTGAAGCGCAACCAGAAATCCACCCCAAACACAGGACCGCTAAAACTACTTTTGCTGCTTTATTTACCATTTCTAGATTCCTTGTGTATTAATACAGGTTTGAATAATCAGTGATAAGGCACTGTATGTCAAGTGTAAGTTTGGACTGTATTCCATAATTTTACCAGTCTTTAGTATTTTTTTTAGCGAATTGTGACTACAGTCCCTTTTTTAATCCACCGTGAAAGTCCATCTATCTGGCGATTGGTCAAAGCAATGCATCCATGAGTCCAGTTTAAGAACCGATGAATTTTCGAATCCCCTTTCCCCAACCCATGTATACCGATTTCTCCACCAAGTGCCGTGTTTTGCGGAGGGACACGTTGATGAATATCTGCCCGCACCAAAGCACGATAGGTTTGCTCATCAATTGCACTCAAAAACAAGGCCCGCCTTGCATCGTGCATCGAAGGGTAGGTAAGACCGAAAAATCGATGGTATCTGCTTCTTTCATTAATCCACCCAATTCGATACGATCCCAATGGGGTTGTATCGTCGCCGACTCGTTTGTCATAATCGGCACCGTTCCTACCGATCGCAATATTTCGAAATACTTTGATCGGCGCGTTTCCCCTCATTACATTTAAAACTTGGGCTTTGGTATCAATCAGAATCCAGATATCGCGATCTCCAGCACTCGTTTCTCCACCAATAATTGATATTAAGACAATGAAAAATTTTGCTCTAAATAAAAAAGTCATCATATAACTTATTATACTTCAAACACCCCTTTATCATGATTTTGAACATTTGATGCATATTCAAACTATTAAGACACAGCCCTATTCCGACCAAAAACCCGGTACTTCAGGATTACGAAAAAAAGTCCGTATTTTCCAACAGGAAAATTATCTTGAAAATTTTGTTCAATCTATTTTTGACTCACTAGAAAATTTTACCGGTCAAACACTCGTTGTTGGCGGTGATGGTAGATTTTATAATGATCCCGCGATCCAAACCATACTAAAAATGGCTGCCGCCAATGGCTTTGGAAAAGTCATGTTAGCCAGGGGAGGTATACTTTCTACTCCAGCTGCGTCGTGTATTATTCGAAAATACCAAGCGTATGGGGGGATAATCTTATCGGCAAGCCATAATCCAGGCGGCCCCGATTATGATTTTGGGATCAAGTACAACATCGGTAGCGGTGGTCCTGCTCCGGATCCGTACACCAGTGATTTCTATGCTCGAAGTGCAGAAATCAACGAATATAAAATTCTCGATGCGCCCAATATCGACATCAATTATCTCGGAGAGCATCAACTCGGACCAATGCCGGTTACGGTTTTCGATCCAGTTGAAGATTACACCGCGCTGATGTCCAGTTTATTCGACTTTAACCTTATCCGAAAAGCTATAAGTTCAGGTTCAATCACCCTGACATTCGATGCGATGCACGCCGTCACCGGACCTTATGCTCGACACATTCTAGAAAAAACTTTGGGGGCTGCACCTGGAACTGTAATCAACGGTGTTCCGAAAGAAGATTTTGGAGGAGGACACCCTGATCCAAACCTCAGCCATGCCCACGAATTGGCAGAGTTAATGTATAGTCCGAAAGCACCGGTATTTGGTGCCGCCTCCGATGGAGACGGAGACCGCAATATGATCCTCGGAAAAAACTTCTTCGTGACACCAAGCGACAGTCTGGCTGTAATAGCCGCAAATGCGCATCTGATACCCGGTTATAATCGCGGAATTAAAGGCGTCGCCCGATCGATGCCAACCAGTCAAGCAGTCGACCGAGTTGCAGACGCACTGGATATCGAATGCTTCGAGACACCCACTGGATGGAAATATTTTGGTAATTTATTGGACGCAGAAAAAATCACATTATGTGGCGAAGAAAGTTTCGGTACGGGATCTGACCATGTGCGGGAAAAAGATGGCCTTTGGGCTGTTTTATTTTGGTTGAATATTCTGGCCGTCCGAAAACAATCGGTTGCCGATATCGTCCACGATCATTGGAAACGTTTTGGGCGGAATTTTTACGCACGACATGATTACGAAACAATCGAAATCCAGACTGCGAATGACATCGTTGACCATCTTCGATCCCAACTGCCCCAATTACCGGGGAAATCGATGGCAGGCAATATCGTCAGTTTTAGCGACGAATTCAGTTATACCGACCCCATAGATGGAAGTATCAGCAAAGAACAAGGGATTCGTATAGGATTTCAAAATGGCTCCCGCATCGTTTTTCGATTGTCCGGCACCGGTACGGAGGGCGCAACATTACGAATTTATCTTGAGCAATATGAACCCGATCCCGAAAAACACGACGTAGACACCCAATTGGCCTTGGCAAAACTAATCGAAGTAGCAGAAACTCTCTCTGAGGTAAAAAAGCGAACAGGGCGAACCGAACCCACGGTGATTACTTGAAGTATTGATATTACGAGTTTCATTAAATAAGAAAAACACTGAAAATATAAAGATTGCTCTTGAATTTGAGCTTCGCGAACGAAAGCGTAGGCGTCGAAGCACCATCACTACCTTGCAAAAACGCATACATTCCGCACCCATAACACGTACTACCGACCGATTTTGGACGGCCTACATCAGTGTATCATCGTCTTTTGACTGATAAAAAGGGGAATCGATGGATTTAGAAACATTTCTTACGACCAACGACATATTTGCTCCATTATCAGAGGAAGTCCGCGCCAATATTACTCGGCAAATGCAGGTAACTGACCTCCAGGCAGATGAAACAATTTTTGAAATGGGCCAACCAGGCGATGCAATCTTCTTCATCTTACACGGTCAAGTAGAGCTCAGCGTTAATGGAATTGCCGTTGCGTACCGGGAAGTAGGTGAATGTTTTGGAGAATTTTCTTTAATTGATCAAGCAACACGAAGTGCAACAGCTGCCTGTAGGACAACGACTCGGCTGGCACGGTGGCCTGCGAGTGCTTTTCATGCAGCATTAATCAAAAATCCCAAGATTGCCATCGGTATCGTTCGCCTTCTTACCGCTAAATTACGTGAAGATGTAACCACTCAGGTAGCCTCCGCACTCGAACGCGAACGCTGGCGGGTAGAGCTTCAGTGGGCACGAGAGGTTCAACAAGGATTGCTTCCGCCCTCCCAGGTGAATTTGCCGGGTTTTGAGTTTGCTGGATATTGTTCACCGGCACACGATGTGGGTGGAGATTTTTATGATTATGTATCGCAACCCAATGGACTTAGTGTATTGATTGGCGATGTCACTGGGCACGGATTAAATTCTGCTCTGTTGGCAGCGATGGCTAAAAGCTGCTTCCGTACTCAGGTTAGGATCGATACCGCCCCGATCTCTATCATGTTGGCGCTTGCCAGAGTCCTGAATCTTTCCGCCGGTCGCCGGATGCTCATGAGTGCATGTTACCTTCAAATAGACAATTCCGGCGCTGTGCAATATTCCAATGCAGGACATCCCCCTGCTCTACACCTCGACGCCCAAACCCGGACAATTCGTCGGCTAGAGTCTCTTGATCCCATATTAGGCGCATTGGACCCCGAGCATATGCTAATGCATTGTGCAGAATCCTCTCTCGCTCTAGGTGATGTCATCGTCTTTTATACCGACGGCATCAGTGAAGCCCGCCGAATCGATGGCAAAATGTTTGGGGAGGAGCGATTAAAAGAAACATTATTAAAGTACAGCACCGAGAATGCTACCACAATACGTGATGCAGCGATCGAAGCAGTCAATCAGTTTAGTCAAGGAAAAACCATTGATGATGACATCACCATGGTGGTACTCCGTCGATACTGAAATCGACAACTCATCGAGAAGTTATAATCTGCCTACATTTTGAGGAGATAGGTCGAAAAGTCTAACGACAACGGATTAAGCGGTACACCCATGACCACGCTCTTGAAACGTTGTCAGGATTATGGCCTAATGACTAGGATTCTGGACATAAGACGCTAGTACTAACCAACAGAAGATCATGTTTCCTAACGCTGAGACATGACTGCGAAAAGAATTTTACGATTCGCTGTAGAGGCAGCCTTATGCGTAAATTTTCTTCGATAAATTCGACGATCAAATTGACTGAAAATCG
>CAZZET010000085.1:4523-14591 GCA_964653275.1 uncultured Methylococcales bacterium
GTGGCAATAAACTGGAATTAAACCAATGGCTTGAAGCTTGGTATAATCAGCCTGGCGAGGAAATACTTAGTAAAGTGTCCTACAGCCGGTGGGCAGAGCATTATTGGGAATTTAAAGAAAAATCGACAATCGACAGCAATTCAATAGCCGAAGTTTCGGAAGAAGTTCGTCAGCAGGTCTATATTGAGCTGGCTAGGACCCTGAACATGAATCCTGACAAAATCCAGGATGAATTTCGCCTAGCCAGTGATCTTGGTATGGATTCCTTACAGATTGCGGATTTAATCCCCTGGCTCGAAAGTACCTTTGATGTATTTGATGTGGAAATTACTGACCTGGAAACCGTTCGTTGTGTTTTAGAGATCGCAGCTGGGGCCGTTAAGGAGCATGGCCATGAAATAACCACTGCCCGAACCCCTGTAGATTGGGAAGAAATAGACCGTCCTACGCTTACTGCTCCAAACCCTGACAAAAGTATACCCCAAAACTTTCTTGAAACTGCGGATCGTATGAAAGATACGATCATCCTGGGTGATTCAGCCCGAGGTGCCATGAGTTTTAGAAAATCAAAGATTGCCGTTATGTTATTGGCGGATGTCGTCGCTGAACTCCCTGAAGAGCGGGTGGGCATCATGCTTCCCGCGAGCACTGGAGCAACTCTAGTGATTATGGCCACATTGCTTAACGGCAAAATTCCGGTGATGATTAACTGGACTCTTGGTGATTCCAATTTGGAGCATGTGATAAAGAGCTCGGCAGTAAAAACCATTATCTCTTCCAGCCGTTTTTTAGATCGACTTGATAACTTTAACATCGCGTTGGTCGACCCCTACCTATTGATTTTGGAAAATGTCGCTAAAGAAAAAATTACCTTGTCCAAAAAAATTCGGGCAGCACTCCTTGCCCGGCAATCTGCTGGCGAGCTGTTAAAACGATACGGTAGCGACCAAATCGACCCTACAGAGCCAGCCGTTATTTTGTATACTAGTGGTTCAGAAGCCACCCCGAAAGGGGTCCCTTTGAGTCACCGAAACATCGTATCCAACATCGCAGCCAGCTTCGCCGTTGTGGAACTGAAAACTACCGATGTATTGTATGGATTCCTACCTCCATTCCACTCCTTCGGGTTTACCATCACGACCATTCTGCCGTTGGTATGCGGTGTAAAAACCACATACTACCCGAACCCAACCGAAAGCCGGCAGTTGGTTCATGGAATTGAAGCTTGGAAAGTGACTCTGATGTGCGGAACACCAACTTTTGTCGCGAGTATATACAAGGCAGCAAAGGACGCGCAGTTGGCAAGCTTGCGAGTGATTATTGTCGGAGCCGAAAAAGCACCGGATAAATTATTTAAGGCGATAGAGAGAAAGTCATCGGCGAAATTACTGGAAGGCTACGGAATCACCGAATGTTCCCCAGTACTCACCGCCAATTCGCCAAGCCAACAACGGGCGGGAGTCGGAAAACCGGTAGGTGATGTTAGCCTAAAAATTGTTCACCCCGAAACCGAATTGCCTCTCGACACCTGGGAACGTGGACTGATTCTGGTTACCGGCAGCAATGTATTCAAGGGCTATCTGGATCGAACGTCGGAAAATATTTTTCGTGAAATTGATGGACAACAATATTATGTTACGGGTGACCTCGGTTATTTAGACAATCGAGGGAATCTCTACATAGCCGGGCGTCTAAAGCGTTTCGTAAAGATTGGTGGAGAAATGGTCAGCTTGCCCGCGATGGAAGAAGATATCCAGTCAAAATATCCCCACGCAGACGGTGAAGTCTATTTAGCCATTAATTACCTGGAAACCGAAGGTAAACGTCCTTTCATCGGTCTTTTTACAATCCTTGACCTAAGCCTTGACGACGTAAACAGAATCTTCAAAGATGCAGGAAGAAGCAACCTGGAACAGGTACACAAAGTGTTTAAACTCGATGAAATCCCTCTTCTAGGTTCCGGCAAAACAGATTACCAAAAGCTCACTTATCTCCTACGTGAAAGTATGTCCGAAACCCAATAAATTGTCGGCAGAATCAAAGCGCGTATTATTTTTTATGTGTGAAGCGCGCTTTTATATTAAGTGGAATCACTAATCGAGTTCACTCAGATTCCTTCTGTGAAGATCGAACGATGGTTCATTCGTTAATTCCGAGACTTTTTCTTTCATGTAACGATATCCCGTCATGGCAATATCTTGAAGTTTATGGAATTCGAGCAATCCGTATTCAGTCACTGGATAGCGGAAGTGATAATCGGCCAGGTTCTTTGTTTGCAGAGTAGTTTCAGCGCTTCTGGTTAATGACGCATGCATCAAAGTGCTTGCAAGCCGTGGGAGTCCTTTCAACTTGTTTGCCGGATTCAGCCAGTGGGCAAAAACCCGCCAACCTGAAAAATAACCATCCATGTCAACTTTTGTATTGACCGATACCGGACCACTCACATCAAGAGCCAAGGTAATTCCAATATCGTCAAAAGCTTGCATGACATCAACCGGTAGGTTATTTACCATCCCGCCATCCACTAACAACCTATCACCATCAACCACTGGCGGAAAAACGCCAGGGATAGAGGCACTTGCACGGATATTTTTCCACATCAACCCTTTGGTATGCACCTCTTGTGCCGAACGACCTAAGTTGGTAGAGACACAAAAGAAGTTCACTATTGAATCTTCGATCCGCCGTTCCCCAAAACCCCGCCTTAACCCACCGGTAATATTAGCACCGGAGGTAAGGGCTACCGCCGGGAAAGTGTAATCCAATTTGTAATTAAAAGCACTGGCCTCCCTTAACATCGTGTCATAATCCCACTCCAATGCTGCCATCCCCGCAATAATAGCACCCATGCTGGTGCCACCAACTTTATCAATCGGAATTCCAAATTCACGTAATGCTTTGAGACCCCCAATATGAGCAAAACCTCGAGCCCCACCACCACCGAATACTACGCCTATTCCATTACCTGTAAGCAGTCTCGCTAAACGCAGCATACTTTCGGGTAAGTTATGGAATACTTGGTAATGTTGATCAATATCACGAATTGTTGTCCACTCGCATGTACGCTGGTAATTATCATCACTCATACCATGTACCAGAGCCAAACTTGTCGGTAGGGATCTATACCGTGGTAAACGTAGTAGTCCTGCCTCAATTTCACCAAGCTCGCTAGATAAATTCGATTGCCCCACTACCAATAAACGATCGGCTTGCCGCAAACACCTTTCCGACCATTCGGAGGGTACCGGATCGGTTTGGTACAGGATATATCGATAATTAGATTCCTGTTTATTGAGCCATCTGGATATATTGACGCTATTAGGATCATCCAGTGCAATCTGGGCAATTCCTTTAGGACTTAAATATTCATCTAAAAGTTTGCTATTGAGGTGTAGCGTCGACCCCTGGGTCAATAACGCCTTACTCAGTCTCACGCAAAAATCTGTCAGCTGAACTTCGCGGCTGGTCGGAACAATGGCAATACATACCACGTTGCATTGTTTTCGCGGCTTATCGGTGGTCTGTAACCACAAACGATTGATAATCTTCCCGGCAAACTGACGGGTGATCGCCTCCGGGTGTGCCTGTAACAATCGGTTGAACCCTTCAAGGGAAAGCTTAGCCAATAAGCTATCACGTTTGCCATAGACGGAAGCCGAACGTTTGGCGCCAGTGATGATGGCCATTTCTCCGACCGTCTGACCACGCCCCAACTCTAACAAAATACGCTTGCCATTTTGATCGGCCACTTGTAATCGACCACTGACAACGATATACATACAATCGCTGTCTTCTCCTTCGTGAAACAGATACTTTCCACTAGGACACAAGACGGGTTCAAGCTCCATCTCCAAATCACTTAGCGCACTCTTATCCAAGTCATTGAACTGATCAGAGGCGTGCAGCAAATTTTGCAATTCGGCTTTTTGCAATCGATTGACAATAATATTGGTAAAATGTGCGGTAATATCCGGCGCTTGCAGCCGCAGCCTTTCAAAATCAGATTGGTTAAAGCGCAGCACTGTCGCATCGTTTGTTGCAAAAACCGACGCACTTCGCCGTTCGCCCGTCAACAGCGAAATCTCTCCGACGCTTTTACCCGGATTGACGTTCGACAGCACAATCTCGCTACCTTCATCGTCGGTTAAGCGAATCTGAAGCTCCCCATATTGTAGAATATAGAGGCAATCCCCAGGTTCACCCTGTTGAATGAGCTGATCGCCCGACTGGAGTGAGACGGATTCCAAATGGCCTTCTAACAACGCCAGATCAGGTAGGCTTAAATCTCTAAGCAATTCCGTGCTGGCGAGAAATCGCGTGAATTGTTCACTCATATTATCATTGCAATAACCAGTAACACGCTAATATATCAAGGTTAATCCTGCCACCACACACAATACGACAGAGATATCGATTAGTAACGCACGCGAATGGAAAGGACCCGCCAAATCTATCCAATGGTGAAATAACCCGACAACGAGCACCAGCAAGGCCCAGAGATTCGAACCGATGAACCAAGCACTCAAAATGAGAGCTCGACCTGTCATACGTGGCCAGGATTGTCCGTTGACCCATTGCTGATATTCGGGGCTTTTGTAAGTCACTAATCGTTCGGTAACAAACCAGACATGGGTTACCCATACCAAACTAAGCGCTGGAATAATCCAGCTCGACCGTGGTATATCGGTTCCAAAACCCACCCAAGACACAACCACCAGGATCGAAATAACATGCAGCACCTGGTCTTGCAGATAAGTAAAAATAACCCAACCAGGCCGCAAGTTACTCAGTATATTTTTCCAAGTATCGATAGCGAAGTGGAGCCCAGTCAAGGCGAGAATTGCAGGCAGTACCAGCGATAAATCCATCCGCAGCACACCGACCATTATGACCAAGAGGGTAATGAAATGAATCGCAACATGCACAATGAGCCCGCGCACATGCTTTTTTCCTCTAGCTATCGCATCGGTTTGTAACGGATAGTCAGCAATAAAATGACACAGCAGCAGAATCCAAATCATAGACAATCTATTTGTTAGTCATGACCGTCACGCCAGCCCAGTTTTCAGATACACCTTCGTCAAGACATTGCGTGGCTTTGATTAGGTGGTGCCAAGCGACTTTATCTTGGGGATTTTTCTTTAACACATCAAACAAAATACCCTGCGCCTCCTTGAAATCCCGTGCAAAATAATGCTGAAGCGCTTGCTCGTATTGTGCGTGGGTTTCCTGCTTAAGCGATCGCATATGAGGGAGATCTGCATCGTAGACCTCATATAAATCAAGCGCTTTTAATTTCCCTTTAACCTGTACTTTGTCGAGGAAACGAATATTATATTTTAAGGGATCGGTCAAACGCTCTTTGGTGGCAGCCGTAATGATGAACGAAACGCTGTAATGTTTTGTTAAACCCTCGACTCTAGAGGTTAAATTGACATCATCAGAAAAAGCATCCCCTTGCATACGCCCTGCTTCGCCCACCATGCCTACCATCATATGCCCGGTATTCACACCGATCCCCACACCAACCGGCAACCGGCCGACCTTTGCCCGATCAGCATTGTAAATATTGACCTGGTTCAGTTTATCGATGCCCGCCTGGACGCCATTATCGGCGTTTCCTGGGAAAATCGCCATAATACCATCACCCAAATATTTGACGATAAATCCCGCATTCTCACGTATTGTAGGGCTTACACGACCCAGATAAGCATTGATGAAATCGAAGTTTTGCTGCGGAGTCATCCCTTCCGAAATGGTGGTAAACGATCGCAGGTCGGAAAACATCACGGTCATCTCGTCGGTGACGTGGTCTCCAAGATGCATGTCGACAAGACTGTCTTTTTTCAAAAAGGAAAGGTATTCATCCGGAACGAAACGACGGGCTGCCTTATTTAATTCCTTAAGATGGCTAATATCATTCAACGCAGCTAAAATACTAGGCTGTTCATTGAATTCCAAATAACGCATGGAAATATCCGCCCAGAATCGGGACCCATCCAACCTCAAGATCTCCATTTCATAATGGTCTACTTGGTTATTTTTTTTGAGTAGGTCTGCCAAGCGAGCTGTTTCTGCAGAATCTGCGTAGAAATCTGTCACCTTATGCTCCACCAAATCTTCCGACGAAAGCCCTACCAAAGGTCCAGCTATAGCATTGGCGAAAACTATGTATCCATCCTTTATATGGCTAACTATGACCGCAACAGGCGTGGCTTCGATAATCATCCGCAAGCGTCTTTCACTTTCAAGCAACGCTTCCTCGGCCTTACCAAACAACTCTTCTTCTACCGAATCGGAGTGTTCAGTGGTCATCTCTAACAAGGCTTCCAAATCAATTTTGTCCTGTTCGAGCTCTTCGATTTGCTGTCGCAAGTTGACTATATCCTTTTGTAACCCCTCAATCTTCACCTCTGTTTCCAGCATTGGTTTGATCATAAGGAGTCGGCGGTATATGACGTGAAGTTTCGATGCGAGAAGCTCAAATTATCTCACGAATACGTATTAATCAAACTCCAGCACTAACTCTGGTAAGAGTTTTTTAAAATTGGCAAGCGACCTATTTTGCCAGGCAAATACGCTATTTCCCTTAACGTTAACTTGCGATGCTTTGTGCTTTCGCAATCGAATAATAAATTTAGAAAGTGTATTGATCCCTGAGCTATTTAGAAACTGAAGACGGGTCAAATCCAAATTCAGTACTTCGGGCTTAGCGTCCGCTGCCGTATTGAGGATATCCGCGATAGCTGCATATTCACGCCCCGTCAGACGAAATGATCCAGAACAAACTATGGTATTAGTTTCTGAATCGTAGCTCACTGCATAATCATCATTTACAATTTCCACCGTTACTCAACCTCTATCTTCATTTACGTTTTCTGACTAATAAATAGACCCATAATTCAACCAACCTGTTATTGGAATGGGAATTGGACCATAACAGTCACCTTTTGTGTTTGAGGATCTTCTTCGATCTCTTCAAATTTCCATGCCAATTCTGCGTTCCAATCGTTGATCATGGTCAAATACCCCAGCCCCGAACCAGAACTTTCGGCATCCTCTTCATTCTCCACCAGCCTTTTCATATAGAGTTCGTTAGGATCCTCGGTTAACAGTCTCTGAATAGAAATCTGGAATGATTTTCTAATGGCAGGGTCAAGACTATTAGAAACATAAAACACCACTTTATCAGTTTTCAACTCCATTCCAATACTGACCGAGTGTTTGGCTGGAGCATAATTAAACTTCATAGCGTTTTCCAATAATTCATTGGCAATGTAACTGACTCCACCTTTGATTTCCGAGCGGCGGTTTAGCGATTCGTCGTCTTCTCCTGGAAAAAACGAACTGAGGTAATCTGCTAGAAAATCGGCCGAAAGCCCATTATTTCGCCAACGATGTTGTAATGGCATTGAAGTCGGTGAAAAATTGATAATCAGGAATTCGGAATCCGCACCGGTATCACTCACATAATCGCGCTCAACAAAGTTTCCAAATATTTGTGTCACGATCCGTGCCTCCTTCCTTTATTTCTGCTTCATCACCACCAGGGTAATATCGTCGAAAACGGTTTGATCACCGATAAAGTGAAACACTTCATCGACAATGGCATCTCTAATTTCCGCGGCGGGCTTTGTCCAATTTTTGCTACAAATCGCACATAACCGATCTAATTCATACTGCTCTTTCTTGATATTTTCAGCTTCGGTAATACCATCCGTGTAAAGAACGATACCATCGCCGGGTTCAAGGTGAATATGGATTTCATCGACAAAATCTGCGATATCGTCGTCCAGGCCAATGGGAAAACCGAGCTCCGCAGTATCCATCCGCTCAACTCTGCCTCCTTTTCGTACAACGATCATTTCCTCATGTTGCCCTGTAGCTCTGACCTTTCCCTCTTTGTAATCTAGAATGCTCAGCGTTAAGTTCTTGTCTGCCCCCATCCGCTCAATGTTATCGTATACTGCCCGGTTCAATGTACTCAAAATTCTCGTCGCATCCATCTCTCCGCTTGCCAATAGGGTACGGATACCCATTTGCGCCATCAGCATGACTACTCCGCTTTGTAATCCATGCCCGGTAACATCTCCGATACAGATTCGTACACCACCATCGAACTGGAGTACATCGTAATAATCGCCACCTACCTCATCCGCCGGTTCCATAAAACAGGCAATATCAAGATTTTCGACCCGGGCTAATTCATCATTACCCGGCACTAACATTTGTTGCAATTGGCGTGTCACCTCTACTTCCGCACTCAGCCGTATATTTTCTGCTTCCAGCCGTTTCGTTAGCCTTGCCAGTTGCCTATTACTCTGCTCGATCATCCGGGAGTGGCTCGCAATCAGCGCGTCCTTCTCTTTAAGCTTGGACATATTGTGGACGTGAACAGAAATGTACAATTTTTCGGCCCATTTTAGGGGTTTAAAAAAAACCTCCATCAGTACGGGAAATCCTTTTCGTTCTTCTTCGGCTTCGATTGAAATCGAATAGGCGCCTCTTTTTTTTAGACGCTTAAAAAGAAGATCTGTTTTAAGCGTTTCGAGAACTTCGTTAAGCGGGGTAGATAAGTCATGCACATCGAACCATTTTCTGAAGGTTGGATTGCAGAAGACAATATTTAATGAATCATCTTCACATAATGCAAACCCATCATGAATGAATTCGACTGTCGGATGAGAATCTAAGACCGACAACGACGTCAAATTGTCGGTGGTTGATGATTTGGTACTGTCGTAAAAATTCATTGTAATATTTTATTGACCTAAGTACCGGTAATAAGTGTCGGTTAAAGCAATGCGCAGGATACTCCACCCACTGGCTTTAAATTCTCACTTTTGAACAATCTGGGGTTTTGCATCTACCACGATATCCATGAGCGTTTCAATATCTTTTTCTTCCACGTCGAAATCTTCCAACACCTCTTCCAAAAGCTCGACAACTTCATCGAAGGCTTCGTCAGTCACGCTTAACCGGCGATGTATTTTCTCCAACTGTCCATCATCATAGGACACAGGCCCTCCCATAATGCTGGAAAAAAATAGGGTTTGATGATTCATTAATCGATTAATATCAGTGTTTTTGAAATAGGGCTCCAAAAGCTCTGATACCAAGATTTTTTCGTACAAACCATGAACGATCTTACCGACCATATTGAATCCACCATACTTATCGTACAAACTTTCTTCCATTAAGACATTTCTTTATTCGGTTCTTTGTCCACTGACAAACACAATCTCCTAAACTCCATCAAGGTTATGTTGACGTCACTAGAACCTCTCAAAAGCATCACTGTAGCCTTGACGGGGTGTCCGTTAACCCTAATCTGATTAGCAAATTTCAGCCTGTACCTGGTTGCCATAATACTATAAAAAACCTTTCGACTCTCGTAAGGCTCCCTGCCTTTTGGGGTTCCAGGAAAAAACCTTGCAGGACTGCAGTGGGGCGACTGATAATACTGAGAAGAAGCATTTTTTAATTTTTCTCTCCCTAATTTTTAGAGGTGAAAATGAATATCAGGAAAGCGGCGATCATTATGGTTTGCATTTACGTTTCAAGTGGTCTTCAAGCCATGGAAATTGCCGGAGTTAACTTGGAGGATAAAATCCAGCTCACTCCAGATGGCCCTGTGTTAGTATTAAACGGAGCTGGAATCCGCGAAAAATTCTTCTTCAACATTTATGTCGCTGGACTCTATTTACCCAAAAAATCGAATTTAGCCGCCGAAATACTGACAATGCCCGGTGCAAAACGGGCTACGATGCACTTCCTCCACGACGAAGTCAGCAAGGAAAAATTAGTTGCCGCTTGGATCGACGGGTTCGAAAACAATCAATCGCAAGCGGAAATGAATAAGCTGCGCGGCCGCCTTGATCGATTCAATGGGTTTTTTAGAACGGTTCATCGTGGTGATGTCATTGTTCTGGACTATATTCCGGATATTGGCACATCCGTCAACGTTAAAGGCGTCAAAAAAGGAGTTATACCAGGAGACGATTTCAGCCGTGCGCTCCTATCAGTATGGCTTGGAAACGAACCTGCAGATAGTGATCTGAAATATGG
>CAZZET010000086.1:0-14346 GCA_964653275.1 uncultured Methylococcales bacterium
AAGGTTTGTTAGCATTGGGCAGTCAGGATTGGAACTATTATCACCATGGGTTATCTTTAGAATTGCTGGTCTTGGTTTCCGACATCACAAGTAAAGTAATCGATGGTTGGTTGGCAGAAGAACCGCCAAATCAGTAATTTAAATGAGCCGTTTGTAGCTATTCACCGATTAGGGAATGCTCGTTTAATTTGCCTATATTGTTTCATATTAAGGAAAAAAAGAACATTTACCCCTATAAACTCTCATCTTTAATGCCATTCATAATTGCAGTAGAAGTGCGCTAAAGAATTAAGTAATTTAATTGATAATTCTGTCGATAGTATATTCTTTCAGTTGCTTTGAATGACTGAAAATAATAATTTCTCCAATTAGGCCAATCGAGAGAATTTGTGCTCCCAGAACAATGAACAGCGAACTTATCATCAAAGCTGGACGGTCGGCCAAACTCATATCGAAAACCAGCCGCTCCATAATTAAGTAAGCAGTCGCTACAGCGCCAACAAAAATCGTCCCCATCCCGACAAGCCCGAAAAACCGCAGTGGTTTTTTAGTAAATTTTATCAGGAACATCACGGAAAGTAAGTCCAATAACCTACGAACATACAAACCGGAAGAATAAATTCTTTGAAACATGTCTTTTTGTGACTGAGAAGTTTTCACTTCAAGCACCTTGAATCCGTAACGATTAGCTAGAACCGGTAGGAATCGGTGTAGGTCCCCGTATATTTCTACTTCACGAATGACTCTTCTCCGGAACACCCTTACGCTACAACCTAAGTCATGAAGTTCAACACCTGTTTGTAGCCTCATTAAAAAATTAAACACGTTAGATTGCAGCCGGTTGAGCGCAGAATCTTTGCGGGGCCAACGCCGAGCAACAACCATATCCTGACCTTCGATTGAATGTACCAATCGCGGCAATTCAGATGAGTCCACTTGCTGATAGGCAGGAAGAGTCATAATAAGTTCGCCCGATGTATTTTCAAAGCCAATTTTGAGTGCTGTTGCCTCCCCAAACCATTTGGCAAGCATAATCACCTTTAGCTTCTCTCCCTTGTCTTTTAGTGCGGTCAATTCTTCATTAAGGTCAGGGAAAGGACCATCCATTACATATACGAACTCGTAGGTAAGGCTGGTTTGTTCAACAGCTTTCTTGTATTCGTAATACAGTTCTTGGATGTTATCGTGTCGCTCTGTAATAGGGATAATTACTGACAGATCAATATTCTGGGACATCAGAGTGTGCTCTCAATTGTAGGCCGTTAAAAAATTTTAAAGTTTAAAAGTTAACTTGGATAGATCTTCGATTTTATTATCACCTGTTTTATAAATAAGCTCGCATAAAACCCCGGACAAAAGCATAAATATGGCCAGACAGCCAAATAACATGCTAACCCCCATCATCATTAAGATTGAACCATTCGGATCCAAGCTTGGAACGACAACCCAATATCCAAATGCAGCCAATGAGATCGTGGACGCGACCGAAGCTAAGATGCTGAACCAAATAAGAGGACGGGAAGCAAACGATACGATCGTCTTTATCGATAATAAATCTATCAAGACCTTATAGATCCGCCATAATCCATATTTGGATTCGCCAAATACACGGGAGTGATGTTGTACTTTTATTTCAGCAATTCTTGCTCCTGACAAAGATGCCATTGCTGGGATGAAACGATGCATATCCGAATACAACGGGATTTCCTGAATCAATGTTCTCCTATAAGCTTTTAGTGAACAACCATTGTCTTTCACTGGAACACCGGTTACCTTCCCGATAATCCAATTCGCTATTTTTGAGGGAATCTTTCTTGAAACCAGCTTATCCTGCCTGTTATAACGCCACCCCACTACAATATCGTAGCCTTCGTTAATTTTTTTTAAGAAATTCGGGATATCTTTTGGGTCATTTTGTAAATCCCCATCCATTGTAATCAAGACTTTCCCCCGAGCATTATCAATTCCCGCAGCCATAGCTGGAGTCTGCCCATAATTTCTCCTAAATTTAATGACCCTGAGCCGGGAATCTGCAATTGCTAAATTATTCGCAATTTTATAAGTGTCGTCACGGCTACCATCATCAACGAATATCAGTTCATATTGCAATTCCAGTGGGTCGAGTGCGTTTACCAACGCTTCATACATCGGCAAGACGCACTCCTGCTCATTGTATAGGGGCACGATTACCGAGAGTTCGAGGTTATCTTTTGTCATTAAGAAATGCTGTGTTTCGAATGCCTATATTTACCCTAGAACCCACTGACATCCACTTAGACCTAGCAAGACTATTCGCCAGCAAAGTCTTTTGCCGTAATAAAACCAATCAAACAACGGTCTAGGGCTCCAGTTAGAAATCATCATGGGGTACATAGTAAAAAGAATAGTCCGGCCATGGTAATTCGGCAAGTAGCCTAATCTCAATGTTTTCATGGGTACCAAGTAAAGACTAACAAAGCGCCGGTTTGGGCTAGACTTAATTTCTGAAACATTCCGAAATTGCAATTTACTAAACATATGACGCCACAGGAAAACACTACAGCATATATAGTAGATACCCACGTGCATCTATATCCAATTTGGTCTGACGCTGATTTTTTCTCAGCGGCCCATCGGAATTTCCAGCAAAAAGCAACCGAACTCGATCTTAAACACCCCATCCAGGCAATCGTGTGCTTTACCGAATCTAAGGAATGTTATCGTTACCAGCAACTAGTAGAGGCTAGTGGCCGAAACAAAATTATTGATGGTTGGTCAGTTTCGATCATTAACGATGTCAGTTCTACCTTACAAGTAGAAAGCAATGACAAGAAACTGACTATTTTGCCAGGCCATCAGGTTATCACTGCCGAAAAACTGGAATTACTGATCATCGGCCTCTACGACAAACCCGATGATGGACAGTCGGTGGAGAACCTCATCAGCGATTATAGCCTCGAGAATCTTTTAATACTTCCCTGGGGTGTCGGAAAATGGCTTGGCCAACGTGGGTTGGTCATCGACAAACTACTTGACCGACACGACCACTCCCCTGTTTACCTAGGTGACAATAGCGGCCGCCCCAACTTTTGGCACCATGTTCCCCAATTTAATCGTGCCCGACAACGTGGAATACCCATCCTCCCTGGAAGCGATCCATTACCTTTCGGCAAACAATTCCAACGTATTGGAAGCTCTGGATTCTGGTGGAACGACACCGATCCAATCCAAACACCACTGGAAAAAATGAAACGGCAACTGGCTCAAGGCACGATCAATTGTTATGGACAATCTGAATCTATATCAGGGTTCTTAATCAACCAGTTTCGTTGTCGTACCAACACCCAGAAAAAGGCTGCCTGATGAAAATTTTAATTGTTGCCCCACACCCCTTCTATCAAGAACGCGGCACGCCTATCGCAGTAGACTTATTGATAAAAGCACTTAGCGAGCGTGGTTATGAGATAGACTTACTGACTTTCAACGAAGGCGACAATCGCGATTATCCCGGTCTAACTATACACCGAGCCAATCCATGGCCGGAAATTACAAATGTCCGACCGGGCTTCTCACTAAAAAAACTGATTTTAGATTTCTGGCTGCTGTTGAAATTTATTCGTTTGATCTTCACTAACCGCTATATGGTCGTCCATGCTGTAGAAGAGAGCGCCTTTATGGCTTTGATTCTATGTCCATTGGTGCAAACACCATTTATCTATGACATGGATTCATCCATGGTGACCCAAATCGTTGACAAGTATTCAAGAATACGCTGGCTTGAAAAACTATTGAGGTTTCTCGAATCGATGCCAATGCGCTTCGCCAGCGCGGTCGTACCGGTATGTGACGCCTTAGCGGACGAAGTCCGTCAATATCGTAATGAAGGGATCTATGTCCTCAAGGATGTCTCTTTAGCCAAGCAAAATGGCGAAACAGCCATCGACATTCGTAATACCTACGAAGTTGATAGTAGCTTACTAATGTATATAGGCAATCTAGAGAGTTACCAAGGTATTGATCTGTTATTGGAAAGCTTTGCTCTGGCACGCACCCAAAAGTGCCAAGCTCATCTTGTCATTATTGGCGGCATACCGACAGATATTGAAAAATACCGGCAGCGGTGCATCGATCTCAATATCGACCGCTCAGTTCTATTTCTCGGCCAGCAACCTGTCACAGCAATTGGCGGCTTTATGCAACAAGCGGATATTTTGCTTTCACCACGTATTCAGGGCACCAATACTCCAATGAAACTATTCAGCTACTTGGACTCAGGGATAGCAGTGCTGGCTACTGATCTACCTACCCATACACAAGTGGTCACAGACAAAATTGCCTACTTGGCTAGCCCCACCAAAGAAGCTTTAGCCGATGGCATCGTTACTCTAATATCAAATGATAGTTTGCGTGATCAACTCGGGAAGCAAGCACAAGAATTTATCAGCAAAGAACATAGTTATCCGGCTTTCCGCCACACTCTCTACCACATTTATGACACCGTATTACCCCAGCCGGCGCGGGAAAGTGACCCAGCATAATCGCTTACAATCTGTACCCTGCCAGGTAGACATTGTTATTGTAGGTGGTGGGATTTACGGGGCAACTTTATGTTGGGAAGCTGCTCATCGAGGTCTCAAGGTTGTATTGGTGGAACAATGTGATTTTGCCAGTGGAACCTCATCCAACAGCTTGAAAACTATTCATGGTGGCCTTCGCGCAATACAACGACTAGACTTTAGCGCCTGCCGTGAAGCGGCCAGCGAACGTCGGACTTTTCTTAAAATTGCCCCACACTTAGTTAAACCCCTCCGCTGCTTATTGCCCACCTCCAACCAGCTTATGAAAAACCGTTGGGTTGTCGGTGCTGGCGCGGCACTCTACAACCTGCTCACGCGGGATCGAAACCTCGGTCTAGCATCAGAACAAAGCATACCAGCCGCTGGGTTAATTTCCCTTGCTGCTCTGAAACAGCACACACCCACACTGAAAAGTGAACCCTATTCCGGTGCACTAAGCTGGCACGACGCACAAGCTGGTAGCACTGAACGCTTGGTACTCGCATTCGTTCAATCAGCAATCAGGCAAGGTGGTCATGCCTTGAATTACGTAGCCGCTCACAAATTGTTATACAAGGGCGGAATTGTGCAAGGTGTGTGTATACAAGATGAACTCAATGGAGAACGTCGCAATATCGAAAGCGCTATCGTCATCGATGCCAGCTCTGGTTGGCAATTTTACAAACAACAAGGGTTTTCTACTGCAGACAGAAGCAAAGAGTATGTTCAAGCGGTCAATGTAGTGGTTGATAGAACTATTGCTCCGGTCGCCATGGGCGTGCAAACCCACAATGATCAGTATAAAGGGAGAGCGCTTTTTATTGCACCTTGGCAAAATCGATCAATCATTGGTACCTGGTATGCCACCCATCATGGACCACCGAACAACAGTCACATATCCCAAAAACAGGTGGAGGAATACCTGAACGGAGTAAATTCTGCCTTTGATCAACTGGATCTTCGACTTGATGAAATCTGTAATGTTCACGTTGGTTATTTGCCAGCTGACAAGGCTCTCGATTTTACGCAAGATACTGAATCTAGCTTACTTAGGCACAACCACTTGCACCGTTGTAACGAGTTAGTGGGTCTCTATGTCCAAATCGGTACAAAATTTACGATGGCACGTGCATCTGCCGCCAGTACCATCGATACCATTAGTGCCCAACATGGTTTGAGCATAAAACCATCTCGATCCCAAGATACCAATCTACATGGTGGCGAATTAGAAAGTACTTTGACTCTACAAGCCAAGCTATCTAACCAATATGGTGACAAAGTACCAAACAATACTATGAATTTACTGATAGAACATTTCGGTAGCTGCACTACTACCCTGTTGGCGAGCCTAGAAGAGAATCCGTCAGGCGCCAACGCCATTCCCGGAGCAGCACCACTAATCTGTCAGGTAATCGACTACTGTGTAGAACACGAACAGGTTCATTCGCTTGAAGATTTGCTGAAACGACGGTTAAACCTGGGCAGCATCGCTTTGCCCCCGAAAACGACCATCGACTATTGTTCGCATGCTCTAGCAGCACGACTAGGATGGAGCCACCAGGTACGTCAAAACCAGATCAACCAACTCTACACCAGTTATCCAAACTGGATGCATCAAAAAACAGATAACACAGCCACACCAATTGAGGAACTAACAACATGGACATGATGACGACCGAGCAACCTGACATTGAATCTTCAACCCAGGACTATGCATCGCGTTTTTCTGGACCTATCGGTGAGTGGTTCCTTACTGTTCAAGAACAGGGTACCGAACGACAGATTAGTCCACTCACAACCGATCCAAATCAGTCCTTGTCAATATTGGATGCTGGAGGGGGACATGGCCAAAACATTCCTTGGCTAGTCCGGAATAATCACAATATTACAGTACTAGGCAGCGATAAAAGCTGTGCAAATTTGATCCAAAGTTTTTTACAAAATGATGAAGTTCAATTCGAAACCGGTTCGTTGCTCTCCATGCCCTTTATCGACCAGTCATACGATGTTGCTATCAGCTACCGTATGTTACCCCACCTAAATCATTGGCGTCAGCATATAGCTGAGCTCTGTCGTGTCAGTCGAGTACGAGTAGTCGTAGACTTTCCTACCTTGTATAGTATCAATTATTTCTCGGACCTACTTTTCAGTCTCAAAAAGGGGATAGAGAAAAATACCCGACCGTTTACACTATTTCGTGAACAAGATATCGTAACGGAATTTGCCCGGCATGGGTTTTCCCCCGTACATAAGTACCCTCAATTTTTACTACCCATGGCTCTTTACAGAGCTTTGAAAAAGCCCAAACTAGCGGCAATGTTGGAGCAATTATTTCGTACTAGTGGCTTGACTCAGACTTTTGGTTCTCCTGTTATCTACGGCTTTGAACGAAACCAACAGTCAGTATCGGAATCTACGCTATGAACATTGGACACAACGACATCGTTTTAGTAACCGGTGGAACTGGATTTACCGGCCAGGTTCTGGTACGCCAATTATGCGATCTTGGATGCACTGTCAGAGTCATCGCCCGCCCAAGTTCGAATATAGACAATTTAAAGGCACTTCCCATTCAATGGTTTCGGGGTGATGTATTCGACGCAGATACTGTCAACCAGGCCATGGAAGGTGTGCATTATATCTTCCATGTAGCAGCTGCCTACCGTGAAGCAAGCATCGCCGATCACACCTACCATCAGGTCCACGTAGAAAGCACCCACCTCCTCGCCAATGCCGCATTACAACATTCCCACTTTAAACGATTTGTTCACGTATCCACAGTTGGTGTACTTGGACACATTGAAAAACCGCCAGCAAACGAAGACGCTCCGATAAATCCAGGCGATATCTACCAATCCACCAAAGCTGAAGCAGAACAGTGGATTCACCAGTTTGCAAAAGAAAATAAGTTACCGTACACAGTTATCCGCCCGGCAGCAATCTATGGTCCTGGTGACCGACGTCTGTTAAAGGTATTCAAAATGGCAAAGTTGCCGATGATACCGCTACTCGGTTTCGGCAAATGCTTATATCACTTGATTCATGTCGAAGATTTAGCCCGCTGCATTATTCTTGCTGCAACTCATGAAAATGCATTGAGCAATATCTTCATATGCGGCAACCGCGAATCGGTGACTTTAAAAGAAATGATCAAAACCATCGCTAATGTACTGGTTAAAAAAGCGATATTTATCCGTCTCCCGGTATCGCCTTTTTTCTTGATTGGATATCTCTGTGAGTTCGTCTGTAAACCCCTAGGGATAGAGCCACCAATCTATCCGCGGAGGGTCGCTTTTTTCACAAAAGATCGATCCTTTGATACCCGTAGGCTACGTGAACAGCTAGGCTTCGAATTCCAATTCGATAACATCACGGGAATTCAGCAAACTACCCGTTGGTACTTAAATCAGGGTTGGTTGTAAGACCGATACAATTATCTAAGCCATACATTAGACTCGTGAACCAAAGATCAATTACTTCTAACGCCTTTTTTCTAGCTTTCGTACAATTTGCAAGTAAAGGGATTTCTGCTCTGATATCGATTGTGCTAGCACGACATTTTGGCGCGGAAGCATTCGGTCAATATGCTATCGCATTGACCATCACGACAGTTGCGGTGATATTCACTGACCTAGGTTTTGAACAAGAGCTGGTACGGCGTGTATCTCGCAATAATGAAGTATTATACAGTTCCTTCGGCGCCATTATCGCTATACTTTTTCCCTTAATTACAATAGTGCTCATCAGCACTATCCTGCTGACTGCGATTAGTGACTATTCAATCGATGTATTCCATCTGGTTGTCATTTTAAGTCTGTGGTGGTTTTTCACGCGTTTCCAAGTTAGTTTCCAAGCACTGATGCAAGCTATACTCCGTGCTGACCGTGCCGCAGTTGTTCAAGCCATATCACTAGGGCTTTTGGTTGCCACACTTATGATACTCATGGCAGCAGACCATAGTGTTAAAGAAATTGCAACGGCGCAAGCAGCTGTAGCGGCTATCACTGTTGGGATATGGATCTTTGTGACACGAAATATTCTATTCAAGACTTCGGTTGATAAAAGCACCGTCAAAAGCTTGTTAAAAGGGGCCAGTCAATTTGCCCTTCAAAATGCTGCCTGGACCCTCTATTTCCATGTCGATACGCTCATCCTCTCCTATTTTGTTTCAGAAGCTGAAGTGGGAATTTATACGGCGATTTTCCGCTTAATCTTTGTTCTCTACATAGTACCTAACGAATTCGTACGAAGTGCTTCACCAGCTCTTTATCAAAAGTTTTCAGAAAGTCGACATATATTTTTCGATCTATCTTCGACACTCACTACTTTGATGTGCTTGATGGCCTTTCCTGCAGTTACGATTATTCTACTTTACGCCGATACTATCGTCCCCTTTATCTTCGGTCAGGACTTCGTAGCGGGCGTTGACGTTGCCAAAATTTTAGCGGTGGCAGTACTGTGCCGGTTCATGACATTCGGAATGCTGGAAACTCTAACCACCAGCGATAATCAATGGAAACGAGTCTTTCTACAACAGGTCACCTTATTCATTAATATAGGGTTAAATTTTTGGCTAATACCTACAATGGGTATCCTTGGAGCTGCCTATGCAACTTCTGCATCCGAAGCCATTTTATTGTTGCTATCAATCGCATTTTTCGCAGGGCTTAAATTTCCTATCATCCGCTGGGGGGATCTTAAAGTAATACTGTATTTTTTCATACTGGCTATAGCCGCTCCGGGCAGTCTATTAGTCTTAGATCATCCCATGTTACCACTCCCTGTATTGTTCGTTTATGCAAGCGCCGCGCTTTACTTTTTATACTGTCGCCGTTTTATTCTTACTGGAAAAAGTGCTTTTTAGAGGAGCGTACATTTCATGCTAGAAGATACCAACAAGGAATTTAAAAATATTAAGGGTTCCAAAATCGCTCAATATCAACAACTAATTCTAGGTAATCAAAGCCTGTATCAACTATTCAAATTCGAATTCATAATTCTGCTCACCAGCAAGATACCGGGCGCTCTCGGGCTTTTGCTACGGTCCAAACTTTTCCCAAGAATGATGGGGAGTTGTGGGCGAAACGTAATTTTCGGCACGGATATTACGATACGCCATCCAGGAAAAATCCATATTGGCGACAACGTCATTATTGATGACAACTGCCTGCTCGATGCAAAAGGTGTAGACAATAAAGGAATTTCCATCGGTGATAATGTTTTTATAGGTCGAAATACTATTTTGAGCTGTAAGAATGGAGATATTGAACTTAAAAAAGGCGTCAATATAGGCTTTAATTGCGATATTTTTTCTGCCAATAAAGTTGTCCTTGGGGAATATGCAATTCTTGCCGCTTATACCTATCTCGTTGGAGGGGATGGCTACAATACTGCCATTACTGGGAAACCAATCCAAAAAATGCCCATTTTTGACGACTCTAACCACTTAACTATCGGTGACGGAAGTTGGCTTGGAGCTCATGTGACCGTCCTCAACGGTATAGAAATCGGCAAAGGTGCCGTGGTTGCCGCAGGTGCAGTAGTCACTAAATCGATAGACGAAAATGCTATTGCAGGCGGTGTTCCCGCTAAGGAAATCGGTCAACGCCAGCCCGAAAATAAAACCGAGTGAAACATTCCCTAAGGGAATACCCACTAAACAGGTCTATTCAGGTGGTTAGGCGATTATTTTTACTTATCTTGTTCACTCTATCCCTTCTGGCTTGTTCTCCAAATTCTAGCCAGACTACCGAGCTCATAAGATTGTCAGGTTCGTCGACGGTAGTGGACCAATACGATATTTTCGAGATCGATATCTTTGTTAAAAACCCTATAGTATCAAACCCTTTCACCGAAGCCAGTGTATACGCCATGGTAGACGATGGGCGTGGAAAGCCATTCCGTATACAAGGGTTTTGTGACAGTGACGATGGCTCGTTGTTCAAAATTCGTTTGACCCCGAGAAAACCGGGTAAATACCACTACAGTGTTCACTATTCAGATCCCTCTGGGGCTCAAAAACTGGTCGGTTCATTCGTTACCAAGGCAAGTGAAAGAAATGGTTTTCTCCAAGTCGACCCGAAATATCCTCATCACTTTCTATGGGAGGGGACTCGCACACACTTTTTTCCATTAGGCAATACCGCCTATGGGATAGTGGGTTTAACTGATGAAAAGGAAATAAAGGCATCCCTTGATTATTTTTACGACAAAGGGATCAACAGGGTCCGTTTTTTAAATCAAGCCAAACTTAACGATGGTGAATTTCGAGCAAATTTTGATAAGGGTTGGAACGGTATCATAACTCCGTTTACCCAGGTAGATAGTCTTTTTTCAACTATAGATTTTAGTCGATATGACTTAAACCATTGGCGAAAGATGGAGCGCATCATCCGATACATGCTAGCCAAAAACATGGTCGCTTCTATTATCATGACGGTTGACCGACAGGGAGAATTCCCCTCAGAAGGTAGTGACGAGGAACTAAATTATTACCTGTATGCAATCGCCCGTTATGCTGCGTTCCCAAATGTCACCTTTGATCTTGGCAACGAACATAATGAATACCGAGACGTACCCAACTGGGCGAATACGCTCGCGACTGCCTTACAACAAAAAAATCCTTATGGTAATTTGATTAGTGCGCATGCCTATAAAAAATACTTATATCGTGATTTAGTTGGCTCTCCATGGTCGGGTTGGCAGATCTTACAACACCTCGGAACTCCCGGACAACTGAACGCTCAAGTGGCTAAGCACCGAACAACCCCGCTACCGATAATTAATGAAGAATTCGGATATGAAAAAATAAATTCTATGACTAACCCTGACGAAATACGTAAAAAGAGTTGGGGTATTGTCATGGCTGGAGGCTATCCAACTTATGGTGTCGACGGTACGAAAGGCGATTTCGTGACTGGACGAGTTACGCGAGGTGATGGAATTGCATTAGAGCGTGGGTACTTTAACCATCTCCAAGCGTTCTTCAGCGAAACTGAATTCTGGCGTTTCGAACCGATGAATACATTGTCCGATTCTGCCTTCGTCCTGGCGATACCCAATCAGCATTACATCGCCTACCAAATTGGGGGGAATAAATTAGAAATTGCAGTCGATGCATCTCTGCTACGACCCCATGCTCGTTGGTATAATCCTCGCAGTGGAAAATTTCAACACGCTTCTTTTCACACGACTGGTAAAACCCTATCTTTTGATTTACCTGATGAGCAAGATTGGGTGCTAGATATCCAGCTTGCTAAAACAGCTAAAATCTCCTGACAATAGACCAAATCTTCCGTAGCTATATAAAATAAGGTAGCCTACTTACTATTCGTCAAAAGATTTTTTCTTCTAAAACATCCCTCCTAGACAAACCCCACTTATACTGGTTATCGAACTTACTTTCGATGCTAAGCGAGTTTGTAGCTATCAGTCAATTTTACAGCTAGAGCCAAAGTTTGTTATTCGATCTTCTTATGACAATCCAGAACCCCCTGTAAATAAACGCTTTATCAAACTCCTATCTTTTTGGCGCATATTATGCATTTGTTAAGGGCATATAGAATTTTATGGTTCCAGTTTATTAACTATCCAAATTGGAATTGCGTAATCACCCAAGGGTTTAGATAGGAAAACTAAGTACTAAAGGAATATTGAAGGAAGTAACACTTTCATTCAATCTAATAGAAACCCAAAATGACAATAGGACTCGTACTATGATAACTACAATAAATGGACATACGATTTCGATGCAACAAAAACCTTTGATGATGACCCGCCTGAACGAAAGTTCAGGCGGTGCACTCAAAAAGTATGAATTATTTTTTACTGGATGCCCCGGACTGTATGCCTTTATCCGTTACGAGCTGGCTAACGCCCTCGCACGCCCCTTTCCAGGGGCGATTGGGTATTTGCTGCGAAGCAAATTATGGCGAGGGCTAATTGGCAGGTGTGGCACTGGCGTTAAATTTGGCGTGAATGTAGCCATCCGCCACCCCGGAAAAATCTGGATGGGTAATCAAACTGCAATTGATGACAATGTCCTTTTATGCGCGCGCGGGGCTACAGATAAAGGATCATTCACAATCGGCGATGATGTATTGTTGGCACGTGGGAGTGTCATCCAGGTAAAGTTTGGCCAGCTATCCATCGGCGATCACGTTGTTATTGGAATGCATTCACACTTGATTGCATCCGGTTCAATCCGAATTGGTTCTAATGTAATGACAGGTCCTATGTGTTACATCGGAGGCTCCCGTCACGGTATATCACGCAATGGAATCCCTATGATTGATCAAGATACTACAACACGAGGCCCAACAATCATTGAAGATGATGTTTGGTTAGGCTCGTCAGTATCTGTTTTAGATGGTGTACATATTGGCAAAGGAGCAGTGGTCGGCACAGGTGCTGTCGTTACAAAAGACGTCCCGCCCTATGCAATTGTCGGAGGAGTTCCCGCCAAAGTAATTGAATACCGCCCAGAGCCAAGCGAGGTTGTAGCGGCTTAAATACCTTAAGGCTCCCATAGAACTTTCGGAAATAAAGTAATCAAATAAAAGTCATGTACAACACAAATTTTGACCTCTCCTCAACCCATCATGGGGGCAACTTGTACTGGCATCCAATGCAGGAGATGAAAAATCTATCGTAAGCTAAAAGTCTCCTTGATCACCAAAAAAGGCTTACAGATATCTGTCTGTAAGCCTTCAATTATATAAAAGCTCTGGAAAGTTGAATCACCTGCTCTGGACATTAGAGTGGACCGTTCATAACTGAAACCCGTTACCCCCTCCCTAAACTTCCTGATTTTTTACCCATTGAGGTATTCAGTAACCTATGACCAATTACAAAATTAGCCCATTTAAGCCTAATTTGAGACGACCCCCATCACCTAGCTCGTTCCCTAGCTCTTAATTGCTCGTTTTTTAGCGCCTGAATCTGTTTATGGCTCAAACATTTAAAAATTACTGAAACTGAATTGACCGGTGGCTCATCACCATTCCCAACGTTAACACCCTCCACCTTTTCGATATTGACTGGGATCATCGTTGTCTTAGTCGATCTACAAAATAGTACTGCTTCTTTAATTAGCTTTTGTTCTAACTTATCTAGCGATGGGCCATTCGAGGCGACTTGATACGCATCCTGACCATGGGGATTGATATCGATTTGGTTGATACATCCAGTTACCAACAACCCAATAAAAAAGATTTTCATCATCAATTGCATAATCACACCTTGTGTTTGATTCTACTGGTCATTGGCATATTAATGCTTAGAACAACCTCTTAAAAGGGTTTCCCATCTGCGACCGATTTATTTCTTTAACTTTTGGGGGATTACTTGTTTCTCAAACTTAAAATAAACAACTCACTGTTGCTTATTTTAAGCACATCCAAAAACCTCTTTATAAACATACCGGTAGGTAATTGAGGGTAGACAAAAATGCTGGACAAAAAGTCAGACCAGATTACGATTTACGATAGTTCCACAAAAAAGGGCGACCCACAATATTCTGCAGAGGTAAAGCGTAAAGGCAGCAATGCAAAACGGCCATCCCCCCTGTACACTGCAAGCTAAACCCTTAAAAATTATGGTAGCTACGGGTGGACTTGAACCACCGACCCCAGCATTATGAATGCGAGTTCAATTTATAACTTATTGTATTTACCAATATATTAACCTAGTTTGTTGCGAATCAGTACCCATCATTACAGAGCCTAACTCAGTCCGGCAGACTCTTAGAAGTACAAAGGAATTCAGGGTAGAGTAGAGGGCAGGATTACTCATCTGTAGAAACGGCCTATCT
>CAZZET010000087.1:0-14222 GCA_964653275.1 uncultured Methylococcales bacterium
ATTTGAAGACAAAATATGAGGTCTCCACAATTTTTCCAGCCAAAACCTTAGCTTAAGGGTCTGGAAAAAATTGAAATTATTGCTAATTTTAATCATGTAGCCTATTGAAAATAGTAACGGAATTATTCGCTGATCCAGAGCCCTTTTATGTTTGTGTTTTAATTCATAGCCTATCCCGAAATTACCAGATTCATTGAAATCAACTGTACGCAAGGGGTTTGACCCATGACCGAACGTCAACCTTTAATCTTAAAAGGTGCATTCGAAAATAAAAATACTTCGTCCGACAGTGCCAATAACAACAAAGGGAGACTCGATCGTCTGTCTTATAAAATAAGGCGGTCGCCATCGAATCTTACAAGCCATATCGAAAAAATTCGCCTAATTTTCGATATGGGTGATTCAGAAAGGTTGTATGCGGCAGTATTGGATTTATTTCTTGTTTTGAAGAATAAAGGGCGAAATTTGCGATATCGCATGCTTGAGCAGGTTAAATACAAATTAACCGACGAGCAGTATCGGTCTTTAGCATCACTTCTCGAGTCTAAAAATGCTGATTTCGAAAAATTACCACCGACGCATTTTTCAATGCTAGGCGCAGGATTGGACGGCTCCACTACTTTGATCAAAATAACCGGTACATCCGATAAAAAAGTTAGAAACCCACTCATCGAAGCTCGTGACTGCATTGAATACAGCCAGATTGAAGAAGCTCGGTGCATTCTCGAGAAGGCGATATTAAAAAACCCGGAATCGGAAGAATTGCATTTGGAATTATTGGAAATCTATCGCTCAGCAAGGGACGTCGAAAATTTCAAAAATATAATGAACACTATTTCCTTCATTCCCAAAACTACGGTTAAGATGTGGAAACAAACCGCTGCATTTTTTTTCAAGCACTAGCCATTAATGAAAAAAAACGACCCTTTGCGATTAACCGCCTTAGCAATGGACGCCCGGGCCGTCAAAACTTTAAGTATGTTTTTGCAAGGTCCATGTAAAAACCAGGGCATTCTCGTTAATGAATCAAACGCAGAAGTCTCCTTTATCGATCTTGATACATTTAAAGCACAACAAGTACTGGAAGAAAATCTGAAAAAATATCCAAAACGCCCAATTATCGCACTATCTCTATCGCTTCAAGACTTTCCGAACGCAATATTTCTTAAAAAACCCGTTCAGATCGAATCCATGCTTAAGGTTATTGCTGAAGCAAAACTTCGGCTAGACGCATTGGAATATACAGCCAATTCAACCGACGAGAAACCTTTTAAACCTTTGGAGGAAGTACAAAAAAACTATTCCTCAACACAAATTAACCCCGTACCTAGACAACACAGTAGCAAACACAAAACTGCGATATCCCTAAGTGAAAAGGGTTTTAATAAATATATCGGCTCGATAATGGACATTGATATTCGGGACCAATCACAAGTCAAAAAAGTGTACTACGATCCAAAATACTATTTACAAGGATATGTTCAAAAAGCTTTAAGACTTGCGGAGACAAAAAACTGTGTACTCCGACTCAACACAGGCTGGAAACCTATAACTATTTACCCCCATAACCGGGAAATATATGTCGACGCAGACGATAAACAATTAAGATTAATTTGTGCTATTCCAATCAAGTCCCTTAGTAGTTTTGACGCCCTTAGTCCTGGAGAAACCCAGGGCCCCTCCGTAACCGTGGTAGAGGAAAAGAAAGGTCAAGACAAACATAATCCTAAAATGACTCAAAATTTTGAATCTTTTTTGTGGAAACTGGCTTTATGGACTTCAAAAGGGCGAATTCCAATCGGTACAAATCTAGATAGTCAATTCCATTTAGTCCGTTGGCCAAATTTGACTCGGTTACTGATTATACCTCATTCCCTGCGGATAGCTGCGTTAATGGCACGTACACCACGAACTATAATGAATCTCACTGAGATTCTCGGCATTCGCCAACAATATATTTTTGCATTTTTCAGTGCTGCGATGGCCATAGGCATCGTGGAAAAAGTAGAGCAACAAAACAAGACGGTAGAAATAAGTACGCTCACAGAGAAACCGCCGCGGCACAGTTCAAATATTTTGGGGAATATTCTGCGTCGTTTACGTCGAGATTGATAAAACCGCATTATGAATCAATACAAAATTATATTTAGTGGTCCAGTCGGCGCTGGAAAAACAACCGCTATAAGTACAATTAGTGATGAACCACCTATTCGAACCGATGCAAATGCCAGCGATATGACCAAGCAAAGGAAGTCGTCCACAACCATTGCCATGGATTATGGAGTTATGAATCTTGCTGGGAATGAAAAAATTCATTTATACGGTACACCTGGTCAAGAACGGTTCAACTTTATGTGGGATATATTAAGTGTCGGAGGAATCGGGCTCGTGCTTTTATTAAACAATCAACGTCCCGATCCTTTCCAGGATTTACGGTTCTTTCTCGAAACCTTTAGCTCTTTAATTGACAAGACGGAAGTGGTCATAGGAATTACACAGATGGATCTAAAACAAACACCAACACTTGAAGATTATCATACTCAGCTTAAAGCATTCGGCCTGAAACCCCCGGTTTTTGAGGTCGACGCCCGTGTTAGAGACGACATTTCCATATTAATTCAGGCACTGTTGTACTCCTTAGATCCTATTCTAGAAGAGGTTTAGGGTGAATCAATTTTCCCTCATTGAGGGTCTATTCATCTATCCCACACCGTCTGGGGCATACAGTGCAATTCGCACACCCCAAGCAGATCCCTCACTCAACATAATACGCAAGCTATTTTTAGAAAACACGACACCCCCATTCACCCTAGAAGGAATACAAAATTGGACAGGAATTTCTGATGCGAATAAAGCCACGCAAATGCTGTATCACCTGCAACAATCCGGGTGGATCCAAGGTCTAAAAGAACCTATTGAATGTTTAAAGCAACCGTTAGAAGAACTATTGCCAACATTATTGTTGTCTTTGTCCGAAAGTGGAAAGGCTCTTTTAGCGGATCAGCATGGATTTTATTTGGCAGCTCACGGTTTTGTCCACGAAGCAGCTGAAGAAATTGCCGCACTCAGCGCCGAGCTGGCAAATTTACATGAGCGTAACATCGGCCTCTTGAACAATAATTTAGGACTTAGTTCAAGTGCCTGGGCAATTGTCGGTCCTGAGGGAAATAGCGACATTGGGTTCTGGCCACTCTATGTTGGTAAACATCGATTTGTACTCGTTTTGGCCGGAGTGCCCCATTTAAATCAACCCAATTTTGTGAAACTGATTTGGATGCTGTCGATGCGCTACGCCGGCACCCCCATATAATGTAACTAATTATTTTATTAAAGGTTTAAATATGCGATCCGAAATGCTGACCTCTATTTTAAACGAACTGAACGGAACGTCCGCCGACATCGAAGCATCCGCTTTGATTTCAACCGACGGTCTAACCATGGCATCCGTATTACCGCAGGGTTTCGATGAAGACCGGGTAGGCGCAATGAGTGCTGCGATGTTATCATTAGGTGATCGTACTTCGAGTGAATTGGCTCGGGGCAGTCTGGAGCAAGTATTGATAAAAGGTGATAGCGGCTATGTACTAATGACATACTCAGGTTCCGAAGCGGTGTTAACAGTCCTGGCAAAACCTAATGCAAAACTGGGATTAATTTTTCTTGATGTCAAAAGAGCCGCAGAAAGTATTTCTTCGCTGATATAAGCACAAGCTGATGCCAATTTTCGACCGTGAATTCAGTCATAGATCAAAATCAATCAAGAAAATTAGTCGTTGCTATATCGTCGCGGGCCTTATTCGATTTAGACGATTCTCATCGAATTTTTGAATCCGAAGGAAAGGAAGCTTACTGTCACTACCAAATCGAGCACGAAGAAGAAGTTCTGACTCCCGGAATAGCCTTTCCACTGGTTAAAAAGTTACTATCGATCAACAAGGAAATACCCGTTTCCCCTATCGTTGAAATTATATTACTCTCTCGAAACAGCGCCGATACCGGACTACGGATTTTCAATTCCATACAATATCATCAACTGGACATTAGCCGAGCGGCATTTACCAGCGGAGGCACTCCCTTTGGTTATATCCCCGCATTCGGTACCCACTTGTTTTTGTCCTCCAACGCCGATGACGTCGTTAAAGCCCTGGACGCGGGCTATGCCTCAGCAACGATTGTGTCCTGCAATCCCGAGTCAAATACAAACAAACAACTGCGAATTGCCTTCGATGGCGATTCGGTACTGTTCTCTGATGAAGCGGAAAGAATATACCAAGCGCAGGGATTAGAAGCCTTTACCAAAAACGAAAGAACAGCTGCGAAAACCCCTTTGTCGGGTGGCCCTTTCAAGCAATTTTTGGCGGCTCTACATCATATTCAAACTCTTTTCGAACCCGATAACTCCCCAATACGTACTGCCCTTGTAACGGCACGGGCGGCACCAGCCCACGAACGTGTAGTCCGGACATTAAGAGCCTGGAATATTCGAATAGACGAAGCTTTATTTCTTGGCGGTATGGATAAAGGTGCGTTTTTAAAGGCTTTTAACGCCGACATTTTCTTTGACGATCAAGAAGGTCATTGTGACTCTGCAAGTCAACATGTTGCAACCGGACATGTCCCCCACGGTATTGCCAATCAAAAATAAAGGGCTATAGAATTTTTGATGCGGTGGACGGGGATTCCCCAACAGTTGAAGGAAAAGGATTAGCCTGTACCAAAGTGGTGACACCAATCACATTTTCCGCAATGCTTACCTTCCTTATAGATTCTGGACCACACTGGAACCTATTCCATTTCTTCTAGATATCGAGAAGATAAAGCCTAACCGTAAGCATCGAGGAAAATCTAATTCCAGAGATAGCAAGGATGATTGGTAGGTAATCTGGGCATATGATGGCCGGTCATTTACCCGCATTTAAAAAAGCCCAGGAAACTTTCGAAAATCGGTTAAACGGACCCCGAAGATTACCTAGAAAACCGATCGAGAACTGTTAACTTTACGGCCTGTTACATCGAATCCGGAGTATTTAAATTTTCCGAGCCAAAATTGATCGTCGAACCGGATGTTTGGGTTTGAATCGCCTGATCGAAAATTTGATCGACTTTGTCGAATCCAAGCATGGCAAAAAATGAACCGAGGCGTGGGCCCTGTTCTTTTTGCAGTAGACTGAGATATAGAAAGTGAAACCACTCTTTAAAATCCAGGTTGTGATTTTTAGCAACTTTAAATACGGCATTTTGCAATGCCTCATGCGAGAATTCACCTTGGGCATTTAGCTGTCCAATACTTTGGCGAAGTTCAATAAGGTAGGGAAATAAACTGACGTCGGGTTTTGATACCACAGGATCAACGTTGTGTACTTTCACGCCTTCAACATAGGCAATCACATGCCCACACAATTCGCGAAAAAATTGCTCATTTTCGGCGACAGATAAATCATATCGTTTCGCGAACTCATAGAGTAGTTCGGCTCCTCCGTGGCCTAAGGTTTCCGCGACATTGACCAGCAGTGAATACTGAATATCAGAACTCTCCTGCAACGACGCATCATGATGATGAAGTAGCTTGTCAACGAACCAGAGAGGAGAGTCTGGTTCCTTGATGCTCGTATCATGTAGGGCGACCAGGTAATTATCGACAAGTCGTGGGAGGATTGGGAGTCCCATTTTTCTCGCTTTGTTGGGATTCTCTAATAAAAAAAGCAGTAATGCGCCCACTGGTGCGTATGCTTGCCATTGCTCCATTGACACACCATTCCCTATTTTTTTTGAGATCTTGGCACCATTCTCGTCCAAAAACAGTTCATACTTGTAGGTCAATGGTGGGCGACCGCTCAAGATTTTGCAGATCTTAGAACTCAACGCAGCCGAATCCATGAGATCTTTCCCATGCATTTCATAGTTTACCTTGAACGTAAACCATCGCAGTGCCCAATCAATTTTCCATCCGACTTTAACCCGACCATCGAGGATGGATAAACGATTGGTGTGGCCACATGCCTTATATGCGTCATTATCCAGATCACAAGAATAGGAAAGTTCATCGGTATCTGGATAAATACTTACAACCCGGGTCGTGTAGATCTTTCCACAAATTTCGCAGATTGGAAAAAACGGGCTCCAAGCATCTCGTTTGTCTTCCGCGATCGTGTTAACAAACAAACTTCTGATTGACTCATAATTGGCCATTACCCTCTTAAGGCCATCATTGAAAATACCTGTGTTGTAACAGTCGGTAGAGGAACGAAATTCATAATCAAAGCCATAATGATCCAAAAACTGGCATAATCGATCATTCATATTCATCGAGTAGCTTTTTTCGACTCCAAAAGGATCGGGAACCTTTGAAAGTGGCGAGCCTAAATGAGCTTTAAGAAGCTCATGATTCGGTACGTTCTCAGGAATGCTACGTAATCCATCCATATCGTCTGAGAACACGATAAGTTTGAGTTTACGGTCTGGATTTTTCGAAGCAAAAGCATTCATGACATAGACCGTCCGGGCAACCTCAGCAAAAGTACCTATATGGGGTAGTCCCGAGGGCCCATATCCAGTCTCGAAAACAACAGGTGCATCGTGATTTCGTGTGCGCGATTCGAGTTTTTTTGCTTCCTGATGGGGCCAACGAATTTTTGACATATTGCTTGTCTTTACTATGGATTTGGTTAACGCCTAATCGGGTTTATTGTTACTTCTATAAGAATTTGGCGGGGCTTCTTGATCGATTGTCGCGCGATTACGACGATTGATATCAAAAACTGACAACGATGATATTATGGTGCCCACACGTAATCTAATCAAGCATTGTACCTACACTCTTTAAATAAAAATGGATAAAAAATTAGAACGAGCAAAGGCGATTTCTGCAGAACTAATGCCAATTGCTGGCATCAAAGTGGACGGAGATCAACCGTGGGACATTCAAATTCATAATGACGAAATTTATACTCGCGTACTAAGAGATGCTTCATTGGGCCTTGGCGAATCGTATATGGATGGCTGGTGGGATTGCGAACGACTTGATATTTTTATTGAAAAACTATCTCGGGCCCGCTTGTATGATCAGATTAAGCAAAATAAGAAATTGCTTTTTGACATCATCATTCAATATTTGTTGAATTTTCAAACTAAAGACAAGTCGATAACTTCAGTTGAAAGCCACTATGATATTGGAAACGATCTATACGAGTTAATGTTGGATGCTTCCATGGCGTACACATGTGGATATTGGAAAACTGCGACCAGTCTTGAACAATCACAACACGACAAAATGGATCTTATCTGCCGAAAACTCCAACTCCAGCCAGGAATGCGGGTACTTGACGCCGGTTGTGGTTTCGGTTGCATGGCGCGATTCGCTGCTAAAAACTATGGGGTGGAGGTCGTCGCGGTCAACATCTCAAAAGAACAAATCGCGTTTGCCAAAACCAATTGCAAAGGTCTTCCCGTAACGATTAGATTCCAGGATTACCGAGATGTTAATGAAAAATTTGATCGCATTATCGCCCTTGGAATAATGGAGCATGTAGGCCACAAAAATTATGCAGGATTCATGAAAACCATGCATGGTTGCCTGAAAGACGATGGCATGTTGTTGGTGCATACCGTCGGTTCCCATTTCCCAGCAGTGGGAGGGGACCCATGGGTGCATAAATATATTTTTCCAAACGCCATGTTGCCGTCAATAAAACAATTGGCAGGTGCGTCGGAAAAGTTTTTTGTCATCGAAGACTGGCACAATTTCGGGGCTGACTATGATAAAACTCTAATGGAATGGCATGCCAACCTTAAGAAAAACTGGCATTTGTTAAAAGATCGATACGACGAGCGGTTTTATCGGATGTGGGAGTATTACTTGCTTTCATTCGCGGGTTCCTTTCGAGCCCGCGATCTCCAATTGTGGCAAATCGTATTATCCAAGGGTGGTGTTCAGGGCGGGTACATTGCACCGCGGTGACTCAGCATTTACTCCACCATGCTTTAAACCATTGAAAGATTCCATCGAAGCTAAAAAGCTAAAAATCTACTTCCCGATAATTATCCTCGGAATGAGTATTATTTTTTTCCTTTCGCTTAAGGCAACACGCCCGGTCAGTATTCCAAGCCCTGTCAAAGAACAAGTTTGGATTGTGAATGCAGAAACCATACAACCAAGATTCCTTTCACCCACTCTAGTCTTGTATGGCACGGTCGAGACCCCTGATTTGATGAAAGCCACAGCACCCAACAAAGGTCGAGTAGAAAAAGTTGTAGTCAGGGAAGGTGATCGTATCTCGGTCGGTCAGATGTTGCTGGCACTCGATGAACGGGATTTCAGATTTCGATTACAACAGGCTGATGCTAGGGTAAAAGAACTTTCCGCAGAAATAGAGAATGAGCAAATTAAATTCAAAAATGATCAAAAAGGGTTAGCTTACGAAAGTAATCTTGTAAAGCTTTCACAAGCTGCAGTGAAAAGGACTCAGAAGCTAAAACATAAGAATCTAGTATCGGATGCCTCAGTCGATGAAGCTCAGGAAAATTTGGAAAAGCAAAAAATCCTTTTTAACAACCGAAAACTATCCCTTAATAGTTATCAAAGCCGTTTGTCAATATTAGAAGCCCGTCGTCTAGGTGCACAAGCGGACCGCGACCTTGCCCAACTAGATTTGGAGAGGAGTTCAATAGTATCGCCCTATGAAGGTTACGTGGCAAAAATTGACGTCAGTGAAGGGGATCAGGTGGTCGCGAACCAATTGTTACTAACACTCTACCCGACCCACTCGCTGGAAGTTAAAGCAATGATTCCAGCGCCGTTCCAGGGAGAATTGCAATCTGCGATCACCAAAAATATTTCGTTGAAAGCCTCCGCCAAAATAGGACGCACCGAATTACAGCTGGATTTAGATCGTATTTCGGGTCAGGCAGATACCCGAGGGATTGATGCGATCTTTGCTTTTAAAGATTACGATGACAGTATCCGTGTCGGAAGTCTCGTCGAAGTGAAAATGGATCGACCTCCACGAAAGAATTCAGTAGTCCTCCCTCCCGAATCGTTGTATGGGCGCAATCGAATCTACAAGATTATCAATAATCGATTGTCTTCCTTAGAGGTCGAGATTATTGGGGAACATCGTAATCCCAACCATCATTCAGGTGTTTTGATCTCATCACCTTCACTTGAATCTGGTGATCTAATATTAACCAGCTATCTACCAAACGCTGCTGATGGTATGCAAGTTAAAATTCGAAACAAAAGTAAAAACAAAGATGGGTAAAGGAAGACTCGTTTGATTAGGTTTATAGCACAACATAAGGTAGCTCCGAATATGTTGATGCTACTCATGATTCTTGGTGGATGCTACGCTCTGGATAAGCTTAATATTCAGTTTTTTCCGAATTTTAAATTAGATTTGATCACTGTCAGCGTGAAGTGGTCCGGGGCTAGTGCAGACGATGTTGAGCATGATGTGGTCGTCCCATTGGAACAAACACTCAAGACCGTAGACAATATCAAGGAACTAAGGTCGACGACAGGTCGTGGATCGACAACAATACAGTTGGAACTCAAAGAAGGGACCAATATTGTGTTGGCGCTAAACCAAGTCAAACAAAAGGTCGACGAATTTCGGAATCTGCCAGGTGATGCCGAACTACCACAAGTTTTCAATGTGGTCCGGTACGAACAAATCGCCAATGTATTAATATCAGGACCGGACGATATTGGTGAACTACGCAAACTCGCCAACCAATTCAAACGCGAGCTCCTCTCCCGTGGTATAGATAAAGTCGACATCGGTGGGCTTCCCGACGAAGAAATAGCTATTGAGATATCAACTCAGCGCCTTGAACAACTTCGAATGAGCCTTGATCAAATCGGGCAACGCATTAACGACCAAAGCCAAAATATACCCGCCGGTACGTTTGGTGACCACGAAAACGCTAAAGAGGTTCGAGGCCTTGGACAACGCCGGACAGAATCCGAATTCGCCGCCGTAGAAATTGTCACCGACGACCGAAGCCGAATCGAATTGGGATCGATTGCCCGGATTACCCGCCAACCGAAGACAGACGGCATCACTCTCGGAGTCAATGGAAAATTCGCGGCAGAATTGATTCTCCGTAGAATGGAGACCGGAGACACTTTAAAATCTGCTGAAATTCTTAAGCAATGGCTAGTAGAGACCCGGGAGACCCTTCCCGAAAATATTAAACTACACGTTTATCAAGAACGCTGGAAACCGATAAATGATCGAATTCGTATTTTGCTAAAAAATGGAGCTGGGGGACTAATTTTGGTAATTGGTGTTCTTTACCTGTTTCTAAATGCCCGTGTAGCCTTCTGGGTTGCCATAGGAATCCCAGTATCATTCATGGCTGCACTGCTGATTATGTATTGGGCAGGCGACAGCATTAACATGGTAAGTTTGTTTGGTCTTATCATGACCCTGGGTATAATTGTCGACGATGCTATCGTGGTTGGGGAAGACGCCTACACTCATTATCAATCAGGTGAAAACCCGTTGGAGGCCGTCGAAGGTGGGGCAACGCGCATGCTAGCACCCGTTTTCGCATCTTCTTTGACAACCATCGCAGCATTCCTCCCAATTATTCTACTCAGCGGCACCATGGGTAATATCATGTTCGATATACCCTTCGTCGTTATTACTGTCATTTTAGCCTCTCTTCTAGAAAGCTTTTTGGTGTTGCCTGGACACCTCCGTAATACTTTTATTCATTTAGCGGATTTCCGGCCTTCCCCATTTCGCATCCGCTTCGACCAAGAATTTGAAAGATTCAAATATGGCTATTTTCGGACCGTATTGGAATCGGCCTTGAGACATCGTGCCATTACGCTGAGTACGGCACTGGCAAGTTTGATCGTAATAGCCGGTTTATTCGCTGGGGGGCGAATTGACTTCATTTTTTTCCCTACACCAGAGTCCTCGGTAATCCATGCCAAGGTTATTTTCGCCCCTGGAACACCGTCCTCAACAGTTGATAAATTTCTAGATCATTTAGAAAAAACAGCTCGTCGAGTTGATGCTAAATTCATTGACCAGGCTTTAATCGAAACATTAGTCATCCGCCACCGTACGAACAATCCAACGACTGATAGCCGTACAGTGGGTAATGGGAATCTAGGAACCGTCAGCCTAGAGTTAGTGGATTCTGATTTAAGGGCGCTGGGTAACCAAGAATTTATTGATCGTTGGCGTAATCTTATTAACCATCCCGCAGGATTGGAAACACTGACTATTGCCGCTCGACAATTGGCCCCCGATTCCAGCACGGTCACCGTACGGTTAAGAGGAAATTCGGCAGATCGAGTTAAAGAAGCCGCCATGGACTTGCGTGATAAATTAGGTTCGGACCCTAACTTGTTCAATATTACTGACAACATGCCTTATGGCAAAGAACAATTGATTTATAGGCTTACGTCGGTGGGTACAGCCTTAGGATTGACTACGGCTGAACTGGGCAAGCAACTGCGTACGGCCTTTGATGGGAAACTTGTTCAAATTTTTCAAGACGGACCAGACGAAGTTGAAGTAAGAATTCGTTTACCCGAAACCGAAAGAAACTATCTAAATGCCTTGAGCACTATGGAAATACACCTTGAATCAGGGCAATCTGTACCTTTTTACACCGTTGCAAATTTGAGCACACGGAGTGGGTTTTCTGTAATCCGACATGCAGAAGGGGAAATCGCAGTAGATGTAACAGCTTCAATCACGAGTAAAGGCGGTGATGCAGGCACTTTGATGGCACATCTAAAACAGAGCATACTACCCGATATCATGGACCAATATGGTGTCACCTATAGTTCCGCCGGGAATACTTCCGATCAAGCCCAAACCCTAATCGAACTGAAGTTTGGTGTATTTTGCGGATTACTTTTGATTTATTTTGTATTAACCTGGGTCTTCTCTTCATATGGATGGCCATTGGTGGTCATGTCTATCATTCCTTTTGGCTTAGTCGGTGCCGTTATAGGGCACCTGATCATGGGTCTCGACTTGACCATAATGTCCTTTCTCGGTTTTTTTGGTCTATCCGGAATCGTGGTAAACGATTCTATTATCCTAGTGATCTTTTATCACCAATTGAAAGCCAAAACTCTCAATGTTGAGGAAGCTTTGATTGAGGCCGCCATCCGCCGAATCCGAGCTGTGCTCCTAACGTCCTTAACCACAATAGCCGGGTTAATTCCACTACTTTTTGAAACCTCTCTACAAGCCCAATTTCTGATTCCAATGGCCGTTTCAATCGCCTTCGGCCTCGCCCTCTCTACTTTAGTTGTATTGATTCTTGTTCCTGTACTTTTGTCCCTTCACGAAGATATTAATGATCGTTTATTTTCTTGAAACAACGTTACTTTATTAAATTAGGACGCGCGGGGGATAGCGAAAAATAAAAAATGACCTTTACCCAAACATCGTAGTTCTAATAATCTTATCATCCACCGGAACCTTCCTAATTTACTCCACTCAATCAACTAGCAACATCAGTTTTCAAATCAAATAGTAACTTTCGATATACTGTCATTACACCCTCTTTATGTTTCCCACGGAAATATTTATTTCGTTTGCAAGCCTCAATTATTTGCTGAATACGTTCAACTGACACTACACAGACCTTTTCATTTATACAGCGCAGTAAAGCTAGTAAATAGTTATAGTTATTTGCGTTAAATGGTTTTTTTTCGAGTCTATGCATCAGTTCATCTAAATATTTTTTATTTTCTTTTCTACCTTCAATCGAATTCATCACGATTAACCCAAATAATCCATCATTATAGTTTGGATGTAAAACTGCGCTTTTTATAAAGTAATGCTCTGCTCTTTCAATATATTCATCGCGTTCAAGCCCTTCAGACTCATGCGCCAAATTTGCATATATACGCGCCATGTGATAGTTATTCCGAGGTGAATCTGGATGATTTTTTAATTCTACTATACCATGTACATTTTGATTTCCCCAGGTAGTGGCGCGAGAAAAGGTATTGCTAGAATAATAGAGTAGCGGTACGCATAAAACAGTATAACTCAAGGATTTTAACTTAATTCTCTGTGCTATGCGTATTAATAGATATGCTATAGCAAAGCAAACCCCTACATCGGGCAAATAGTTTCGATGTTCATGAACCAATTCCAAAGCAATAATGCTAGATTCAATACTATGTCCCACTAAAAAAAATAGAAACCCGAAGCACACTACCGGATACTTTCTATACTGATAAATAGCTATAAACACTAAAAAGCATAGCCCCACCACACCTAAAAACGTTGTAATTGGGTAAAATAAACTTGTCGAAAGAACAAAGTCATCATGAAATAAACCTAATAAGCTATTAATTGGTAATATAATCATAGCCAAATAAAACCAAACTACTCTTGATTCTGTATATAGTCTTTGCATTAGGGTAAAGTCTCTATTATTGTAACCATTTATAATCCATTCAGGGTGCAATATCAGATAACTTATAAGAAGTGATAAGGGTAAAATAAAAAATAACGCGAACACACTGTAAAGAAAATATTTCTGATGTTTTTTATCAGTCTTGGATCGATAAAAAAACACTTCGATCAAGACACAATAACTTGGTAATAAGGCACCATTTTCTTTACTAAGCACCGCCACCGGAATGAATAGCAACAGGGAGCTAAGGATAATAACCGCACCATGGATAAATTGAGTTTCCATCCTTAGACGCCCCACACTGTAACCATACATACCCAAGACACAAAACAGGGCACTAAGCCCCGCCATACGCTGTACAACGTAAAGCACTGTAGTAAGGTTAATAGGATGAAACAACCAAATCGCCATGGTAAGTAACGGCAGATGTTTTAGGTTTTTTTGCGTCCTTAAAACCGGCGAGACTACTAGTATTCGTACTAAGTTAAATATACCAATACCGACCAAACAATGAATCAAAAGATTCCCCATTTTAAAATAAAACGGATCAAAGCCGTGCACCAAATGTTGCAAACCAAAACTAAGCATAGGAATTGGCCGTTTTAATAAACCTGCGCTCCCCGAATTATAAACTTGCGATAATGACGAAAAGTTGATTTCTGTAATTGCAAGAGCCGAATTATTCAAGATATTTGGCTCATCGTCAAAATAAAACGTACCGTATAATCCAGGAAGGTAAATTAGCCAACAAAGTAGGATTGATGCGAGAATCAAATGGCGGTTGCGAACACAAGACATATCGACTTTAATACTTTGGCTGT
>CAZZET010000088.1:0-12615 GCA_964653275.1 uncultured Methylococcales bacterium
TAACGTTTTTTAAACCTAGAGCGATTTGTAATAGTCTTTATTCGTACTATTACAGGATGTCTATTATCTACGGATTTTAAGCTTATTAAATCTAGCGAATCAACAGAAACGTCTTAACAGTTGTAATCATAAGCTCTGAGGTTAAATCCTACTGATTTGAATGATTACAAAGAAGGATGAAACTAAAAAGACGGCTTATTATGCAATTTTTTATTGCATACTTATTTGTTATATTGTATAGTAGCTTGGCATGTATAAAACATGACGACATGCGAGCGATTCGTTGTGTACGAAAACCTCGCTTAAATTGACAGATGAAGCCCAAGGCATACCTTCCATCGGGTTTAACTTTAATATATTTTTCGTAATACGAGGCTTAAGCATGAAAACTCAAAAAAAACCACGGTCCATAACGCATAAAATAACCGGTGCAACGATGGTTGAGTATGCCATCATGGTTGCGTTAATTGCAGTCGTGTCTATCTTTACCATTCAAACTTTAGGCACCACTGTGAATACCACATTTTCAGCCGTGAACGACGCAATGGGTACGATTGGTGGCGGTGCTGGTGCTGGTGCTGGTGCTGGTGCTGGTACCCAGTAGATAGAGACCATTGCTTGGGCTTTGGCGAACCCTTGGTTTAACCTAGGGTTCGCCCCAAAGTCGGAATTTAAATGGGTAAATTCCAGGTGAATGTGGACAAATAACACCCGACCAGCCGAAAAATAAACTAAATTCCGTCATTTCTTGAAAGAGCTTTCCAGGCTAGCATTCAAGCACTTAGCCTCCTAGCTATTCCGATGACCCCCGGTAACCGCTATTTTATTGGTTAATAGGGCCTCATCGCCCATTTTATCAAAAAAACGCACAAGCCATGGATACAAGCCTCACCGTGTTATTTGGCTCTTAAAGCGGTCGGTTCAAACAACTTTGCCTCCGATAGAAATATCTTCTAACTATCAGGAGATCAAGTTCTTCCGATCAGTTACAAACCATTCGCATTGCTAGAAAACTCTTGCAACGTAGGTTCTTTAAAAACACCAGTAACCCACAGATTGAGTGAACGAGATAAAAGATGCTGTCAAATAATACCATTCAAAATAATCATTCAAGAAGCAATTGTTTCCCTAACTTAACGTCGACGAACCCCTTTGTGGTCCGACCAAAAACCTTGGCTGAGGCAGGATTAACTCCTGATTTTGTGGCTAATTTACTTTGCAAGCATTTATATGCTGGAGGAGTGCAGGATCTCTGTCAACTGATACAAAATATTGCATTGGTTGGAAACATTTTGGAACCAGTACTTGACCAACTACGCTGTCAATCGCAAATCGAGATTCTTTCCGCCAACGAATCCAGTCAGGGTGTTCGATATACATTAACCGACCAGGGCCAAATAAAAGCCTTAAATGCGCTCGAAAAAGATGGCTATTCGGGGCCTGCTCCAATTCCCCTTGACCAATATACCAAGCTTGTAAAACAACAATCTGTCGAAAATCGCAAGGTAACGAAGCAGGAGATGCTTTCAGCATTTGCCGACACCACCATTCATGGAAATATATTAGACCAACTGGGACCAGCACTCCACTCAGGTCGTGCCATGATAATTTATGGTTTGCCAGGTACCGGTAAAACTTTTATTTGCAAACGATTAAGTAGGCTTTTAGGCGATCCAGTTCATATTCCCTATGCTTTGCTGGTCGGTGACACTGTCATCCAGTATTACGATCCAGTTATCCATATTCCCGAATACTCGGAAAGCCCAGAACTGGCCAATACTCAAGTTACTCAAGGGCACGATGCCCGATATGTTTATTGCAAACGACCGGTTGCCATCTCTGGCGGTGAATTAACATTAGAAATGTTGGAGATGGAATATGACTCTGTCACTCGCCAAACTCAGGCCCCGGTGCAACTTAAAGTTAACAACGGCATTTACATCATTGACGACCTGGGACGACAAAGGGTACCGACAGGTGATTTGTTTAATCGATGGATAGTACCTTTGGAAGAACGTATTGATTATCTGACCACACATACAGGAAAACGCTTTCCCATCCCCTTCGACCTCATACTCATTTTTTCCACAAACCTTCATCCTAATGATCTGGCCGATGATGCTTTTTTAAGAAGGTTAGGATACAAAATCAATTTTCAACCACTGAACCGAGACGAGTATAGAGGGATTTGGGTCCAAGAATGCAACAAACAGTCCATGCAATGCGATTCGAAAATTCTTGATTTGCTTTTTGAAATTTACCAAAACGAAAATCGACCTCTACTACCCTGCCATCCGCGTGACTTAATTAGCCTGGTAAATAACCATTGTTGTTATAACGAATTACCGGCTGTCATGTCCTCCGATCAACTACACGCAGCATGGAACAATTACTTTATTAATCAAAATGATGGAGGTTGACCATGAGTTTGAGGTTTTTTTTAATATTAACGATCGCTCTCCTTTTAGCTACTGGATCAGCATGGATGGCCTATCAATGGATATCCAACTCTGGCAAGAAGGCAATAAACCCCAGTACCACCACAATTCCGGTTCGGTCGGTTGTCGTCGCTGCTGAAAATATCAACTTTGGAACCAAACTGGAGCAGTCTCAATTGAAGAAGATCGAATGGCCGTCATCAAGCATTCCCGATGAGGCGTTCCAAGATATAAACCAACTAATCGGTCGAATCGCAACCCGCCGTTTTGTTGCAAACGAGATTTTCCTTCAACAAAATGTTCGCAAACACCTTGGTGGTAGCACATTGTCGGCTCTGATCGCCAAGGGTATGCGTGCGATAAGTGTTCGGGTCAATGATGTTGTTGGAGTAGCTGGATTTATTTTACCGGGTAATTCGGTCGATATAGTGGCCAGTCAGAAAAAAGGGAAAACACATACCTTATTACGCAGTATTAAAGTACTTGCAGTCGACCAGGAAGCATCTCCTGACAAGGAAAAACCTGCGGTTGTGAGAGCGCTTACATTGGAGGTGACACCTAAGCAAGCCGAAATTTTGGTCGCCGCGTCCCAAAAAGGAACCCTGCAATTCACACTACGGAATCCAACCGACCAATCAGAACCAGCAACCAGAAAGTCTAAGCGGACAGTCTATACTATAAAACCAAAGCATACGGTGCAAAATTTTTCTTGGAAAACCAATAAACTTTCGACATGTAACGGTGCATATTGTTAGGTTGAAATAGGGTAAATATATTGATCCGTTACACAAGGATACCAACACAATGGTTCCATTTTCCCCTCGTCATTGGGTTAGTCATCGGTGGGAATCTGCAGGCGGCACAGCTGAAACCGATTCAGTTGCATATTCAAGTTCCGGTCAATAAATCAACGATTCATACACTGGAAAAACCAGTCAGAAACATCATAAAAATTGATTCAAACAAACCACCAAATATTGCAGAAATAACTCTTGTCAATGGCCACCATATTTGGGTACACGGCAATCTAGTCGGGTTCACCAACACACTGTTAGTGGATGATGACAAGCAAGTCATCTACATTATTGACGTTGAAGTGACCCCAGACATTGAAACCCTCAAACGGCGAATTCATGAACTTCTACCGGGAGAAAAAATTGGTGTGCGGAGCGCGAAAAGAAATATCGTACTTAGTGGTGAGATATCCAATCTAGTCAAAATGGAAGCCGTGGTGCGACTAGCCGAAGGCTTTCTGATCGCCACAAAGCAACCTGTTAATGCCGAAACGCTCCCCACCCAACCCCACGTTGTGAATCTTATGACGGTTGGCGGTGCCCAACAGGTCATGCTCAAAGTGATTGTGGCCGAGATAAAACGATCTTTAGGAAGGGAGTTAGGTGTTACGTTTCACGCCACTACAACCGGTAGCGATGGCCAGTTTGGTATTTCTAAAGGCGGCACCAGTTTTGATGAAGCAACCCAGCTCTTTCGGCCAATAGTTTCTGGCATATCATCGAGTGGTATTTTTGGTCTTTTTTCGGCTGGTAGCTGGTTGTTCGACCTAACCATAGAAGCCTCCCAAGATAACGGCTTAATCAAGCTATTAGCCGAACCAAATCTAACTACTTTAAGTGGTGAAAAAGCAAGTTTTCTTTCCGGTGGTGAATTCCCATTCTTGAGTGATTGTGGTCAAAATCAATGTAGCGTTTCGTTCAAAGAATTTGGTGTTGGTGTAGATTTTTTGCCAACTGTACTAGATTCTGGCCAAATTAATTTGCAAACAGCGGTAATCGTCAGCGAATTGTCCGATGAAGCTTCTTTATCCCTAGTAGCACCCAATGGGGTTGTGCTTAGCCAACCATCACTAACCGAAAGAAAGATTTCAAGCACAGTTGAATTAGCAGACGGGCAAACATTAAGCATTGCCGGATTAATCCGGGATAATGTGACCGAAGCTGCAACCCGATTCCCAGGCCTAGGCGATATCCCATATTTGGGTATGCTGTTTCGCAGTCAACAATCTGCTAAAGAACAAACCGAATTGGTCATATTTGTAACGCCTCATCTAGCCCGGCCGATACACAGAAAAGACATCCAACTTCCTACCGATTCTTTTATCGAACCCAACGATATAGAATTCTATCTACTAGGACGAATGGAGGCCCAATATCAATCTCCAGGTTCCCCGGGATACCAAAATAGTAATTCTAATCATGCAATAGGCTTTGATGGGGGAATGGGGTTCGAGGGAAATTTTGGACACCAACTGAGCAATGGGAGATCCCGATGAAGATTTGGCATACAAACGAAGGATTTTTGTCATTCAAGACAATCTGTTTGTTGGTTGCTTTACTGTCATCGCAAGGTTGTGGGCAAGATTGGCGAGTTGCGCCACTCCGCGTTGATCAAAATTTTGGCAATGCGGTAGTAAATGTTTCGGCTGCACAGATATATGATCAGCATCGCGCCAAGAACCCGAACACCCACCCGCCTGAAAAGCTAGATGGTGTTGTGGGTCAGGAAATCCTCAAATCCCTTCGTACCCGGAGTAAAGTTAAAAAAACAGTCCGCTCCATCAATATCGACAAAAACAGGTAACAATCGTTGTAGTACGATTATGAACCTTAAATTACACGTTTCGACACAAAAAGGTATCTTCCTCCCACTGATTGCAATTGCTATTCTTGTCATACTTGCAACAGGGGGATTGGTCATCGATTTAGGCCAAGCCTATGTCAATAAAACCAAGCTCCAGAGCGCTGTCGACGCAGTTGCCCTGTCAACTGTAATCAGCCTGTGGAACAACGGGGAAGGATTCCCCGATGGAATCGATGTCACAATGGATGGCCGTGCAACCTTTCAACGGTTCACTGCATCTCCTGATAATGCAAACCTAAGCAGTGCTGTTGTTGAAATCAAATATTGGAATAATACAACCAGTGACCCAAGCCCAGGTAGCATTTGGGCTACCAACGCTAATGCCAATACCCGTTTGGCCAGAGCCCGAGTTAATAGCCTCACGACCGATACTATGCTGATGCGGGTGGTGGGTTTGAATACTGTTTCCGTTAGCGCAACAGCAGTAGCTGGTCTTCAAGGAATCACTTGTGGTTTCCGGTGTTCACCGAATAGTCCACCGAGTAGATTTGCCATCCCGACTCCCGTTCTGGTCGTGCCCGGAGGAACCGGTACACAGGTACGGATTGTGCTCTTCAAAGACCCGGATGGTGGGGATGCTTAGACGAAAGTATCGCCAAGGTGCCAAAGGTGGAGCGATGATAGAATTGATTTTAGCGCTACCGCTATTATTACTATTGACAATTGGCATCATCGAATTAGGAACAATATTTTTTACCTGGAATGCATTAAATAAATCGGTTCGGGATGGCACACGTTTCCTAACTGATCCCAACGTATCGGTTAGGTCCGGAAATAACGTTACCACTACACCTACCAATCGTCAGCGAGCCATCAACTTGGTCAAGTACGGTAAATTTAATCCAATAATTGGCACCGACCCTTTGGTTGTCAATTTTACCAATGCCAATAACCCACAATTCGTAGTCAACAATCCAGTATTCCGAGATTTTCTGGGCGGAGATGGTACACCTGATCACGTTGTAGTATCTGCAACCTATATCCATCCCTTGATCGTGGCTGACACCCTGAACGGAATCATGGGATTTTTTGGGGGAGATTTCAATAGTGGCAATATTACGATATCGTTGCCCGCTACCGTAGTCATGCGGATACGGTGAAATCTAAACACACCGGCGCCGTGCTAGTGGAATTGGCGATCACAGCGCTAATGTTCTTTATTATTTTATTTGGGGTGATTGAATACTCACGCCTCCTTTTCACCTGGAATACCCTAACTGAAATCACCCGCCGGGCAGCTCGATTGGCCGCAGTCTGTCCGCCCAACCATCCAGCTATTCGAGACAAAGCTCAGCTTGTATCGCTACCCAACTTCACAGATGAAAACATACAAATACGTTATTTTGACGAAAATGATCTTGAGCTCTCAAGTTTGGCTTTTGGCACTGTTTCGGATACAAAAACAGATCCAAGCTCTACCTATAATCAAAACTTTGGCAATATCCGCTATATTCAGATCACGGTGATCAACTATCAACACCGTTTAATCATTCCTGTAGTCGGCGGCTTAGTTTCTAGCCCAATTTTTACTACGGTAATCCCCCGGGAAAGCCTTGGAATAGGGCCTAGAAGCACCGATTTCAACGATTGCGATTTCCCGCTTTAAAAGACGCCTCATTCTTTTGATCAAAACCCTGATTTAATCATGTATCGAAAAGAGCTGTATTAACAACTGTTTGGTAACGAGAAAACATTTCGGAACAAATGAATTTAATGGAAAAAGGTCAACTAACTATATTATTACTTGGAAGGAATGAAGGCGATCTGACCATCCAGAAAGAGCTTTTGTCGGATCTTAACGCATATCAGATTACAATTCGGCTAATTCCATCATCTGCTCAGTCTCCCTTCGATGGGATCGATATACTTCCCGACGTAGCAGTCTTGAATCTGGATAGGAACGCCGAACATGACTTGAAAACGTTAGCTCTAAACCGCGATCAGGCGTTCCCCTCCATCATACTGGTGGGGCATGAAAACCACCCAAAATACCTTCGGCTTGCTTTGCAGATCGGCGCCCGAGATTTTCTTTCCCCACCCAAGATTGATCAACAGCTCGTCGATTGCTTGGTACGAATGCATCACGAAAAAACTGCTGTACATAGTCAAAAAGGGCGCATTTGCGCCATCATCAATGCCAATGGTGGATCCGGTGCTACATTTTTAACCCATAATCTTGCTCACATTGTTGCGGTCACAGAATCGTTAAGCGTCGCTGCAGTTGATCTGAATTTACAATTCGGTACTCTCGGGCTCCACATGGATCTCGTTCCCAAACAAGCATTATCAGAAGTCATCAATAATATCGATAAGTTGGATAGCTCAGCCCTCGACGGTTATATGAGTAAGCATAAAAGTGGAGTTCGGTTACTCGCCTCATCGAATGATCGCGTTTTGCTTTCGTCAGATATTTCCAGCGATAACCTTGACCGGTTAATCCGATTAGTAGGAAAGAGTTACGACAGGGTTTTTGTCGATCTTCCACAGCAAATAGATTCTCTAACTGGGACGATCCTTGAAAATGCAGATCAAATCCTAATTGTCCTCCAACAGAGTTTAGCCGGCATTCGCAACGCAACTATTTTAAAACGGATAATGACTAACGAACTGGATATTCTGGAGCAGAAAGTATGCTTTGTTGTTAATCGCTTTAACCGTAAATCGGTGGTAAGCGAAAACGATATTTCCGAAGCCCTCAACCAGGAAACTATTCATTGTATCCCCAACGATTACAATAGAGTCGCTCAGGCTTCTGACCTAGGACTACCTCTGTATGAATACGCAAAAAGAGCACGAGTTACTAAATCACTAATCGAACTGTTGAACACGTTCCAAATGGGAACAAATGCTACCGTCAAGAAACGAAAAGGGGCATTGAGGTGGTTGTTTCCGAGTAGTGTATAGGAAAAAAGATTATGAACTTAAGATCTCGCCTTTTTCAAGCTAAGACTAACGTAAAAGTTGAAAAAAAAACCGAAGGTGTTGCCGTTGAACCTATGGATACCATCCAGGAACACCCTAGGTTGGAAATTCAGACACTTAACGAACAAGAAATAGAATACAAAGACGTTCTCCATAAAAAGTTGCTTGATGTTCTGGATCTACCCTTAATAGCAAGCATTGACCCTAAAGAAGCACGAAAACAAATTAGCAAAATCTGCGAAAGCGTGCTCAATGATCAGTCTTTTCCTGTTAACTACAACACTCGACAATTATTAATAGAAAAAGTCAACGATGAAATTCTGGGGCTTGGTCCATTGGAACCACTATTAAAAGAACCAACAGTGTCTGATATTCTTGTGAACGGCCCGAAAAAAATCTTTGTCGAACGATTTGGTAGACTCGAAGCGGTCAACATCAAATTCAATAATAATGCTCATTTACTAAAGATTATCGATCGAATAGTCGTCAATGTTGGCAGAAGAATAGACGAATCGTCTCCTTTAGTAGACGCCCGTTTGCCGGATGGGTCTCGTGTCAATGCCATTATCCCCCCTCTTGCGCTTGACGGAGCTGCTTTGTCAATTCGGCGATTTTCTGTAGATAAATTAAATCTCGACGATCTAGTCTCTAAACGAAGTATTAGCGAACAAATGGCCGAAGTGTTTGAAGCAATTGTAAAAATTCGAAAAAACATATTAATTTCCGGGGGTACCGGATCAGGAAAAACGACCATGCTCAATGCTATGTCCAATTATATTCCAGAAAACGAACGCATTGTTACCATTGAGGATTCGGCGGAATTACAGCTACAGCAAGAACACATCGTACGCCTGGAAACACGGCCAGCGAATATTGAGGGAAAAGGGACGATAACACAAAGGGATCTATTAAAAAACGCATTGCGTATGCGGCCAGATAGAATTGTTGTTGGCGAAGTTCGGGGCGAAGAAGCATTCGACATGTTGCAGGCAATGAACACAGGGCACGATGGTTCATTAACCACAATCCATGCAAACACTCCGCGTGACTCACTAGCTCGGGTGGAAAACATGGTTTCCATGGCAGGATACGATTTACCGGCAAGGACTATTCGTAATCAAATCGCCTCAGCAATCGATGTGGTTCTACAATTGGAACGCCAGCAAGATGGCAATCGACGGGTAACAAGCATGACCGAAATTAGTGGGATGGAAGGTGAAGTGATCACCATGTCGGAAATTTTTAAATTCGTTCGAACCGGCCTGAGCGAGGAAGGCAAGGTACTTGGCCATTTTAAAGCAACTGGCATAGTACCTCGTTTCTTTGAAACATTTAAGCAGTTCGGTATTGACCTAAACATCGAAGTTTTTAATTGAGCACTTTCGTATGGATCAAACAACGCTAATTACATTTCTGGTGTTGGTTTTTGGAACAGTGTTTCTACTCTCTCAGATTATTCTCGTACCATCCTTTGGGACGCGAAAGAAAGATATCAATCTGTTTAAAAAACGCCTTAAAAAAATCTCCGAAGAAGAATCAACACAACATCAAGTTTCGCTAATTCGGGAGAGATACCTTAAAAAGCTAAATCCACTGGAACTTTGGCTCGAATCATTTTCTCTCATATCACTGTTAGAAAATCTAACCGAACAATCAGGAAGGTTCTATCCGGCATATCGCGTTTTTTTAATAATGATTGGTTTGGCCCTTTCGGCCGCTATCGTCACATGGGTAACTACGTCAAATTATTTGGTCGTAATTGCTGCAACGATGTTGGGATTCTGGACACCAATCATCAAATTAAAAAAGGATCGGAACAATCGGTTAGCAAAATTCGAGGAACAGTTACCTGATGCAATTGACATGATGGTTCGTTCATTGCGTTCCGGTTATCCGTTTAATGATGCGATGGCTTATGTTTCTGACGAGATGCCTCATCCAATCGGTAAAGAATTTGGAATAATATTCGACGAAATGAATTATGGCCGTGATCTGAAAACGGCAATTCTGTCAATGCTAGCTCGGGTCCCCAGCATGACGTTGGTAACAACATTCACCGCGATTCTTATACAACGGGAGACCGGGGGTAGTCTCGCCGAAATTCTACAGGGAATTTCATCGTTGCTTAGAAAGCGTTTTCGATTTCAACGACGGATTAAAACGCTCAGCGCCGAAGGACGAATGTCGGCATGGGTATTGGCATTGCTCCCGTTTTTCTTTTTTTTCATAATGTATTTTATTAATCCGGATTACCTTACCCCGCTATTGACGACTGAAGCTGGACGCTATCTGCTGATCGCAGCTGTCCTACTTGTCATTGTTGGGTCATTCTGGGTACGCAAGTTAATCACGATCGACATCTGATAAGGGTCTAGAATTGTGGAAAAATTCACTGAGTATTCCTTTTTGTTCCTGCAAGACCAACAAACGGTGAAGTGGTTATTTGTTCTTTTCGTTGCTATCGCTGTATTTATCTTATGCCTTTCACTGTTGATTCTTGGTGCTCGCACTTCCCACCCGGTAACCAAACGCCTCTATGAGATAACCAAAACCAATTTGCCCACTCATTCACGCGGCAAACTAACCACAAATATCGAAAACGTCGGTAGCTTTGTCGCTCCAAGCGAAAACTCCAGTGACCGGGTCGACGCCAGGCAGCGTTTACAGTATGCCGGGTATGGTGATAACGCATTACCCTACTATTTTGGTATTAAATGCATTCTCATGCTGTTGCTTCCCGGCCTCACCTATTTAGCTATCCTTTTTTTTCCGACCATCGAATCGACAACAAGCATGATCGCTATTGTTTTTTCTTGCGCGGCGGGGATGATTGCCCCAAGCTTTTACCTTGACCATAAGGTGACGCAACGACAACGAGAGATCCGCCATGGGATGCCCGATATGTTGGATTTATTGATTGTATGTAGCGAAGCCGGGTTGGGCTTCGAAGCAGGTCTAGACCGTGTTGCCAAAGAGATTGCGTTAAATAATTTAGAAATTTCCCGGGAACTTAGTATAGTCGGTGCCGAAATGAGAGCCGGTCTTGATCGGCAATCGTCGTTGCGCAACTTGTATTTGCGCACAGGGGTTGAAGAAATGCGGTCGTTGGTCTCAGTTTTGGGACAAAGTGCCCGCTTCGGTACCAGTATCGTAGATGCCTTGCGTGTTTATGCGGAAGACTTAAAAGATAAACGTCTACAAGATGCTGAGGAACAAGCTGCTAAACTAAGTATTACGCTATTGTTTCCGCTGGCATGCTGCTTTTTTCCCTGCATTTTCATCGTGATATTAGGTCCAGCTATGATATCCGTCTACAAGGCATTTGCACATTTGGGTTAATCAATGAAAACCTTATTAAGACCTACGTTTTGGTGGCTAGTAATATATTGTCTCTCCACATTAGTCGTTGGATGCTCCACATCACCAACTAAAATAGATGGCCATTCTTCTGATTCGAGCTTGACTCAGCAAAAAAGCATTTTCAAAAAACTTGGAATCGTGGTCGATTCAATCGATGAAGCCCTAGCAAAAGGAGAGATGGCTATACGAGATGCGCAGCGAGAGAAAGCATTATTTTACTTCCAACAAGCGCTTAAGTTTGACAAAAATAACTTTACCGCTCTAAATAAAACAGCAAAAATCTATAGCGAATCTGCAATGTGGGACCAAGCTTCCCGCGTGTACGAGAAACTAGTGACCTTGGATCCGACCAATGCCGAAACACACAAGCAATACGGACTTGTTCTATTAAACAACCGTATCGAACAGGAAGCGATCAAAGAATTATCCCTCGCGGTGGACCTGAATCCAAAATGTTGGAGATGTTTAAATGGGTTAGGATATTTGGCGGATCTAAGCGGCGAATATAAAAAAGCTGTTTCTTTTTACGAAAAGGCGTTAATACTATTCCCAAATAATCCAATTATCTTAAATAATTATGGTTATTCACACTACTTAGTTGGCAACTGGCAAGACGCAAGAAAATATTTCAAGCAGTCATTACGAACCAATCCCAATAATCCTCTCGCGATCAGAAATCTAGCGCTAATTGAAACTCGCGAACAGGCGTACCAGTCGGCTATTTTATTGTTCGGCAGAGTAATGAGCGAATCCGAAGCTTATAACAACATGGGTTATTTTTGTTTATTAGACAACCGATTCCAAAAGGCTGAAGAGTTTTTAAAAGTCGCCATAAAACTCTCACCTTCATACTACGAGAATGCTCACAACAATCTTAGGCGACTGGATTCGTTGCGAACCTTAGTTCGCCCTAGAAAAATAGACTAACTGGGATTTTATTAAACTCTTTACACCAATAGCGGAAAGACCACTAAACGGAAATGCCCCACCTTGCTAGTTTGAGAATCGATTTTGGTTTTCAATCTATCATAAGGACTTCATTCAACTGAAATCTCGCCAAATCAGATCCGAGTGAGTTTATTTACATGATATAACGAAGTCACATTCTCTGCGCGCGAACCCGAAACCAATAAAACCCAGGAGTATCATCAAAACAATCGGAGATTCGGACACCTGCCTCGACTGCTGCTCCTCTGGTTGCTGATCAGAAAAACTACCTGCTTCAATAAACACCGCA
>CAZZET010000088.1:12715-13874 GCA_964653275.1 uncultured Methylococcales bacterium
CTGCTGCTCCTCTGGTTGCTGATCAGAAAAACTACCTGCTTCAATAAACACCGCAGAGTCAAGAAATCCATCCGAAGTGTCAGCCACAGCAAATTTTATTTGATGAGGGCCGACGCCCAATCCTAATTTATTTGCTGCAATAACCGTGGTTAAGCCATCCAATGCCGTATCCAAAGACAGGTTGGGAAAGCCATTAGTATTCTCAACATTGTTGCGATAAAAAGCAGAATTCAAACTAGCATTTACCGAGTTGATCGCGATCGGCGTATTGGTATCGGGGATAAGAGCAATATTTTCCCCATCTACAAATAATGCGAATACGTCATTAAATGCACTGTTCACAAAATCAATGTACTCTTCTGAAGCAAATACAAAGTTAAAGAACAGGTCACCTCCAATGCTGCCGTCGCCAAACTGGAATTCAAACTCGAGAACCGCAGCGTCAAAAGTACCCGCACCAACTATCGAAGAAAGGTCTTGGTCCCCAGGTTCCAATCGATTGACGTCTGGGTCGGCAAGTGCCTCAATTATCTCATCAGACAGTGGTAAACCCTCGGTTTCTGGCACACTATTAGTAGGATTAGGGCCCGGAATATCGTCTACATTACCCGTCATGAGAACGATACCGGCGTTAAAGCCAACTGGATTTTCCCCATCGCTAAAAGTAGCCGCCATATTGGTAGTTCCAGTAAACGAACCACTGCCGGGAGAAACTGTAATTCCAGCCCCTACAATATTATTTATCAAAGTGTTAGGATCTGTTGTTGGAGTTAGTACAATAGCCTGAGCTAAACTGGTAAAACTCAATGCTATAATAATAAATATTAAATGTACGTAATTTTTACACATGTGTCACCTCTATGTTCGTTTTTATCGCCTAAGGTTACACAAAGCATATTTTAAGCCACGCAATCTAAATATAATACTTATCAGATCATTGCACTAGGACGGATAGATCACATCGGCATCTATGTAAATTTTATTGACATATCGCTAATAATTTCACGAGAGCGCCCATAGATACCACCAAGACTCCTTAACCAAAATCATTTTAACAGTGAACGTAACCCCGAAAAGAATATTCTAAGTTAGTTCCCTACCCTTATTCCCTGTGTAAAGGTAAATCAAACTACCCACCGCCAAAAACATATTGACGTAT
>CAZZET010000089.1:0-13251 GCA_964653275.1 uncultured Methylococcales bacterium
TATACAAAAGTCTTTCATCTATGGTATTTTGAATTTGAAGCCATTTTTGGCAGGGCTAACAGAGATTATAAAGTCAGGGCGATGTTATAATACCGGAACACAAACAATACGGTTAATATCGTTTCGTCGAATTTGTAAATATGCCTTTTCTATTTAGTCGAGGTATAACATTTTCATATATAAACCTGTACAAACTGAAAATGAGAAAAATAAGAATAGCGATCGCTGGAATCGGAAATTGCGCCAGCTCTTTAGTTCAGGGGATTCATTATTATCGGGATAAGCAACGTGAAGATGCAATCGGATTGATGAATTGGGAAATCGGCGCCTATAAACCATCGGATATGGACGTAGTTGCTGCGTTTGATATCGATCGACGTAAAGTCGGCCATGATGTTTCTGAAGCAATTTTCGCAAAGCCAAATTGCACAAAAACTTTTTTCAAAAATATCATGCCTTCAGGGGTCACTGTCAATATGGGACAGGTGTTTGATGGATTTTCCGAGCACATGGCCGATTACGATCCAAACCAAACTTTTGTTCTCTCCGATGCCCAACAACCTTCGAAAAACCACGTCGTCAATATACTCAAGAAAACCGGAACCGACATATTTTTAAATTACTTACCGGTTGGCTCCGAGGAAGCAACCCAATTCTACGCTGAATGCTGTTTAGAATCGGGCGTAGCTTTTATAAATAACATCCCCGTGTTTATTGCCAGTAACCCTGATTGGGCCCAACGATTCGCAGCAAAAAATATTCCTATCATTGGCGACGATATCAAAGCCCAGTTAGGCGCAACAATTACTCATCGCATGTTGGCCGATTTGTTCAAAAACCGAGGGGTAAAGCTAGACCGTACCTACCAACTTAACACCGGAGGCAATACTGACTTTTTAAATATGCTAAACCGCCATCGCTTGGCGTCGAAAAAGATTTCCAAAACCGAAGCCGTCCAATCAGTGACGGGACAACGTTTGACGGATGACAACATCCACATCGGCCCTAGCGATTACGTTCCGTGGCAAAAAGATAATAAACTTTGTTTCATTCGCATGGAAGGAAAGCTCTTCGGTGATGTCCCCATGAATATCGAACTTCGGTTGTCGGTGGAAGATTCCCCAAATTCCGCAGGTGTCGCCATAGACGCTATTCGTTGTGCGAAACTAGCCTTGGAACGGGGAGAGGGTGGAATACTTACTGCGCCATCAGCATACTTTTGCAAACATCCACCGCACCAATATACCGACGAGGAAGCTTTAAGGATGTTACAAGAATTTATTGGAGAAAAACAAAACATTCAGTATATCAAAGCGTTATAAACTTTAATTCAGATTAATTATTCGTTTTCTTGAAGAATAGGGATCTCATCGCTTTATAAAACATGGCAAGAATCCCGATTTTTTATTACCATTCGATTGGTAATATTGGCCCGGAAACCCTGGCGGCAAACACCTTCAGAAAACACCTTGAAATTCTAAAGGAGTTGGAATTTAAACCGATAACCTTTTCCCAGCTAATCACTGGCCAGTACGACAGCACTCATAAAAATGTTGTATTGACCTTTGATGACGGCCTGATCGATAACTACGAAAGGGCGTTCCCAATTTTGCAAGAATTTTGCTGTAAAGCCACGTTTTTTATCATCGCGGGATTCGACAAGGTGACTCGCTGGGTAAATCCAAAAACATCAAGTTGGAGTGACTATAAGCGGCAAGGATTCACCATTCCCTTTCCAAGCATGCAAAATCACCATCGTGAGGAACTGATAAAGTACGGAATGGAAATCGGCTCCCACAGCATGTCGCACCGGAAACTCAATAAGACACCCCCCGACCACCTTAAAAAGGAGATCTTCGGTTCCAAAAACTGTCTTGAGGATAGCCATGGCATAGAGATCTCGAGTTTTTGTTTCCCAAAAGGCCGGTACAACAAAACCGTTTTAAGTATTGTCGAATCAGCCGGTTTTAAGGGTGCATGCACAACAATGCCTGGTTTTTATTCTTTAAGCGAGAATCCATTTGAATGTGGCCGCTTTTTGATTGAAAAACCCCAGCTTTTTCGACGAATTCTGGAATTAGCCAGCAGCAACAACCCAATCTTTGAAAACACCTTAACGGCAATCAGACCTCTGCTAAAATTAAAAAACAGTTATCTTTAACAATCCTTAAGGCAATAGACTAGTCGTCCCTTTTATACTCCCCTTCTATCGCATCGTGGTTCTGAGGAGTGCGTTGTGGTTTTGATACGTTCGCATAACTGCCCAAGCCCTGTTCCATCAGATATAATGCAAATTTTTTTCGTGATATTGGAATCAGGCAAAGAAAACCCAAAATGTCAGTAAAAAACCCAGGGGTCAGCAATAACGCCCCACCCACCAACAATATCGGTCCTTCGATGATTTCCAAGGTAGGGACTTCGCCATTTGCCATACTGACCTGAAACCTTTGCCAAGTAGAAAACCCCTGAACCCTCAAAAGCCAAGCTCCAATTACCGCCGTTGCCACCACCATAAAGACAGTGGGCAAAATACCAATGATCCCACCTATTCTCAACAGAAGATATATTTCTATTAGCGGTACCAAAAGAAAAAAAAGAAAAATCAATCGAAATAAATGCACGATTTTTATCCTAAAATAAACGAGGCTCTATAACCCAAGTTGATGTCCGAACAATATTGTTTAGTATTATGCACCTGTCCCACGGACAATACCGCCACACGCTTGGCCAAGGAAATCGTTTCCCGTCAGCTTGCGGCTTGTGTCAATATCTTACCAGGAATCACTTCGATTTATTCCTGGAACGGCAAAATAGAAACGGACCAGGAACAACTACTATTAATCAAAACACAGTCAGATCTGGCAACACCATTGGAAGCGTTGATAAAGGAACACCATCCCTATGAACTTCCAGAAATAATTACTGTCCCTATCAGTCACGGATCTATCGAATACCTTCACTGGATTACTCAATGTATAAACTCTCCTTCAGAATAGTCTTTTTTATTTTCTATTCCCAAATTGCATTTGGTTTGGGCACACAGGATCTTTTGCCTCCAGATCAGGCATTTCGACTCTCCGCTGAACCTAAGGGCAAGGACACCGTTCTATTAAGCTGGGATATCGCCAAGGGGTATTACTTATACAAGAAAAAATTTACTTTTTCCTCAAAAACCCCTGCAATAGCATTGGGCGAACCTGACTTGCCTCCTGGTCAAATAAAGCACGATGAATTTTTCGGAGAAATGGAAATTTACCGAGGGAGAATTGACATTATACTCCCGGTTAACAGGCTTGACGGAAATAATCAGTTCACCCTTGAAACCACAAGCCAGGGTTGTGCTGACTTAGGTATCTGTTACCCACCACAAAAACAAACTATCACACTCAACTTACCCGAACAACCATCTTCCGACCCGGAACCAATATCGAAACTCCCTAATGCTTTACCATCTCTGAACCAAGCCTTTAAATTGCTGGGGCTTGGCACACCCGAAGATGAATTACTTCCCCCAGACCAAGCCTTTCAATTCAATGGGGAGATTAAAGACAGCAATACCCTGAGGGTACACTGGCAAATTGCCGATGGCTACTACCTATATCGGGAAAAATTTGCCTTCACCCTATCCGATGATGCGGCTATACAACTGGGAAACTACCAGATTCCCCACGGCAAACCCAAACATGAGGAAACTTTTGGAGATGTTGAAGTCTTTTACCACCAAATCGGATTCGACCTACCACTACTGCGGAGCAATCTAAATTCAGTCCGCATTAGCTTAACCGCAAAATATCAAGGCTGTGCCGAACGGGGCGTCTGTTACCCACCCATGGAAAAAACTGTCTTCCTTGAATTGCCTGTATCGGGCAACCAGAATTTATCGACACCGAGTTACCCAATCTCAGAGCAAAGTCAGATTGCCCAAACTCTTAAAAATCGAACCGTATGGTTTACCGCGGTAAGTTTTTTCGGATTTGGTTTGTTGTTAGCTTTTACGCCGTGCATCTTTCCCATGATCCCTATATTATCTGGAATCATTATTGGACAGGGTGACCGAATTACGGCATTTCAAGGATTTCTCATATCCTTAAGCTATGTAGTAGCGTCGGCATTAACCTTTACAGTATTTGGAATATTAGCTGGGCTTTTCGGCAGCAATCTGCAAGTAATATTCCAAGAGCCCTGGGTAATCACCACATTCAGTTTCGTTTTCATCTTACTCGCACTGTCTATGTTTGGTTTCTACACTCTAGAGGTTCCGGCCGTGATCCAATCCAAACTTACATTGATGAGTAACAACCAAAAACATGGAACCATCCTTGGTGCCGCGATCATGGGTTGTCTTTCTACATTAATTGTGGGACCGTGTGTAGCGGCTCCTCTAGCCGGTGCCCTTATATATATCGGTCAGACCGGGGATGCGACATTGGGAGGACTCGCACTTTTTGCATTAGGGATGGGGATGGGAGCCCCCTTGCTTCTCATAGGTGTTTCCGCTGGAAAACTATTACCTAAAGTAGGTCCATGGATGAATGTAACCAAATCAGTTTTTGGTGTTGGTCTACTTGCGGTGGCAATCTGGCTAATGGAACGAATACTTCCCATTTCAGTAACCATGGTATTGTGGGCGATTCTCTTGATTATTCCTGCTGTTTATATGGGTGCGATTGATGTTTTGCCTGTCAATGCTTCAGGATGGCGAAAGTTATGGAAAGGTACTGGCCTTATTATGCTAACCTATGGAATTCTAATGTTGGTTGGTGTGGCGTCGGGCAGTAAAAACATTTTACAACCTCTTCAGGCCCTGGCAAATTCAGCATCGATTCCATCTTCACCTGAATTAGTTTTTGAACCAGTGGTTTCAATATCTGATTTGGAAAAGCGGCTCATTTCTGCTGGCAACCAAGGACAATGGACAATGCTCGATTTTTATGCCGATTGGTGTGTTTCCTGTAAGGAGATGGAAAGCTTCACCTTTTCCGACCCCAAAGTTCAAGCCCTGCTTTCGAGAGTTGTATTAGTTCAGGCGGATGTCACAAAAAACTCAACTCAAGATAAAGAACTTCTTAGTCGTTTTGATTTAATCGGCCCACCAGCCATCCTATTTTTTAGCCCGAATCAAGAAGAACAGAAATCATTACGAATAATTGGCTATAAAAATGCGGACGACTTCATCCTCCATCTCAAACAAATAGGCGTATGATGAACATAAAACTCGTTAGTGCCCTATTTGCCATCATCGGATTATTGGCGGGTCTTCTAATGTTTCAAGGGATGACGCCAGTTAAAATGGAAGAAACTCTATTGTCGGAATTTACATTCCAAGATATTCATGGTATCGAACGCAATAGCAAAGAGTGGCTGGGAAAGGTACTCATCATTAATTTCTGGGCCACATGGTGCCCACCTTGCCGGGAAGAAATCCCAGAATTCATTAAGCTGCAAAACAAGTATAATAATCAAGGACTCCAATTCGTAGGCATTGCAATCGAAGAACAAAAACCGGCAGCGGATTTTGCAAAACAGATGAGTGTCAATTATCCAATATTAATTGCCGAGACCGGTGGTTTCGAACTGTCAGTACAGCTCGGTAATACTATTCATGCTCTACCGTTTTCGGTTGTCGTAGACCAAAACGGCAAAATTATTTATACCCATTCGGGAATATTTAAATCACAAGAAATTACTGAAGTCATTACGCCCCTCTTCAAAACTATTTTCGACAAGTTGTCAACGAAACCTAACGAGATAGAAACTATGAATCCCGCTTAGATCCCCAAGCATTGACCAGATAGCAAAATTATCCGAAAATTGCCGCGAAGTTAGTCGAAATTACCGCAATCTGGGCTTATATTAACTATTTTTGCAAAATACTCGCAAACCCGGTTACACTATCCTCTCATGAATTTTTTCTGGAAGGCTACCCTAATTCTGGATGGCAACAGTAACCGTTTTAAATGGCCCAAATCTTAATTTGCTCGGTGTTCGAGAACCTGGTTTATATGGACACCAAACCTTAGAGAAGATACAAAACCGTATGGAATTGCTAGCAGGAACGCTCGGTCATTCTCTAAAATTTTTTCAAAGCAACGCGGAACACGAAATTGTGGAGCAAATACATCAAGCCTTCGAAAGGTCCGTTGATTTCATTATCATTAACCCAGCGGCATATACCCACACTAGCATCGCCATCCGGGATGCATTGCTAGCTACAAATATCCCATTTATAGAAATCCATTTATCCAATGTCTACGCCCGTGAATCGTATAGAAAACAATCTTATTTGTCTGATATCGCTCGTGGAGTAATCACTGGACTCGGAGCTATGGGTTACGAGTTGGCACTACGAGCGGTTAATGAATTATCAAATGCAAACAGATAACCATGGATATTAGAAAAATAAAAAAACTGATTGAGCTAATCGAGCAATCAGAAATTGCAGAACTTGAAATTAGTGAAGGCGAAGAATCGATCAGAATTAATCGGTATCCTAGCAATGTTCAAGTAGCTGTGCCGCAAACACTGGCGCCCCAAGCACCAACCCCGCCGCCCATCTCTTCAACGCCTAATTTAAGTACTGGGAGTACTGCGGATCCGATCGAGCAAAATACTGAACAACCGGTCGGCCACTCGATAAAGTCTCCGATGGTGGGTACCTTTTATCGGTCATCATCCCCCAATGCAAAACCTTTTGTCGAAGTTGGCCAAACCGTTGCAATCGGCGATACGCTTTGTGTTATTGAAGCCATGAAAATCCTCAATCAAATCGAGGCCGATAAAGCGGGCGTTATCATACAAATTTTGGTAGACAACGCACAACCAGTCGAATACAACCAATCTTTATTCGTTATCGACTAACTTGCCTGGAAACTCACCAGTTGCATTGATCAGCCTTATCACTCAAAAATATCATGCTCGGTAAAATAGTCATTGCCAATAGAGGCGAGATAGCCTTACGCATCCTTCGTGCTTGTCGTGAACTCGGTATACAAGCAGTTGCTGTGCATTCAGAAGCGGACCGTGATTTAAAACATGTCAGACTTGCTGATGAGTCCGTCTGCATCGGACCTGCACAATCGCAAGAAAGCTATCTAAACATTCCCGCGATTATCAGTGCTGCGGAAGTAACGGATTCTGTGGCCATTCACCCAGGTTACGGATTCCTTTCCGAAAACGCGGATTTCGCTGAAAAAGTCAACCAAAGTGGATTTATTTTTGTGGGTCCTCGTCCGGAAACGATCCGGATGATGGGTGACAAAATTGAGGCGAAAAAAGCCATGATCAATGCAGGGGTACCTTGTGTTCCTGGAGGCGATGAACCCATCACTGAAAATAAAGCGGAGGCCATGAGGATGGCCAAAGAAATAGGGTACCCTGTCATAATAAAAGCCGCTGGGGGTGGTGGCGGACGGGGAATGCGGGTCGTCAATTCAGAAGCAGCTTTATTAAATGCTATCTCACTGACCCGAGCCGAAGCTGGCACGGCTTTTGGTAATGATACTATTTTTATGGAAAAGTTTCTGGAGACTCCACGTCATATAGAGTTTCAAGTATTAGCTGATTCTCATGGAAACGCCATTCATTTAGGAGAACGCGATTGCTCTATGCAACGCCGACATCAAAAAGTTCTTGAAGAAGCTCCGGCACCCGAGATTACGGAAAAGATACGCCAAGATATGGGTATGCGCTGTGTAAAGGCCTGTCAGGATATTGGCTATCTAGGCGCCGGCACCTTCGAATTCTTATATGAAAACGGTAAATTTTATTTCATAGAGATGAACACACGAGTACAGGTTGAACATCCAGTCACCGAAATGGTAACTGGCTTTGATATTGTGAAAGAGCAATTCCGTATCGCAGCAGGCGAACCACTTTCCGTCAAACAAGAAGATATTGTCCTCCGAGGGCATGCCATTGAGTGCAGGTTAAACGCCGAAGATCCCGTAACATTTATGCCCTGTCCCGGAAAAATCAGTCAATTTCATATGCCAGGTGGACCCGGCATTCGGGTTGAAACCCACATCTACAACAATTATACGGTTCCCCCCTATTACGATTCCATGATTGGCAAATTGATTGCCCATGCCGATAATCGGCAAAGTGCTCTCGCCCGAATCCGCAATGCCTTAGATGAATTAGTAATCGAGGGGATTAAAACCAACATTCCCCTACAACGAGAAATTGTGAACGATAGTGCGTTCGAAGACACTGCACAAACCATCCATTATCTGGAGAAAAAGCTCGGTCTGTAAGGGCCTTTAATCGACAAAGATACCACTACCACCGCATTGTTATGGCGTGGGTCCAATTATCAGTCGTCACCGATGGTTCAATCGCAATATCGGTATCAGAATTAATGTCATCTCTGGGTGCAGTTTCTACAACGTTCTCTGACAATGCCGATCAACCGGTTTACGAACCGGATCCCAAAGCACAACCAGCGTGGCAACAAACAAAAGTTACCGGTCTATTCGAATCCGAAAAAGATACTATTCTGGTTCAATCGATCATCGCGCATGAATTGAAAGCATACACGCTTATGGACTGGAATCTAGAAACACTGGAAGACAAGGATTGGACGCGGACCTGGACGGATTACTTTAAGCCGATGCAATTTGGTAAACGATTATGGGTTTACCCCAGTGAATATCCACTACCAAAAGATGATTCTATCTGTATATTGTTAGATCCCGGCCTAGCATTTGGCACCGGTACCCATCCTACAACTGCATTATGTCTAGAATGGTTAGATACCACTAAACTCGATAATCAACTTGTCATCGATTTTGGATGTGGTTCAGGAATCCTCGCTATCGCTGCAGCTTTGCTTGGAGCAAAACAAGTCTTTGCCGTCGACACTGACCCCCAAGCGCTCACCGCAACAAAGAACAATGCAGTAAAAAACAACGTAGAAGCAAAAGTCATCTGCTGTAATCCTCTTGAACTTCCCCCACTTCAAGCAGATATAATACTTGCTAATATATTAGCTAACCCTTTGATCGATTTGGTTGATCAATTAGTTAGCCTGACCCGCAAAGGGGGTCACCTTGTGCTTTCAGGGATTTTACTCCAACAAATCCCATCTGTACTAGATGCCTACTCACCATTATGTCAATTTTCGACACCAACTAGTCAGGAAGAATGGGCTAGACTAAATGCAACAAAACGATGAAGTCCTTCTCAAAATTTTCCAATAAACGACTCAATTAACACCTCACTGTCAGTCGTAGTAAGGTGTGATTATTTACAAAACCTGCAAGGGGTTTTTCGCTAAAGTGAGCTTGAAGTTTGTTGGACACCCAAACCAAATGCGCCAAACTAACCAGAATAAAACAAACTAACAATGTTTACACAATGCTCTAAATGCGAAACTCTCTATCGCCTAAATGTCGGTGAGTTAAGGATTGGCCAAGGCCAAATAAAATGTACTCGTTGTGGATCGATTTTCAATGCTTTGGCCGCGCTCACTGATTCTCCCAATCAAAAGGGCTTCGACGAATACAATGCTATTCCAGAGCTAGACGAAAGCCACATCGTACTTCTGAATTTGACCATTGACAAACAACCCGAGGAAACCACCGAACTTCCATGGGAAAAAAAGCCTGCAAGTACATCATTGAAAATGCGTTTCGTTTGGAACACCGGTACTTTGTTTCTAATTTTATTATTAGCATCACAAATAATTTTTTCCCAGGGTGGCCCACAGGTAATGAATAGCTTTGCTGGACCCTGGCTATCAAAAATATGCGATACATTAAATTGTCCACCAAAATTTTACAAAAATGTAGCACTATTCGATGTAGAAGATCACTCACTTTTTCCTAAATCTGGCAAAGTCCTTAAATTCCACGCCCTGATCGAAAACAAAGCCCAACTGATGTTGCCCTACCCTGCCATTCAGTTAACCCTGCTAACCCATACAGGTGATACAATGGCTGAACGTGTCTTTAGACCTGAAAATTATTTATCAGCAAATCATACAGATACTCGTATGCATGCGGACCAACGTATAGATGTTAACCTAGAAATAATCAAACCTGATCGTAATATTGGAGGCTATACGATTAAATTAATCTAAATACCATTTTCCTCCATCTCAAAGCTTTGCTGAGGTATTAGAAGATTTAAGATCCTAAAAAGTTGGGTAAGGTGGAACATACTCATCGAAAGCCTTAAACGGGTTCGTATTTCCCATTCCTCCACTTTCCATTCGATCTACCTTTGTCGCATGGAATTATTTTGAATTCTGACTACACCACAAAGTTAAAGCAACTCGAATATTTAAAATGAGCAAAAAAATAAAATTGACCGACGAAGAATGGCGTCAGAAACTAACACCAGAACAATACGACATATGTAGACAAAAAGGTACCGAGCGCCCATTTACGGGTAAATATACCGATTGTAAGGATGAAGGTACATACCATTGCATCTGCTGTGGAACACATTTATTCGATTCCAAAACCAAATTTGATTCGGGCTCAGGATGGCCCAGTTTTAGGCAAACAGTCGACGCCGATTGTATTTCTGAACATTTTGATAACAGTCATGGAATGCGACGCGTTGAAATTACCTGCACCACCTGTGACGCTCATATAGGTCATGTATTCGAAGATGGGCCTCAACCCACCGGACTTCGGTACTGCGTCAATTCCACTTCATTGAATTTAAAATCAAAAAAATGAACGAATTGGCGAATCCCATAAATCCATCTGCGCGACAGCATGCTCAAAATCTGCTAGATTTCATCGATTCCAGTCCCAGTCCATGGCATGCAGTTTCCACTGTAGAGAATTCCCTAGGCAAGCACGGATTTTCTCGCCTATTCGAAGGTGAAACATGGCGGCTGCAACCTGGAGGAAAATACTACGTCATTCGGGACGGATCCTCTATTATCTTTTTCACATGCGGCACTAAACTCCTGCATCAATCCGGATTCCGCATCCTAGGTGCGCACACTGACTCTCCAGGTCTTAGAGTCAAACCCCAAGTCGCTAAACCAACCGATCAATTTATTAGACTGGGAGTTGAAATTTACGGCGGTCCCATTCTCGCTACATTCACTGATCGCGACTTAAGTCTAGCTGGCCGCGTCACTCATCGCGCTGGCAAAGCACCTCACGGAATAAACACACAACTAGTTCATTTTCAAAAACCCCTAGTCCGTCTTCCAAACCTGGCCATTCACATGAACCGTATGGTCAATGACGAAGGTTTACGGCTCGATAAACAACAAGAAATACCGCTGCTTTTTTCTATTTCAGATAATGAAAATCCCGACTTGGGACAGTTTCACGGATTGCTGGCTGAGAAATTAAAAATTGAACCCAATGATATTCTGTCCTGGGACTTAAATGTATTTGATACCCAAAAAGGTACATTTTATGGTCAACACGAAGAATTCCTCACCAACAGCCAATTGGATAATCTCGCCTCCTGCCATGCCGCTCTAACAGCTTTCATGTCCGATAATGCTTCGAATCCTGACAGCACTATCCTGTGTGCTTTTTTCGATCATGAAGAAATCGGCAGCGAAAGCATCAAAGGTGCAGATGGAAGCTTTTTGCCCGATGTACTTGAACGCATATCACTCTGTTTGGAATCCGATGTAGAAGGGTATAAACAGGCCTTGGCAAATAGCTTCCTGATAAGCGCAGATATGGCCCACGCCTATCATCCTAATTTCGCGTCTGCCTACGAGCCCAATCACAAAGTATTGGTCAATTCCGGCCCTGTTATTAAGGTCAATGCGAACCACCGATACACATCGGAAACTGTTTCCGAAGCGATGTTCATACGCTATTGCGAACAAGCAGACGTACCCTGGCAAAAATACACACACCGCACTAATATCCCATGCGGAAGCACAATCGGCCCCATGACCTCCGCGCGGCTTGGAATCCGATCCGTAGACGTTGGGAACCCAATGTGGGCTATGCATAGCGTTAGAGAAAGCGCGGGGGTCTTGGATCACTTATCGATGATAGATGTTTTGACCTGCTTTTTTGCAGCATAATGCTATCAGTTAAACCTGAACCCCTAACTTCAATTCGAATCACCAAGTATTGGGTTTTAAGAAAACGGGTGAAAATAGACTAAATGTGGTAAAGTCCCCCCCCGTTATCTAGGACGGCTGTCATAATGACCAGGTTTTAACCAAGGAATTCGATTCCACAATAAATGACGCTAGAAAAGACAGGTCCGATAACTACTAAACATTCGGTATCCGCCAATCTACAATATTCAGGAAATCTAAGCTTTTTTATGAAAGAAATATTTCAACAGTATTTCCCAGGATTCTGGGAAATTGCAAACTTGCACCCAGTGGCCGTACATTTTCCTGTCGCTCTGTTAACGGGTTTTGTACTTGCCGAGTTATTGAGTCTAGTGACAGGAAGCAAAGAACTCAGGATCGCGCGTAAATGGATGCTTTATTTTGGAACTATCGGTGCATTAGTTTCAGTATCGTTAGGCCTACTTGGCGCAGAACATGTTTATCATGAAGGAGATATTCACGGAATGATGTCGAAACATCGTGATTATGGCTTGAATGTTCTAGCTTTGGCAATTATTCTGACGACATGGCAATTGCCGTCAGGCGGTAATTCGTCAGGATTTACACGGATAATTCAAAACTTTATAGGCATTTTATTACTCGTCAACTTGTCTCTTGGGTCTGACTTGGGTGCTCTTATGGTGTATCAAAAGGGCGTTGCCGTCAAGGCGGTAATCCGCGATCCGGTAGTCGCATCATCACATCACCACAATAGTGGGATTCGCGGTGAATTAACGGAATGGATTCAAGGATATATTGGGCGAAGGCATAAGCATGTCCACAAAATTCGCGAACATTCTCATTGAGCTTTTTGATTAAATCGATTTTTCCGTTTTAAAACGTCCCAACTAGTTTTTCATAGGTTTCACCCTGAATACCGACTTTGGCGACTATTTCAGACAGAGTTCCACGATCGGTTGAAGGCGCTGTAATGTAGGCTAGTGGAACCTATATCCTATTGTATAGGACATCAACCACATTGATGTTGGCACAGTCTTTAGGAATTTAACACCAAGTTCACCACGACTACCACCATCGCCACAAACAGTAACGTAAACAGACCGCCCCCAATAATAAAGTGAATGGGCTTACCCTGTTCAAAATCCCGTTTTCGATTTTTGCTGGATTGGACGCCAAATGCCGATGCTAAAACACTGCCGACTATCTGCCAAAAGCTAAGTTTTTCATTATTATCT
>CAZZET010000090.1:0-13124 GCA_964653275.1 uncultured Methylococcales bacterium
TCATACGCTTGGCGGCGCATTCCATTCTTTCGCTCCATCAAAGCGTCTAAATCCGATTTATTCATTTGAATTCTCCTACAACATCAACTGTATAGTAAATGTACGTCAGGCAGGCTGTACGCTGATCAAGATTAGACCACGAGCGCCACCACTAAATCAACCTTAAAGTATGGTGTAGTCAACAGTATTTCACTGATGAATTCCCAACTGACCCACACCAAAACCAACTGTCGGTCACGATATCTATGCCTTTTTAGCATGATAATCCTAAGCTACCGATTGAGTTCAGATTGAGGTCAAAAACATAGGGTGTATAATGATAGCTTTAGACGAATCATAGCGAGGTATCTGAAATGGGTTGGCGAGAGCGAAAACACGAAGACACCTATGAAGAGGATGAAATTAAATCACGGCTCAACGACGATTTGCCGAAATGGCATTACGAGAATGGATGGATTCGTAGAAAATATAAAACGAGCGGGTGGAAAGGCACGTTAATGGTCGTCAATACTGTCGGTCATCTGTCCGAAGCCGCATTTCATCACCCAGACCTCAATGTTTCCTATGCCTTCGTTATCGTTAAGCTTATGAACCACGCGGCCAAAGGGATTACCAACAAAGATTTCGAATTAGCAAAAAAGATCGAGGAAGTCGTGATGTGGCAGCCCGGAATAGAGGACAGTGCCCTGGAAGGTACACCAGATGATGCCAGATTTAAATATCTTAAGTATGACTAACTCAACACGTTGGAAAACCAAGGTTCATCGTTTGTGTGCATCGTGTAGTTGTACAAATTTCCTCGAAAATCTCTGTGTATGAAACTGTCAAAACATTGGTCAATGTTTTGACATGATCGAATTGCATTTCGCAAGAAACTAGGGTTAAACTTCGCACCCTTAAATTGCAGAAACAGGCCTATTGTTCCAAGCCGTTGGCCCGCCAAACGGTGGTTCTTAGAGAAAAACTATCTAAACTACAACTTTCAGCAATTTGTAAACTTGCAATCTCTAGGTCGTTCTCGGCCGAGTCGCACGTGGCAGTTGTTGTGTATATTTAAAATTAAGGTATAAAGTAATTGTATGACAAGTCCACTCGGTAATAGGGTTAGCCGTGAAACTTTGGTCCTCGGAATAGACGGCTTCACCTATCACGACCTTTTCAAATCTGAAAAGCTGCGTCTCCTCCAAACCCGTTTTACCGAATTCCTAGTAAACTCAGATCCTGATAAAGGTCGTCGATACAGTGAAATCATCGGTAAGGCCGAACAAACCCGTGAGGATGAAACATGGGTTGCTGTATACATAGGCCCCTACTTGTCGCGTTTTCTGGGCACTATGTTTGGTCTCGAAAAAGCCCAGCGAAAAATCGAGGCCGACACCCGCGCATTAGATGGCCTTTTGTCTGTACGAAGAGATTTCGTGCGTAAGCGTGTAGTTAAAAGGATTAAGCCTGAAGACATGAAAGGCATCGACATTAAATTACTCGACTCCAAGATACAAAAACTGACTCAAAGTATTGGACGACCATCGACAGAAAAGCTCGATGAATTATCATTTTCTCGAATGTCACAAACCATTCTTGGCCTCGAAAGAAGCATTAATGCTGCCCTTAAAAAGGATTCCAGGGAGAGTGGGCTTTCGAGCGAAGCGAAAACATTTGTTAGCCAACTGCATAGTGATTTCCCCGGATTTCCAACCAGTCACGATATTACTGCCTTGAAAGTGGCTGTGGATGGTTTAATCAAAGAGGTCACTCTGTGGATCGCCTACCAAGTTAAAACCAAACCGCGTCCGGTAAACACCCGTGACTGGGAAGTCTTCCATTTACAACAGAAAGTGGTCTTTGAAAATTTAGTCGAGCTGGATCACCCTAAACTGGAAAATCCTCGATTCATCCAAGGTCCGAAAGAAAATTATCGCCATCGAGTAGGCTTCGGATTGACTGATTTCCGTTATGGACACACCCAAGTCGTTGCCGAAACCGATCTCTGTATTTTCTGTCATAACCAAAATCGTGACTCCTGTAGTACAGGCGTTATGGACAAGAAAGGCAATATCAAAAAGAATCCATTGGGAATCGAACTTAACGGTTGCCCCCTCGATGAACACATATCAGAGGCCCAGTACTTGAGAATGGAGGGTGATGCCGTTGCGGCGCTTGCTACAGTTATGATCAACAACCCTATGTGCCCTGGTACTGGACATCGGATCTGCAACGATTGCATGAAAGGCTGTATTTACCAGAAACAAGATCCGGTCAATATTCCTCAGATCGAAACTCGCATCCTTACTGAAGTTTTAAATATGCCTTGGGGCATTGAGGTATTTGGACTGCTTACTCGTTGGAATCCACTCAACCTTAGGCGCCCCTACCAACTCCCACTGAATGGTAAGCAAGTCTTGGTAGTAGGCTTGGGACCGGCAGGCTACACCTTGGCACACTATTTGGTAAATGAAGGATTCGGTGTAATCGCGGTGGATGGTCTAAAACTGGAACCCCCACCTGAGGCACAGGTTGGAAAAGACTTCCACCCAATCCAATCTTGGGAGAATTTCATTCAACCCCTGGATGAGCGGATTCTTGATGGCTTCGGCGGTGTCTCGGAATATGGTATCACCGTGCGTTGGGACAAAAACTTTCTGCGGCTTCTGTACGTAACTATGCTCCGAAAACCAGGATTTGCTGCGTATGGAGGCGTTCGTTTTGGTGGCACTATGACTCTGGAGGATGTCTCCGAACTATGTTTCGACCATGTTGCAATCGCCAGTGGAGCAGGTAAGCCCACCATCATACCGATGAAAAATAACCTAATTCGTGGTGTGCGTAAAGCAAGTGATTTTCTGATGGCGCTTCAACTCACCGGTGCGTGCAAAACTGATAGTCTGACCAATCTGCAAGTGCGCCTTCCTGCCGTAGTATTAGGTGGTGGATTAACTGCCATTGACACGGCTACCGAGCTCATGGCTTATTATCCCGTCATGGTAGAACAGGTTTTCAAACGTAGCGCAATCTTAAAGTCGGAAGGACGACTAGAAGGCTACCAACAAAATTTAGTGGGAGAGGAAAAGGAGATTTACGAAACATTTATGGCGCATGGTGAAGCTGTGCATGCCGAAAAGAATTCTGCTGCCATCGACGGGCGTGAGCCAAATTTAATCGACCTTATTCGAAACTGGGGCGGTGTAACCATCGCGTACCGCCGTACCCTTCAAGAGTCACCTGCTTATCGCCTCAATCACGAGGAAGTGGAAAAGGCTTTAGAGGAAGGAATTTACTACATTGAACAACTTTCCCCAATAGAAGCCTTGGCGGACAATAAAGGTCATATAGAAAAATTACGCGCCCAATACATAGGTACAAAAGAAAACGTTGAATTACCATGTCGGTCTTTGATGGTTGCAGCAGGTACTAGCCCGAATATTGTTTATGAATGGGAACATCCCGGCACTTTCGAAAACGATGGCTATTTCTTTAAACCTTACCAAGCAACAAGAAACAATGAGGCGATACAGCTCTCAGATAACAATAATCCCCGTGAGTCGTTCTTTACTTCCTACCTTCACAATGGATTAACAGTTAGCTATTACGGCGACAACCACCCTGCCTATGCGGGTAATGTGGTAAAAGCTATGGCTTCTGCTCGAAACGGCTACCCAAAAATTGTTGATCTTTATAGATCCGAAATCACTGCTCTTGATTCTGCTGAACAAAAGCAAAGGGACCAGAAATATAAAAACCTGTTAGACGAATTGAATGATCAGCTCAAGGCGCGCGTAGTCGAAGTTAACCGCCTGACCCGCACCATTACTGAAGTAGTAGTACATGCGCCGTATCAAGCCCGTAAGTTCGAACCTGGTCAATTCTACCGTCTGCAAAATTTTGATGTCAACGCCCCCGTCGTAAAAGGTTTCAGAATGTCGATGGAAGGACTAGCACTCACCGGTGCGTGGGTGGACAAAGAGAAAGGCCTCCTTTCATTGATCATATTGGAAATGGGGGGTTCTTCCGACCTATGCGCCTACCTTAAACCCGGTGAAGAAGTCGTGTGTATGGGCCCCACAGGCACTCCCACAGAAATCCCCGCAAACACGAATATTGTCCTTTTAGGTGGTGGTCTTGGCAATGCAGTGTTATTCAGCATTGCTAAAGCCTGTAAAGAGGCTGGATCTAAGGTCCTTTATTTCGCCGGGTACAAGAATGGAGAGGACCTGTTTAAACGCGACGAGGTTGAGGCGGCTACCAACCAAGTCATTTATTCCACTGACATGGGTGATATTATCAAACCGAACCGTCCGCAAGATGCTCATTTTAGGGGTAATATTGTGCAAGCTATGATTGCTTATTCGATGGGTGAGTTTGGTGAAAAGCTGTTCCCTTTACAAGAGACGAACCACATCGTCGCCATCGGTTCGGACCGAATGATGAACGCTGTCAAATCTGCACGCCACGACCCGACTCTATTACAACCACACCTGAAAGACCATGTAGCCATCGCCTCGATCAATTCACCCATGCAATGCATGATGAAAAAGGTTTGTGCGCAGTGCCTACAACGCCATGTGGATCCCGAGACAGGCAAAGAGGAATTCGTATTCTCGTGCTTCAACCAAGATCAAAATATGGATGATGTTGACTTCGATTTCCTAAACTCACGGCTCCGTCAAAATACCGTACTGGAAAAACTGAGCGCTAATTTAATCGACATCATGACGGAAAACACGGATCTATCTCATGTATAAATAAACCTTTCTTCCCATGGAAGTGAGAGTGAAACGTAAACTTTGTATCCAATTTAAGATTAGGAAATTGTTATGACTTATGTCGTCGGCGAAAATTGTATTAAATGTAAATTTACCGATTGTGTGGAAGTATGTCCGGTGGATTGCTTCTTCGAAGGGCCCAACATGTTGGTTATCGATCCGGAAGAATGTATCGATTGCTCACTTTGCGAGCCAGAATGTCCGGCGAATGCGATATTTGCCGAAGCCGATTTGCCCGATGACCAACAAGAGTTTCTGGCATTGAACGCAGAACTCGCGCAGAATTGGCCGGTCATTACCGAGATAAAAGCCCCGCCCGAAGATGCCGATGATTGGAATGGTAAAGATGGAAAACTAGCGTTGCTAGAAAGATAATCACAAAGGGAATCATAGGCTTTTTCTTTGAGTCTTGTATGTTATAATCGAGCTTCGATATGAAAATCGCCTCCGCCTTGGTCTGCGCTGTATGCAACCTGTTCCGAGAGGCTGAATTGTCATTTTTCACGGCTCTTAACTTCAGCCTTGATCGGTACAATAAAAACATTTTGCAGCGATGCCCGAAACAATGCTCCTGGTCCCGGTAAGAACAAGCAAACAAGGCACTTCTTTGAATGCAGGCAAGTTAAAACCTGAGTATCAGAAAATCACTTCCACCGTTGAAATTAGTCTTGACGATATGGAACGCCTTGAATTAAAGGCTGGAGATCAGATTAGACTTCGGGCTAGAGGTCGTGAGATTGTTGTAAGCTGTCAACAGCAAAAACCCAAATCATCAACTCCGGGCATGATGTTTATCGCATACGGGCCTATGTCCAGCGAACTCATGGACGGGGATACCGCAGGTACTGGGATGCCACCGTCTAAACATATCCGCGTGGAGATCGAAGGCCCAATTTAACAAATCGAGGAGTTGAGTTACATGAGTGAAAATACTATCGTTGTTGAGAATGCCACCTGCACTTTCTGCGGATGTGTATGTGATGATATGGATTTAACTGTCGATTTGGATGAAAAACGTATAACCAAAGCCAAAAATGCCTGCGTGCTTGGGCGAGCATGGTTTTCTGAGCATACAATCGAAGACTATCCTGCCGCGCTGATTGATGGAAAGGAAGCGAGCATTGACGATGCCATCGAAGAAGCCGCACAAATCCTGGTTAACGCTCGTTTCCCCATCATCTATGGCATGAGCGACACCACCTGTGAAGCACAAAGACAAGTTGTAGCGATTGCCGATTATATCGATGGTAACGTCGATACCACTACATCTGTGTGCCATGGCCCCTCCGGTATGGCTTTCCAAGGTGTAGGTGAAAGTACAGCCTCCTTAGGTGAAATCAAAAACCGCGCCGATTTAGTTATTTACTGGGGCGGAAATCCAGCCGAAGCTCACCCCCGCCACTTTATCAAATACGCTGTAACTCCCAAAGGGATGTATATTCCGAATGGGAAAAAGGACCGTACCGTCGTCATGGTTGATATTCGTCCTACGCAGAGTGCGCCGGTGGCGGATATTTTTTTACAAGTAAATCCAGGTAGTGATTTTGAAGTACTGTGGGCTCTTAGAGCATTGGTCAAAGGAAAACCCATTGATACTTCCATTGAACAACGGACAGGTATATCGCTAGAAAAACTTGAAGATTTAGCGAACCGTATGAAATCTTGCCAATACGGGGTATTGTTTTTCGGAATGGGTTTAACCATGACTCGTGGACGCCATTTCAATTCCGGAGCATTGCTTGCGTTAGCTGCTGACTTAAACGAATACACCCATTTTGTAGCCAAACCAGTCCGGGGTCACGGTAACGTAACGGGCGCTGATAACGTTGTCTCATGGCAAACTGGATTCCCCTTCGGTGTCAATTTTAACCGCGGATATCCTCGATTTAATCCGGGTGAATTCACCACAGTCGATTTGCTGGTCCGGGGAGAAGCAGATGCAGCATGTATCATTGCCAGCGATCCCGCCTCTAATTTTCCGCGTCAAGCCATCGAACATCTTAAGAAGATTCCAGTAATCACGTTCGATCCTAAACCGTCGATTACCAGTAAACTGGCACGTGTAGCTTTTACTACTGCGACTTATGGAATTAATACCGGTGGTACAGTATATCGGATGGACGATGTCCCTATCATGTTGCGACCAGCTTTCGAATCGCCCTACCCAAGCGACGAGCTATTAATGAAGAAAATTAAAGACAGAGTTCGGGAATTGAAACAACACTGAGCACGCTACGCCCATAACTAAAGAAACACGTCGAATTTAATAAAAATAATCTAGGGGGAAATAGCATGTCCGGGACACTTCGCATCGTTAATGGAAAAGTATACGACCCGGTTAATGGCGTGGATGGGGAAGTCCGGGAGATCTGTATTCGCGATGGCAAGATTGTCGAAACCGTTCCCGATGATGCCGAACGCATCGATGCTCATGGCATGGTCGTTCTCGCAGGAGGGGTCGACATGCATTGCCATATCGCCGGTGCTAAGGTTAATCTCGCACGAAAATTTCAACCCGAAGATCACCGGCTCGATATTCATCCCAAAACACCTCACACGCGTTCGGGCACCGGAGGTGTTGTACCTTCTACCTTTGCAACTGGATACCGATACGCTACGTTAGGATACACCACGGCCATGGAAGCTGCGGTCCCACCACTAACTGCCCGCCATGTGTTGGAAGAATTAGATGATACCCCAATTATCGACAAGGGCTTTTATATACTTCTAGGCAACAATGTTTTTCTTTATAAAATGTTGGAAGAAAAACGTATGGATGAGTTTCGACAGGCTGTTGCTTGGTGGCTGAATGCGAGCAAATCGTATACATTAAAGCTGGTCAACCCAGGAAGTGATGAAGCCTGGAAAGGCAAAAAAAATACGAACATCAAAAATCTCGATGAGAAAATAAATGCCTTTGATATCACGCCACGCCAGGTCATCAAAGCATTTATCGATGTTGCCAATGACCTTGGGCTACCGCACCCTGCGCATATCCATTGTAATAATCTCGGCCATAGCGGCAACTACGAAACAACGCTCGGCACAATGGAAACCGCCGAAGGTCGTAGGGCCCATATTACCCATATTCAATTCCATAGTTATGGGGGAGAAGTAGGCAAAAACCCAACATCGAAAGCTGCTGAAATTTCTGACTTCATAAATACCCATCCAAACATCAGTGCAGATGTTGGGCAAGTCATGTTCGGGAAATCCACAATCATGACAGGTGATGCTCCATTGGCCTGGATGTTGAGAAACGTCACCAACAAACAAAAGTGGGTTAACGCAGATACCGAATGTGAAAGTGGATGCGGAATCTTACCCTTCTCCTACCAACAACATATATATACCCATGCTCTGCAATGGGCTGTAGGATTGGAATTGTTTTTATTGGCAAAAGACCCCTGGCGTATGGTTCTCTCCACCGACCACCCAAATGGCGGCTCGTTTATGAGCTACCCAAAGTTGATCAAGCTTTTGATGGATAGGGGTTATCGTCGAGAACAAGCAGCGTTAGCCAATCAAAAAGCGATAATGAGTACCAATTTGCTGGATTTGGAAAGGGAATACACGATGCAAGAAATCGCTATCATAACTAGAGCAGGCCCCGCAAAATTATTGGGTTTATGCGATAAAGGCCACCTAGGAATTGGAGCCGATGCAGATGTCACCGTATACGATGAGATTGATGATAAAGAACAAATGTTTAGTACGGCCCGTTATGTCATTAAAGACGGACAGGTATTTATTAGAAATCATGAATTTTGCGCCGATCACACTGGACGGTTGCTTCATGTGGAACCCGAATATGACCCAAGTATTGCGAATAGTCTAAAACCCTTCTTCAAGGACTTTTATACCATCCAGTTTGAAAATTATGCGGTTGCCGATAAATACCTGCACAATCATCAAGTTATTCCTACGCCGCATGAACTCAACTAGAGAGACATAGAATAGACATAGCCCTGAGTGATAGATTAAGAACAAATAATGAAAATACAATCCACCGAGGTGATTGATACCTTCGCAGAAGCCTTTAAAATGTGGGCGACTCGCATCATCATAACCGCGGAAAACTCTAAGTGGGCATTGGAAGCAGCTCATTCAGTGACGGGGTTTGCCACGTCCGTAATTGGCTGCAAATGTGAAATAGGTATCGAAGCTGAAATACCGGAAACCGACACACCAGATAATCGTCCAGGAATTAGTATTTTAATATTCGCTGGCTCGGCAAACGCGGTTGCTAAGCGTATCGTAGATCGAGTTGGCCAATGCATTATGACCTGCCCTACAACGGCCTGTTTTAATGGTCTGGACGTTGAAAACAAAGTCAAAAGTGGTGGTAAACTTCGATATTTCGGTGATGGTTTCCAAGCAAGTAAACTTTTAGATGGTCGGAGAATTTGGCGAATTCCGGTAATGGAAGGGGAGTTTTTGGTCGACGACAGTTTTGGAGTACAACCTGCCGTGGGTGGGGGTAATATTCTACTTTTAGGAAACAATATCAAAACCACTCTACGTGCAGCAGAAGCTGCGGTAATTGCTATGCGCAAAATACCAGGGATTATACTTCCATTTCCAGGTGGTATTGTCAGAAGTGGCAGCAAACCAGGCTCCAAATATAAAGCCTTACCTGCATCAACCAATGATGCCTATTGCCCAACGTTACGCAGCACCTCTCCGCACTCCGAGCTACCACCAAATGTTGGATGTGTCTTTGAAATAGTCATTGATGGCTTGGATGAAGTATCAGTCGCTCGCGCAATGCGCTCTGGAATCCATGCTGCTGCAGGACAAAATGACCCGCTTACGATCAGTGCTGGTAATTATGGTGGCAAATTAGGTGAATTTCATTTCAAATTGCACCAAGTACTCCAAGAGGTAGATGGTTGATATTGAATTCGGTTACCACCAACAAAAGCCCAACCCGATTATCATGAAGTTATCATTACACACGCAACCAGAAGTCCCTTTAGAGGCGGAAGTTATCACGACTAAAGAGCTCTACGACAAAAACGAAGTAGAGATTTCCCGTCTTTCACTCTTTCATGGAAATCAGAAAGTCCCACTGGGTGAATTTTTCAAAGTAACAGGAAAATTCGAAAACTCGGTTGAAATCGAAGGGGATTTAAGCCGTGTTAAGTTAATTGGGTGTGGGATGTCGTCTGGTAAACTGATCGTTGATGGAAACGTTGGCACCCATCTCGGAGCGGGTATGACCGGCGGAGAAATTATGGTGACAGGAGACGGTGGTGATTGGGTAGGACGTGAAATGAGTGGGGGCCGAATTCTCATCAAAGGGAACGCTGGACATATGGTTGGTAGTGCTATTCGAGGGAGTTCCGTAGGTATCCTCGGCGGTGAAATTATTATTCACGGCAACATTAAGAACGAAGCCGGAAGTGCTATGCGGCGGGGGATGATTGCTGTGGGTGGAAATAGCGGTGACTTTACGGGTGTCAATATGCTAGCCGGTACCGTTCTTGTGCTTGGGCAAATGGGCATTAGAAATGGAGCGGGAATGAAAAGAGGCAGCATCATTACCATGCAAAATACCGAAATGCTTCCTACTTTCAACTACGCCTGTACCTATCAGCCTAGTTTTCTCCGTTTTTATTTTAATCATCTGCGTCAACTCGGTTTAGCTATTAAAGATTCATTTTTGGATGGCGTATATCAGCGATGGACAGGCGATTCTATTGAACTAAACCGCGGTGAAATCCTGATCCTTCAGCCTTAAACCTAAACTTAATTCGTTCGAGAGGAAAATTAGAATGACCACAATTGTGACCGATAATTGCCAGCGATGCCGTTTCACCGATTGCGTAACCGTCTGCCCGGTTGCCTGCTTCCATGGCGACGATGAAATGTTATACATTGATCCAGATGTTTGCATCGATTGCGGTGCTTGTATTCCTCTGTGTCCCGTCGAAGCAATTTATGAAGATTCCGATATCCCTGAAGATAAGGAAAAATGGATTGAAATTAATGCAGAAAAAGCACCTGACTTACCGGTTATTGAAGACCAACAAGACCCGTTTCCCGGGGCAGAAGATCGTAAAGCAGAACTTGGATTTTAAGTTATGTCCACATTAGGAACTGAACAAAACCCGTTACGAATCGCTATCGTTGGCGCAGGTCCAAGTGGCTTTTATGCAGCTGAAGCGTTAATAAAATCGAAACCGTTAGTACAAGTCGACCTTATTGAACGCCTTCCATCCCCATTCGGCTTAGTGCGTAGTGGAGTGGCCCCGGACCATCCGAAGCTAAAGCAAGCGATCTTAGTTTATCAAAAAATAGCACAATCGCCGGATTTCAACTTTGTTGGGAATGTCACTGTTGGCAAGGATATCAGTGTTGCCGAACTCCACACATTCTACCACGCTGTTATCCTAACCTGTGGCGCAGAAACAGACCGTACCTTGGGGATTCCTGGAGAACAGCTACATGGAAGCTACACCGCAACCGAATTTGTTGGCTGGTATAATGGGCACCCTGATTATCGAGATTGTAGTTTCGACCTCTCGCAAGAAGTGGCAGTCATCATTGGTCAAGGTAACGTGGCCATGGATGTTAGCCGGATCCTAGCAAAAACCGTCGATGAGCTGAAAACCACCGATATAGCAGAACATGCATTGGATGCATTAGCTGAAAGCAAGATCAAAGAAATACATGTGGTTGGTAGACGTGGCCCAGCGCAAGCTAAGTTTACCCATCTCGAATTGAGAGAATTAGGTGAGTTGGAAGATTGTGACCCGATTGTAAACATTGAAGACCTTCAACTTAACCCAGCGAGCCAAGAAGAATTGACCGATAAAAGTAATCGGGCTAATATCAAAAATTTTGAAACTCTCCAAAAATTTGCGGAGCGTACAACCTCTTCTAAACATCGCCGTTGTCACTTTCATTTTCTTAAAGGCCCCGTAGAATTAGCAGGCAGTGGTCGAGTTGAACGAATTGTCCTCGCTTTAAACCGTTTGGAAGGTGAGGCAAACAATCAATGGGCGGAAACCACCAGTGAAACAGAAGAATTCGCTTGTGGATTGGTGTTTCGTAGCATTGGGTATCGCGGTATTGCGATGCCCGGTGTTCCGTTTGACGACCGGAAAGGCCTGTTTCCTAATTCAAATGGCCATATACTAAAGGATGACAATCCGGTCCCAGGACTATACACCGCTGGCTGGATTAAGCGAGGTCCCACAGGAATTATCGGGACCAATAGGGCCTGCGCTGTGGAAACGGTAAGTACTTTGTTAAATGAGGTAGATAACCTTGGTTCCACCGAAAAAACTGGTTTCACCGGATTACAATCCCTCTTAAGTGATCGAGAGATACGTTCGATTGACTATGGCGACTGGCAAAAAATCGAGACTGTTGAAGTGGAACGTGGTAATGCCAAAGGAAAACCTCGGGAAAAATTTACCCGAGTTGAGGAAATGCTGGCTGTTCTTAACTAGTTTACTAAATTGAGCGTTACAACTTCATAGATTTGGTTTAGGTGAATTTCCAAAGGTAAATTCAACGACGAACCTACCTGGAGCTGATTTGGATCGCTGAAAGCGGTATTGGGACTATGAAATGTAGGGATGTATTTCATCAAATTACTCAAACGATGATCCGATGTCCTGTTTCCCACAGGAGATTCTCTATTCTCGTACAGCCTCCTATGTCGTTGCCAACACAAAATGGTAAAACTAGATAAAGTCATTATCCTTATCTCCGGTCGAGGCTCTAACCTGAGTAGCCTAATCAATGCTGCAAAACACTATAAAATTGCTGCCGTAATCAGCAATAACATTCACGCCCCAGGTCTAAAAATCGCGCAAACTGCTGGAATCGAAACAACTGCATTCGATCGCTCCGAGTCGTCGTTTATCACTCACAAAAAAGCAATTTACAACAAAGTTGAAAAGTTGTCACCTAATCTAATTGTTCTTGCTGGTTTTATGCAAATTTTGGAAAAGGAATTCGTTGAGCGATTTACCGGTAGAATCGTTAACATCCACCCTTCATTACTACCTCAATTTAAAGGCTTGAACACCCACAAGCGTGCGTTAGATCTGTATCACCAATCGGGAGGAGTTCAATCCCGCCACGGCTGCACTGTCCACTACGTACATTATGAAGTGGATACAGGCCCAATCATTGCCCAGTCTGACTGCGAAATACAACCCAATGATACCGTAAACACACTGGCACAACGGGTTCTTCTTCAGGAGCATCAACTATTCCCATGGGTTGTCAACGAAATCGCAAATCAGAATATTGGTTATAAAAACGGCAATGTAGAAATCGCTAAAGCAACTTGTCTCCAAGGAGCCAACAAAGACTTCATCCTTCACGAATAATTCTCCTTGATAG
>CAZZET010000091.1:0-12974 GCA_964653275.1 uncultured Methylococcales bacterium
CAGCCAGCTTTCCTAACACAGCCAAAATACCGACAACGACGGTGATAAACAGAATCTGTCCGGTTTCCACCCCAACATTAAACATCAACAACGCCAGCGGTACTTCATGCTGTGGAACCCCGATTTCCGAGAGCGCACCGGCAAAACCGAGACCGTGAAACAGGCCGAAGATAAACGCGATTAGCCATGGATAGCGCTCGGTTATACCAATAACGCCATTATGCTGATGAACGATTTCCGTGGCCAGGAATACAATACTTAAGGCGATGATGGCTTCGGTAGGCGCCGACGGCAACTGCACGACACCCAATGTCGCCAGAGCCAGGGTAATGCTGTGGGCAACCGTGAACGCGGTTACCGCCCACAGCAATAAACGTAATCCAGTTACAATCAAGATCAAAGCCAGCACGAACAACAAGTGATCAAACCCTTCCAGGATATGAATAGTACCCATGCGCCAATAGTCAGCGGCTATCTCAAGTTTTGATGCTTCCATCGGAATGGTGAACTCGGGCGAACCTGGCCTCAGGATCGCCGAATGCTGGGTGCCGTCCTGCAACTGGATAAGCAACAGCACATCAGTCTGCAGGGCGGACAGCCCATCGATGAGAACAGTCTGGCCGGTCAGCGACTCATCGTTATTCTTGTACGTCGCGTGTTCGATCTGCGCCCCTGGTATGCTCTGAACGGATGGTGAACCCACCAATTCTAAGTTTTTTGGTAATCGTGGAGTAATGGCCAGCACCCGGTCGCCTCGGGTAGGTACTTTCCAGGTAACGGCAAACAGGCCGGTATTTTGTTCCTTAATATCCAGTAGCGCGGGGCGGATTTCATCGGCATTGGACGGCATAGCCGGATAAAGCCCAGTCAGAAAAATGGCAACTAACATGCAAGATTTAACCAACGCATGAATCACTGCGCCTGCCCCTCAAAGGTAACTACCTTGTTATCCTCAGCCGGCTCTTCAATGACAATGGTGTACTGGTCCCGAAGGTTGGTATAGAACTTTTCATTGAGTTCCTCGCCCCGATCGGACTTCCAATCCTGCACCACTTGCTCGCGTACCGCGGAAACTTCAGACACTGGTGGTTCACTAATGCTACTAACATACACCAGATGCACACCATAGCCGGACAACACCGGCCCATGCCATTGCCCAGGTGTCAACTCAACCAACGATTCGGTAAAACCGCTACCGAACAGCTTCTGAATTTCAATTCGATCCTTTGCCTGATAATAGTTCTGCAACATTAAGCCATCGCCCAGAGCACCGGCATTATCGATAGCATCGCCTTGCGCTATCAATCTAACTTTGATCTTTTCAGCATCATCCAGGGCCGCATCACCCCGTTTGTCCGGGTCGATATAGACCTGGGTAAAGGTATAGTGTGTTGGTTCCTGGTAGCGAGCCTGGTTTTTGGCGAAATAAGCCTGAAGTTCTTCTTCTGTAGGTGGCGTCAATGCCACCAGGTCCTTGGCAAGGAATTCCAACTTCTGCCCCAGGCGGCGGCGGATAACCTGGTCGTGCTTGTTCAGCCCCATCGTTAGCGCTTCCCGATAGAGCACGGTTTCACGGATATACTGCTGAATTAAACCGTCAAACTCTGCATCGGTCGGCGGCCGATTCCAGCGTTTCTGCCAGGATGTTTTCATCCACTCGACTTCGCCCACACTAACAACAATGGTCTTATCGGTCTCTTCCGCTACCGGGTCGGCAAACACGCCATACAACAGGTAAATCAACGCACCGATGGACATAAAGTGCACCAGTGGTTCATGTAATAACTTCACTATTTTTGATAATTCCGTATTTAATGAAGGTTAACTTGCTGGGTTATCGTACCTAAGCCAACCTACAAACAAGTCCCCTTAGTCACCTCAACAAATTGCCATAAAGGAATTTTCTGCCGCAGGCCTGGATAAAAGTTTTGTTTCTTAAAAGCCACCTTGGCGCCCTAAGCAAGTGTTTTTTTGCGATCCAAAGATCCGCCGAGCAAATTAACCGACCTGGCTTTTGATCTGGGCTATTCCAGTCCAGCGACCTTTAGCCGCGCGTTCCGGCGTTGGACAGGAGAGTCTCACTACAACTATCGATTACTGGTGTCAAGAATGGCAACAGTCGATTACAACTCAAAAGGATAAGGCAATTGTAGAAAGTCCTTCAATCGGTTAAATGAAAACAGGTGGTCTAGTACATAGACAGATATATAAGCACGCTCCACAACAATATATACTGGCCTATCGATCCTCAGAAGCAGAATTATTATCTACCCTATTAGCACATAGTGCTCGGTCAACAGAGAATTGACGAGGCACAGCGAATCTGGAAATGATTAGCCGCAAGGCGCGCCTCATAGAGGACGGCAAGCCCTTATCGAGAGATTCAAAACCGAAGATTATCGCTTCCCTTCTAACCGGAAGGAAACTTACCTAACAGACAAAACCTGGCTACTATTCAGGCTTTACTTCATGAAATTCAGTTTCTAGAACAAGTTCATCCCAAATCTTCCAGCTCGCTGCGTCTTTGCGAAAAACATAAATTGCATCAGATGTATTATTTCGAAAACTATCATCAGGCAGTCGCTTAGTTGTCCTTTCTTTAACTTTAACAAAGGCAAATGGCCCATCTTCGCCGAGAAATTTGAAATCCAGAACTTCGAACTTTAAATCGTGGGCATTGAAAATATTGCGTAATGTTTCCCGCGTCGAGGCTTTTTTGGGAGATTGCGGGTGGAAAAATAACAGGACTCCTTGATAATTTTCCTCAGCGAACGCAGCGGATGCTTTGTCAATCACCCGCCGGACATCCGTTTCCGTGGCTGCATAACCGGCCAATCCGTATGTGCTTGTGAACAACAGTACCAAACACGGGGATGCCGCAATCAAGCGTGTCATGGCAATGGTTAGGATCTTTCTCATTGTTGTATCTCCATTCGCAAACTCGAGGGTTTCAACATTTACACAGACTAGGAATCTAGTACACTAGGTTAGCAAACAATATCATATATCACCCAGGAAGTCGTATAGTTAGGGGAATTCCATATGGCTCGATTTAGCCTCGTTTTGTTGTCTAGTGTTGTAATGTTAGGTTGCTCAGCGCAATCGACAGGGTGGAAGCCAACCATAGACACCTATGGAGACCCAAGAGCTCAATATATTTCACAGGATGAGCGGGAATGCCAATCATTGGCCAGCCAGGCGGCGGGAGGAAGCACCACCAATGAAACAGCAGAAGGTACTGGGTTTGGGGCGTTAATCGGGGCCGCTGCTGGTGCTGCAATTGGTGCAATCGCCGGTAGTGCTGGTACAGGCGCGGCAATTGGAGCGGTAGCTGGTGGATTTGGAGGCGGGGCTTATAAAGGTTTAAGTTCAAACGATAAATACAAAAACGCATTCAAAAATTGTATGCGGCATCGGGGTCATCGGGTTATCGACTGATTTTTTGATCGAATATCTAGTACCTAACAAGAATTCGATCAAAAAGAGGGTTGTTGTCTTGTCAAGTCATCGAGAAGGCATCCAACAAATCAAGGCCCACCCAAATTCAATATGAATATGCTTTTTTCCGAAACGGCCTGATTCGGCATCTCTCTTTGATCAAATAAGTTTAACTTATTATTTTAATCGCCGTCTTCCGTCTTATTTTACATTGAAAGATGATGTGTGTGCCCGAATCCAGGTATAGCCGATCGATGTGAGTGATTGTCATTAAACTGCGTCATTAAGTAAAAGAGGAAAACACATGAAAACATTTATTTTAACTGTAGCTGCGAGCGTAATATCAATTGCAAGTGGGTGTGCCTCCGTGTCACCTCAAAAGCTGCAACAACTCGAAAAAACGATTCAAGAAACTGACAGCGGGGTATTTGGACAATACATGCAGCAGATTTATCAAGCAAATATTCACCTTGAGCAGGCTAAAACAAATTTCCAGGCGGCGGCAGATGAGCAAAACGAATTCCTAAACGATTCCGTCGAATACACTCGCATTGGGCAGCAACATGCAGACGCCGCACTAGCTGCAAGACTAAAAGCTGAGGAAACCTACTTAATGATGCAGGAACCAATTCTGGCCGATATCGAATTGCAGAAAGCACGTCTTAAACCTATCCAGATATTTATGGCTAAGCGAATGGAGTTGATCAGTGAGATCGACGAAGAAGGGGAAAGCCTACGTTTAGAAGGCGTGGTTTTTCCAGATAATTCCGCTGTGTTATCACCCGCATCCATGGCCTACCTGAGTGAGATCGCTAGTCGGTTACAAGAGCTTCCCATGGAGTTGAGATTAGAAGTTGCAGGCTACACATCAAATACCGGCGACGATGAATACAATCTGAGACTTTCCCAAGAACGAGCCGTATCGGTCCGCGATTATTTAGTTTCTAAAGGCCTGGCCGCCGGCCGGTTATCCGCAAAAGGCTACGGAAAAGCGAATCCACAGGCAGATAACAACACGCCGCTGGGCCGAGCCCTTAATCGCCGGGTGGAAATTCATGTTACTAAATAGCTTCAGAAGATGCTAAACACTACTGAGAGGATACAGAGTGAACTTGAACCACGCCGCTAAGAAAACCGGGACTCGTCATTTCCAATCCCTTTCAAGAACAATCAGTATCGCTCAAAGGAAATCGAAGATGTACGTCAAGGACAATGGCTGAAGGTGTGTGGGTTGTTGGTGCGGGGGGTATCGGCTGTGCGCTAGCCCACGCGCTTCGGGCGGGGGGTGTCGATGTCACACTGGTCGAATCCGATCCAGCAAAGGTCGCTTGGGCACAGGAACATGGCGTGGGCATTGTGGGACAATCATGCCTACCAATAAATGTGGTAGCGTTCGAACACTGGAATCCTCCGACTACGCCCTCGGGTATCGTATTTCTCTCTACGAAGTGCTACGACAATCAGACAGTCCTGAGCCGGTTAGACACTCGCGTGGAAATCATTCCCGTCCAAAATGGATTTGATCGTCAACTTATGGCTCGAGCCAAGCGCGAGGGGGTCGCTTCGTTTGTGTCAGAGTGTAACCCAGGACAAACACAAACGCGCATCACACGAAAAGGTGAGCTGCATATTGGGTCTAATAGCAGCGGCAGTGGTTCAGGAATGAACCCGTTGCTGGGTCGAGTTACGGAAGCTCTTACAACGCATGGCGCATTCAAGGTGCGGCAAGTCAGGGATGTACGCCCTTTCAAGTATGCCAAGGTGATGTACAACGCGGCCATCAGTCCACTCGCCGCAGTCACAGGTTTTGATAACAGCAAATTGCTCACGCTTAAACCAGCTCGGCGCCTATTCTTTCGATTCCTACAAGAGAACTACAGAATTCTTTCCTCTGCGGCTATACCGTTAGGAAAGGTCGGTCCTTTCCACCCACAGACCGTCAATCGCATTCTAACATGGCCGTTGGTAGCGCGTAGCTTGGCTCTCCCGTTTTCGATATCCTTGCGGAACACTTACTGTTCCATGTCGGGTGATATTGAGAAGGGGCAAACAGAAATCCGTAATTTCAATGGACACTTGATCGATCTGGCTGGCGCAGAACCGTGCGATCTCAATCGCCGTGCTTGCGATCTGGTCGACCAGATGGCAGCGGAACGCGCGAAGCCTTCGGTGGCTTACCTCAACGCGCTAACAAATCTTGAAGCAGAAGGTGGACTTTGCTCGTGAGTGCAGACCGCTAACCATGAAGGATATAGGCACAATTCTGATTACCGGCGGTGCGGGGTTCATCGGCACAAAACTCGTCGAGCAGTTAGTAGCTGCCGGGAGACATGTCCGTGTACTAGACAAGCCGGGCGTGGATATCAACCATCTTCCAACTGACCAAATCGAGATTGTCCATGTTGATATCTGTGATGCGGCTGGTGTGATGAGTGCAACAGAAGGTTGTGACGTCGTCTTGCATCTGGCGGCTAACCCCAACCTCTGGGATCGTAACCCCCACACCTTTGAGCAAGTCAACCATCAAGGTACACGCCATGTATTGGCTGCCGCACATAAACATGGCGTTCGAAGGACTGTATTTGTTTCCACAGAGTCAATTCTGGCCCCACCAGGTCTGAACGATGTGATTACTGAGCAAACGGTCACCACCCTCAATGACATGATCGGTCCCTACTGCCGCAGTAAGTGGCAGGCTGAGCACGCTGCGTTTGAGGCGGCTGACGCTGGTCAACCCGTCATCGTGGTACGACCGAGTATTCCTGTTGGCCCTGGCGACCGCAGCATGGTGCCATTGTCACGAATGATGTGTAATTACATCAACGGTCGAATTAAGGGATACATGATAGGTGAACTAAACCTAATTGATGTGCGCGATGTGGCGGCTGGTATCTGGGCAGCGGCCGAGCGAGGAGACCCAGGCCAGCCATATCTCCTGGTCAACGAGAACTGGACTGTGCAGTTGCTCCTTGAATTTCTGGCCACCTTGTTGGAACGACGGCCGCCCAAGTGGCGCGTTCCATACGTTGCTGCTTTGGCGTACGCACATATTGAAGAGTTGTTGATAGACTTGTTACACAGAGGTTTACCGATGGCCACAGTCACAGGCGTGCGACTTACACAGCGCCGATTCCGTTTTGATGGGCATCAATCAGTGAAGCAGTTACAACTGGCACCAATGCGTAGTTGCAAAGAGTCAATTGCGGCTGCTGTAGCCTGGTACCACCATCGCGGGTTGATCAAGGTTGACATGTCAGACTTTTTATACAAACAAGCACAAGGCAAAAACATCAGCCAGTAGGGCAGTTTGTAAGTTTCGGTTCAGTGTTTTTATCGCTTAATAGGCGGCATAAACAAACCCTAGGCGCTGTATATTCTAATAGGAATAGCGCCAAAATGATCGGCAAAATGTTGTTTATATCTGCTCCGCTGTTAATATACCGCCCTTCCCAAAAATGATCGGTGGATCGATAACGTCTCGTTCAAGCAGATACGTACCGAACGCACCTTCTTGAGCGAGGAGAATGCTACGAAAATTGTTGGCAATGGTCAGAGCCGCGCGAGTTAGAATACTGGTTTCGCCAACCTGCGCACCAACGATAATGGGAATACCCTGCTTTTTGCTCTCTTCAGCAACTGCCAGAGAACGCAAGATACCCCCCATTTTGGAAATTCGGATGTTGATGATCCAAGATTCTGGGTTCGTGTGGATATGATCAAAATCCCGTTGCTTGGTGAAACTCTCATCCAAAATGATTGGTATTTCAAGTTCTTCAAATAGCGTTTTGCAACCTCCAAAGTCACGTACGCCTAGTGGTTCTTCCAATCCAAAAAATGGATAATCAAGGGTTTTAATATAGGTAGCCGCTTCTCTCCAATCAGACCATAGGTTATTAGCATCAAGCCTAACCCGAACGTTGTCGTGACCACATCTCCTAACTGCTAAAATATTGGCCCTATCTTTCTTTTCATCACCAAAAACCTTCACCTTAAAATCGGTAAACCCTAATCGCAAATATTGTTGAAGCTGTGTTTGAAAGTTTTTTGGATTGCGAGCTCCAATCACCCCGGTATAGCGAAATTCCCCAGATAAATCCGGCAGTGAAAGCAAAGTATCGATAGACTGTTCCAGCTGTTTTGCCAACACAGCCAGCAAAGACAATTCTACAGCACAAAATGCTGCTGGATTTTTATCGATTTCTATCCGGTTTATCTCTACCCAGGATTTCAAATCATCCAGTGTGCCGATGTTCAGTAAATCGGGGCGATGTACTTTAAAAAAATCATACGCGGTTTCCAGCGTTTCTCCAGTAACGTAACGACGCGGACACCCCTCGCCAATCCCTTGTAGTTTATCCTCCGTCTCCGCCGTTACCAATACGGCCTCGGTCATGGCTCGGGTTGCAGATGCATGTTCGAACGGCACCCTGAACGGAATTTCCAGGTTTTCAATATAAAGGTCAAACAGTCGCATTTCATCCCTCGCGCACATATTCAGTGAAATTAAAAGAACAATCCTGTTTATATTGCAGATGTGCAAGTTTAAATTGCGACTCACGCTGCCCCTGTTTCAAACAATGCTGCTTGTAGGCCTCTCCTGTATCATCATGTACAAACAAAATCTTTACAGGCTTTAACCGCTGGCTTTTCCGTTTGGCATTAAATTCCCTATTGAAGCCAATGAGATGTTGTTCTATATCGAAAGCGTCCAACGGTTCATGCTCGACAAAAAGACTATACTCTAGCGTTTCTGGGCATCCCAACATCATAAAGAAATGGAATTCAATATCACGGAGCTGTCCCAGTTTTGCCATTGCTCGAACAAGCTGACCTTCATAAAGTTTTTCACCAGTCAAACTTGTGACACCCTTACCTTTTTGCACAAAACGAATTGTCGGTGTGTTATTGAACTGGCCTGTCGCCTCAATAATGTCGTTGATATTGTAACGATAAAGTCCGCTCTGAGTCGTGGCAAAAATATAGTACTGCTTACCCTTCTCAATCCTATCCAGGGTCAGAAAATTTGGTGATTTATTTCCCCAATCGTTTTTTTCTACAAATTCGAAGAAATTTTCATGCAATGCTGGAATTTCTCTGTTCTTCAATACATCAACGGTAATTCCACCGCGAAACTCACTCGATAGGTACCCCATCTCAACAATGCGGGTGCTGGACGAAAGTTTCTTTTTTAGAGCCGGAATCAAAAAGCTACAACTTCCCCCTGTCCAGATCGTCACGGATTTAAGGTTGGGCCAAACATCCGCAAATATCAAAGCACCTTTGTTCGATAAAAATTGCTGTAACTCATCTGCGCGTTTTGGGTTTTTCTTCCGAATTTCATGAACTAACTGTTCGGAATCCTCATTCATGATTTTATCCAACTTTGCCAATGTTGAAGGGTTCGCCGTAGCAATCATAGTAATCTCTCTCTCGGCTAGAGCATGCAGGGTAATTAGGTAATATTTCCGCTGGTAATCGGTAATCTCAAAGACCTTTGGTGGCACCACATATTTCGCACGCACAAAAGCTGGCATGCTTTGATAAATTAACCCGGACATTGACCCAAATGGCGTACCAGTATCCAAATGTCCTTCCACCGCAGGACTAACGATGGCCAAGACCCTGCCCATATACACGTCGGGAATAGCCAAATATTTTGCATAGGCAACGACATATTGGCTTCGACGGTATTGGGAAACCGTGGTTTTCAGGATTGGAATATATTTTGGTTTTCCTATCGTACCACTGGTCTGGGCGTACATGATTGGATGGTTCCGGTTCAGATAGGGCTTCTTTTTAGCCTCCTGCTTTTCAATATAGCCCCTCAGTTTCTCGTAGGTGTTGACGGGTACAGCCTTCCGATATTCATCATAGGATGAAATCGTTGCGAAGCCATGTTGTCGGCCAAAAACCGTCCGCCTATTCTGTTTTATTATGCGTAGCAGAAGCTCATTCTGTACCCGTTGTGGACTATACGTTGCGCGCATCAGTGGTTTCCACAAAAATTGCTTAATCAGCGCCATTTTCAAAATCATTTTGCTACCCAACATGAACTTCATTAGGCTTTACCATGATCCTTGAGAAACGGTCTTTTGAGTTGGCCGGAAAACTTCATTGGGTATTGCCTATTTTCTAACCCTATTTCAACAACCAGCCGGTTTTTTGGTAGAAACCATGTGCCAAATAACAGATCCCAAATACTGAGGTTGTTGCCATAATTGGAATTAGATTCCTCCGCAACCCGTGAATGATGCCACCGATGGAGCTCTGCACTACTGATCAGATAGTTGAGAAATCCAAAGCGCAGATTGATATTAGAATGCTGAAAAAACCCATTGATCGCATAGAACACGACATATAAATCGATTACCTGCACGCTAACGCCGAGTAACATAAACGGTAGTGTATCCAGCAATAACTGTAGACTCTTATCAATGGGATGAAATCGGCCGACATTTAACCAGTAAAGTTTTTCCGGCGAATGATGGACAGCATGAAATCGCCATAGAATTTTATTGCTGTGGGCCGCTCGGTGAAGCCAGTATCGGAAAAAATCAGCTACCAGAACCATCAAAACAGCCTGATTATAAAAGGGTAGAGAATGTGGCCAAAGATTAAAGAAAGGCCATCCGAAAGACTGTATTGGTTTCACCAGGGCCAAAACAAACAAAATAGCGACTATTTGAGGAAACACGACCTGGATAATCCCCATAAACCAAAGATCATTTTTAACGTCGGAAAGATTCGGCTGCCAGCCACGTTTGTGAGGAACTAGTATCTCGAGTAGGTTAACCAAAACTGCACCCCAAAGAACAGGAAGGTAGACGCTGACGAGTGCATGTTGATGCCCATGCAGCAGAACGAAATGCAGGACGATTCCAGTACTCATAACCAGCGGATAGACGATCCAGGGAATGATCTTCTGCAGGGTAATTAATTTAACCCAACCAGACGAATGATAATTTGCTACCACTAATACAAAGCCAGCTAACACGATGTGAAACCCGGTCGAAATCCAATTCGTAAACCAGCGGCTTTCAGGGTAAATCGTCAAACCCAGAATCAGACGAAGTGACATAGCAATACAGTAGCTAAATCCGAGAATAGCAAAAAATTTTCCAAGCTGGGAGTTTGTGGGGACGTCATCTAGCGAAAACCGACACGTGGTCCAAAGCATTATCAACAAAATTAAGATCTGAATAACCACCAATACCGAATAGGGCATAGCACCGCTGTGCTAACGTTCGAAAAGGGGTAGCAAGGGGATATCAAATTGTGCAAGTAATATCTGGGCAATAACTCTAAGCGCAAACAGCAAACACAACAGCCATAACCATGGAACGCAGGTTTGTTTTAGACATTGCTTTGGGGGTGCAGCATCTAGTTGTACTAGCTCAGTTTTAATCATGGATGTCATCGAACGCCTCTTTTTTAATCGTGTTGCATGGTTCACCCCTTCCAGCTGGGATTAGTCTTACAAAGCCATTCATAAATCGAAAGCCTTCTATTACTCCTTTCCATCATTTATGTGGGACGGACCGTCTTTGTCGAATAATTTTGATATAAATGGCAAAATATGCAACTAAACTGATACAAGTATCTTTTTATAAACCATTTGGTATCAGATACTAATACTTTATGTTGGAAGGCAATCCGGTGACCCAATCCCTTGCACTAGTTGATACCCTTAAGAAAGCCCTAAAGGCCAGTGGACTAACCTACCGAGATGTAGCGAACGACCTTGGAATTAGCGAAGCCAGCGTTAAAAGACTTTTCTCTCAGCATCATTTTTCCTTAGACCGACTGGAACAGATTTGCCAACTGATGGATATGGAGTTTTCAGATCTGGTAAAGATGATGGAAATCGGCCGACGGCAGCTTGTCGAACTCACCGAAGAACAAGAAAGAGAACTCGTCTCTGACAGCCGATTTCTGTTGGTCACGTTTTTGGTGGTTAACCGATGCAAATTTGATGAAATTGTCTCGAATTACCAATTCACACCCACCGAGACAATCCGCTATCTCGCACGGCTCGACCGGTTGAAGTTAATTGATCTTATGCCTAACAATAGGATCAGACTGCGGATCTCCCCGAATTTCACATGGCGACGAAACGGACCAATTCAGCAATTCTTTGTAGCCTATCTCCAGCAGGACTTTTTAAGTAGCCGCTTTGAAGAACATAGGGAATCTTTTCATTTTTTGTCGGGTATGCTTTCCGAAGAGTCATGTGATCTTCTGATTAAACGACTCGAGCAACTCGCGGGGGAATTCAACATGCTAAACCGTCAAGATGCGCAAATTCCATTTGAAGAGAAACTGGGTCACGGTCTTTTTCTAGCACTCCGACCCTGGCAGGCTGATGTTTTTGATCAATGGCGACGGTAAAGCCTAAAAAAATCCTGTAGGGTAATTGCCTATAGACAACTTATATTTAGCAAATTGGGATAATAGGAGCCTCCTAGATCTTTATCTCCATCGCGATTAGAAATGTTATTTTAATTTATCGATCAAAGGCAAGCGCTAACCAAACTCGTATAACGACAAACCGATTATAATGCATGCTGTACCGGCCCAAACATTAAAACTGATAACTTCTTTGTTTAACCCCGCCCCCAGTAACAACGCGGTTATCGGTGTAATTAATGTGATTAATGCTAGACGACTGGCGCTGAGTTTTTTCAACAAATAAAAATACAGAGGGAAACCAATCGCTGATCCAAATACCGCGAGATATAAAATAGCGTAAAAACTGCGCTCAGGTATGCTTGACGGCAAACCGCTACCATAAAACATGTTAGCAACGTACAAAGGTGTAGCCACTAATAAGCAGCCGGCTGTTATCGACAACGCTGGTATTGTCGGCTTAGCACGTTTTAATAGCACTGCACTCAGGGAATGTGTCATAACAGAAACTAGGATACCAGCAACACCCATCCATGCATTTGCGCTAAAACCGATACTTTCACAAAACACAAAAATCAGCCCGACTATTCCAAGCAACATACCAAGCTGTTTGCCACCGGCAAATGCCTGCTCATTTAACAAAAGGACGGCAAGGAAACTAGTAACAATGGGTGTTAAACCAAAAATCACTGAAATCCAGCCAGAAGGAATGAATTGTGCTGACCAATACACGCTACTCATTGCTATGAATAATGGAATACCACCCAACAGGTAGATAGAACGAGCATGTTTGTCAAAAGGTAATGGCAATCGACGGACCCAAATCATCGTCAGTAACAAAGCAAGGCCTATGACCATACGCGCCGCCACTCCAAACTGGTAGCCCACTTCTTCGCCACTCCATTGGATAGCCAGGGGTGTTGTACTCCAAATAACAATGACTGCTATATAGGATAGAGGGACAGACATAGAAAAAGACTCATCTAAAAAAAAGGCCACTGGTTTTAAACAGCGGCCTTTTATGCAATTCGGACTTAAAATCTATTTTGCGATTACATAGAACACCACCGTCGCTGTTGCCACACAGGTAGCACAACAACGTATCGTTTAATAAATTTCGAGTAAATAGG
>CAZZET010000092.1:0-12672 GCA_964653275.1 uncultured Methylococcales bacterium
TAAATGTAAAAAGCCTAAAATCAGATTTCACTATTCAAAACATTTCGATTTCTCCTTCCGCCATTGAGTCTTGGTGAACTACTTTGCTCTCCTTTTCTCCCCATTCGTCCCTAAGTTGGGCTATATTGTTCCGTCTCTGATTTAACACGACGCCAACTTTTGAAGCATCACAGGCATTCAAGGCTTGAAATCCATCCCGAATCTGGCTAAATATTTCGGAGAAATGCATCGAATTTTCCTGTAAATACTCAACCAACTGCCTCGCTAAATCTTCAAATTGCAACGCCCTAACCGCCATCCCCACATGGTTTTCAATGTCACCCGTCAGCGACGACACCTTCTCCAGCTTTCCTGAGATACTGGCGTTGATGGAGCCAATCTCCCCCATCATGTCGTCAACATGCTGCTTAGACTCGAAGGCGACATTCATATCCTTCGACGCCATGGCCTCTATCATGGATTTTGCTTGAGTTATACTTTTCTTTGAAACCTGAATAACGTCACGAATCTCCTCGCTAAACCGATCGGAGCTTTTGGATAAATTACGCACCTCCTCGGCGACCACCGCAAAACCGCGCCCTGCTTCTCCCGCTCGCGCGGCTTCGATCGCTGCGTTCAAAGACAGCAAATTTGTCTGGTCGGCGATCTGTTGGACACCACTCAGTAAACCCTCTATCTCTACCATGCGGGCATTGATATCATCGATAATTTGCACCATTTCAATACTTTGCTTGCTGATGTCAAGTATATTTTCAATAAAGTGGTGAAGGACTTTATCGGTTTCCTGGGTAAACCGGTGGAAACTGATACCGCCTGAATCGTTATCTTGATCGGATAATCGATTAATCAAGGAAAAAACCGTCTCCGATTGTTCCGAAGTCAATGTATGAAGCCCATTAAAACTGCCGTTCATCGTCACAACGGCATCGGCGACAACATTTTTTATTTGGTCTAACTCCTTATGTAAAAAATTAACCTCTTGTTCTATACATTGCTCAATCTCTTGAAGGAGCCCTTGTATTGAAGCATCGATAGCTGGAGAATCGAATTCATTTTTGTCACTCTGGAATTTCAGTTCGTTAGATCGTTTCAAAATTTTCCAAGTAACAAACCCCCAAACACCTCCCATCATCAGCAGTGACACAAATGGCCAGACCACTCCCGACGTAAATAGCGGCAGCGATAATAGCCCAAAACTCAATGCCAGAGCGGGCCGTGTTGCTCTATAAAATTCATCCATCACATTATTTATGTACTAATTCGATAATTTTGTTCGCTACTTGGTTGAGGGGAACCGTATGATCGACGCACCCCAGCTTATGCGCTTCTCCTGGCATTCCCCAAACAACGCTGGATTGTTCATCTTGAATAATAGACGACGCTCCACAATCATGCATTTCCTTCATACCTCGGGCGCCATCGGCGCCCATCCCCGTCAACAGAACGCTGATGGCATTCTGCCCAACATTTTGCGCGACCGAGCGGAACATCACATCCACGGCGGGTTTATGGCGGTTAACCAACGGACCGTCGTTTAGCTTACACACATAACGCGCGCCGTCGCGCATCACCAAAAGGTGCCGATCTCCGGGTGCTAGATAAATATTTCCCGGGAGAATCTGCTGACCGTCTTTCGCCACGCACGCGCTCATCTCCCCCGCTGAATCGATATGATTCGCGAAAGATTCACTAAAGGCGACCGGCAGGTGTTGGCTAATCACAATACCCGGCGTATCGCACGAAAGTCCGCGCACCACATCTTTTATCGCTTCGGTCCCGCCGGTCGAAGCGCCTAAGGCAATCACCTTATGGGTCGTTTTGAAAGGTTTTTGGCTTCGACTTGGTGAGATTACAGCATTCGCATCAAGCTTCTCACTCACAGAAAAATTCCTTGCCACTTTTGCCTCCAGTCTAGAATTGGTTGCTTGCACCCTAGCCACAGCGGCGGTTTTGACTTTAGCGATAAGTTCCTCGGTGTAATCGATCAATCCGATGGCGACATCGATCTTGGGTTTGGCGACAAAATCAATGGCGCCCAATTCGAGCGCTTGGAGCGTAACCTCGGCCCCTTTCTCGGTAAGAGTGGAAATCATCAGCACTGGCATCGGACGCAAGCGCATCAAATTCTTGAGAAAGGTGAGACCGTCCATGCGCGGCATTTCCACATCCAAAGTCATCACGTCGGGATTCAGCTTCTTGATTTTATCCCGGGCAACATAGGGGTCTATAGCGGTTCCAACCACTTCGATATCCGGCGACGAATTGAAGATTTCGGCCAACATTTTCCTGACCAAAGCCGAGTCGTCGACAATCAATAAGCGGATTTTCGACATCGCTCAGAACAGTTCCACTTCGCCTTCCACCGAATCATCCTTAAGCGTACTTCGGTATAGATTCTCTCGCTCGATAATCCGGTTACTGTGTATATTCTGAAGCTTTTTGACCCGGACCTTGCCGGTTTTTGGATAATACAGCACCCGTCTTGGGTAAATATCGCCCAAATCCCGGGCCGATACTTCAATATTTTCAGTGTTAACGTAATCAAGAATAAAATCGATATTCTTTATCCCGATGTCGGTCATGTTGGATATGATTTGACCACCACCGAACAGCTTGACCTCCAAATTTTTACGCCGCCCACCGTTTTGCAATATAGTGTTAATCAAGTGTTCCATCGCATAGTTTCCGTATCGAGTGGCTTTGCCGACCACGGCCGCATCGCCGTCCCGCAATCGCTCATCCAAGGTTTCCGGCAGCATAAAGTGGTTCATCCCACCAATCCCCGCGCGCCGGTCTCGAATACAGGCGGAAACACAGGATCCCAGCACGGTATTAATCTGTTCATCGTCGGTAGTCACGTAATATTCACCCGGATGAATTTTAGCCATGACCCGTCCCTCCTTTTGGTCCCATCTTCGGCGAATTTCATCGAATCCACTAAGCGTGGGACCTGGAATATTTTGGTTCGCAAGCATTATTTTTGATAAACGGTTTTCCCAATCAAATTAAACGGCGTGTCAAGCGTATGCAACGATTCGGAGTGGCCGATGAACAACCACCCGTTTTCTCTCAGCCGTTCCGCATACCGCCGCGCGAGCGTTGTTTTTGTCTCTTGATCGAAATAGATCAGAACATTACGGCAAAATATAAAATCAAATTGATCTTTCATGGGCCAATCCGTCATTAAATTCAGTTGACGAAAGTGGATCAACTGACGAGCCTCCGGGATTACCTTGACTTTATCCTGTTGTCGCCCTTTTCCGCGTTTAAAAAATCGCTTTAAGCGGTCCCTTGGAATGCCATTGACGCCTTCGTGGGTATAAATACCGGAAGCCGCGGTATTCAATACATTGGTATCGAGGTCGGTAGCCAGAATCTTGACATCCCAATGCCCTGGGACGTTTTCCAGCACGGTCATTGCAAGTGAGTAGGGCTCTTCTCCCGTGGAACACCCGGCCGACCAGATACGAAGACGGCGGCTGGACGCATTCTTATCGAGTAGTTCCGGTAAGACCTCCTTAGCAAGAAGGTCAAAATGGTGACCCTCTCTAAAAAACGAGGTCAAATTAGTCGTAATAGCATTGATAAAGGTTGTAAATTCCTCATCGGGCCGATCCTGCAAAAACTGGCAGTATTCATGAAAATTGTTTAATCCCAGATTTCTCACCCGCTTGGAAAGCCGACCATAAAACATATCGAACTTATCGTCGGATACGATAATCCCGCTATGTTGGTTCGAAATATTTCTGAGGACTTCGAAATCAGCCCGCGTATACACGAACTCCCTCTTTTTTTCACTAACGTCCGGTTTCGCCCGCGCAAGATTACCCATAATTACAAATGACGGATAGCTTCATGGTCGTCAGTTGACGGTTTACAGTGGTGCTCATACTATCCTCATCCCGGCCCCATCAACTCATCGAGATCAAGATGTTTGGCCGAACGGATAAAACTCTCCGACGGGGCTTTGAAAACTACGGTTTTATGTAAATTGACCGATTCCCGTTTGAGAATCAGCAATAACTGCAATGTCGAAGTATCGATTGATTCGACTTTGGATGCATCAATTTCGATAGTCCGATGCTTATCCAATGCTTCTTTCAATTGTTCATGCAACTGGCTCACGCCAGCCAGTTCCGGTGAAACCGCCAATTCGACTAGCACAAGGTTAGAGTCAGCTGCATCTTCACAAGGTTCTTCACTGGAATCCGTTAAACTTCCGGTCGCCTCAGCATTGACCGTGGGTGTCAATTCCTCGTTGCCGCCATCCAGCCATGCCAATGGATCATGTTCGATTAAGCCCGTATCGGAGACCTTTGCCATTACATTACCCTCCCATCCAAAAGGTCTCCCGCAAGATTGTGGAAATCCATTGCTGACCGGCTTGTAGGTTTACGTTCCAATATCGTTTTCCCATGGATCGGACATTCCGCCAGCATTGCCGTTTCTCGAATCAAAGTCGCCAGCAACTGACCGGGAAAATGTTTCAACAATAGATTTAAAACATTCTTCGAGAGCCGCCTTGTAGAGTAATACCGCGCCATCACAAACCACATTTTGTATTGTCTGTTCAATGATTTTTCAAATTTTTTAACGGTTTCCATAAGCCGGGATATACCTTGTAACGCCAGATAGTCACTGCTTAGAGGCGCCAAGATTTCCTCGACGGCAAACAGTGCGTTGACAACCAATAATCCGGATGACGGTGGACAATCAATGATTACAAAATCTTCATTCAAAAATTGGTCTTTCAATGCCGTCCTCAATAAATTCCCGCGATCCGCTCCTCCTTCCGTGAGCTGATCGATTTTAATCAGACCGGATCCCGCCGGTACAAATCTAAGCCCGTCTCTAACCTGTATAGCTTGGTTTTCGAGGTCTACGGAACCCAAAAGGGCTTCATCCACACCGCCGAGTGACTCAAAGACGCCAAAAGTAGTTCCCAAGTGACCTTGCGGGTCCAAGTCAATGGCCGCTACTTTTTTTCCACCCATTGCCAGGGCATGGGCCAAATTAGCCGTGATGGTGGTTTTCCCCACGCCACCTTTTAAGTTGATCACCGCAATTGTCCGCATAGTCAGACGAACGATTCAATCACCGAGAATTGTTCCGAATCCAATAATTTATCTACATCCAACAGCACCGCGATCTGCTCGCCGACCACCATGCCTTTCATGTAGCGGGTATCGATCTTTGAGCCAAGCCCCGGGGGATTTTTAATTTGACTTCGGTCGACATCGATGACGTCGGATACCGTGTCGGCAATGAAACCCATAGCGTGGTTATCGCCATGGTTCTCTACCGTCAACACAATTACCACGGTCACCGGAGTATATTCTACGATGCCGAGTTCAAACCGCTCCCGTAAGTCGAGGATTGGGACAAGACTTCCACGTAAGTTCAGAACGCCTTTGATATAGCCCGGAGTATTCGGGATTTCTCTAACCGGTTCCCACCCCTTGATTTCCTGAACTTTGAGGATGTCAACACCGTAGCTTTCACCGGCTAGTTGGAAAGTAAGGTATTGCTCCCTTTCCATTGGACTGGCATGGCCATCGGTTACCACACCGTGACTCCCTTCACTCATTCTAGAACTCCTCCCAATCGTCCTCGTTATCCGCGACTGCACTCCGCGATACCCCCGCGGAAACACGTTGGGCCGGCACTGGTCTATTGACAGAAGAAGAACGAGCAGCCGGTTGGACAATTTCCGGCGGACTTCCCAATACCGGCTGTTGCGATCCACCCGGTACTTCGCCGGCTTTAAAAAAAGCGAGCAAAGTATCCATATGTTTCGACTGGTCACTCATGGACACACTAGCCGCCGAAGCCTGCTCCGCTAAAGCGGCATTTTGTTGGGTGATCTCATCCATTTGGGAAACTGCTTGATTCACCTGATTGATCCCCATCGATTGTTCCCCACTGGCGGCGGCAATCTCGGCGACAATATCGCCAACCTTTTTGGTGGCGCCGACGATTTCCGACAAAGCTTCTCCTGTTTCATGCACCAGCTCACTTCCCTGTTCCACTTTCGCCAAACTGTTTTTAATCAACTCCTTACTTTCCTTGGCCGCTGTCGCACTTCGCTGAGCAAGGGTCCGTACTTCCGTAGCCACCACCGAGAAGCCTCGTCCTTGCTCACCGGCCCGCGCGGCTTCCACCGACGCATTCAACGCCAGTAAATTGGTTTGGAAAGCAATTCCATCGATAACACCGATAATCTCGGCAATTTTGTTGCTGCTGGTATTGATCTGATCCATGGCCATAACCGCTTTATTGGCGATCTCGCCACCTTTTTGAGCCGAATCCCTCGCCGAATTGGCAACTTGATTGGCCTGTTGGGCATTGTCCGCGTTGGTTTTTACCGTGCTCGTAAGCTGTTCCATACTCGAAGCGGTTTGTTCCAGGCTGGCGGCTTGTTCCTCGGCCCGTTGCGACAAGTTATTATTACCCGTCGCGATTTCTTGGGACGAATTTCGAACAAACTCGGAAGATTCACTGATTTGTCCGAATACTTCGCTCAACTTTTCTTGTGTTCTATTGATCGATTCCCTACAAACCGCGAAGATACCTCCAAATTCGTTATCGATTTTTCTAGTCAGATCCCCTTCCGCCATAGCGTTAACAACCTGTTGAATATCGGTGAACACATTTTCAATAGTATCGGCTAGTTCGTTAATTTCCCCGCTCAACTTTTTGACAAATCCGGTTTTACCCGCTAACTCAATTCGTTGATCCAAAGAACCGGCTTTTACGGCGTTAACGATCTCTTCGATTTCGTTTTCTATTTTGACCTCGTCGGTTCGGTTCTTCCATTCAACGACCGTACCGGTACGTTCTCCAGCTTCGGTAATCACCGAATCGGCAATAACGTCCAAATGCTGACCGCCAACTACCAATGAAGATTTGAATGTTTCTTTTAAGCCCCCTAGCCATTGTTTTTGTGAATCCGTGTTTTGCTCCAGGCAATCGACGTTTTCTCCCATCAGGCTTTCGGTATTGAAGTCCGGGATATCCTTACGAATATCATCCTGGGTGCTTTTGAACATGGCCTTGAGGGCATGATTCATATAGATGATGTCGTTACCGACATCCGCCACCATCACGTTGGCCGAAACGTTATCGAGTGCTTGTTTAACACGGAGGGCATTTGCCGCCTTTTCCCTCGCATCGGCAAGGTCGTAATTAAGCTTTAATTGCATCCCCTGAATAGCCCGAAGCAAGTCCCCCAATTCATCTTTTAGGTGAAGGTCGATTTTGTTTCTGAATTGTCCATCGGTTAGCCGGTAAAATACATTCGTAATTTTGTCTACGGTCGTCAACACATAGCGCACTATCAAGAGCCAAGCCCCGAGCGCCAGTAACACCATTATCGATGTAGCTGTCAAAGCGATATATTTCGAACGCGCGAAGCCATCAATTCGATTTTGGAGCAACATGGTTAAAGCTGGAACGACCTTATTCGATAAATTCAAGATGCTCGCAATAGACTGGGTACCCTCTTCGAAAAAACTAATTTGGGAAATATTGCTCGTTTGGGTAGACATGATTATGCTAGTGGCAGAATCCAAAAACTTATCAACCGATGAACTGGTGGCAGCAACCTCTTCACTCAACATAGGTTTAAGTGATTCATTGAAAGCAAATGCCCTTTCCGTGTCGTAGATCATCGACTCCAATTTATTTCTAACTACACCTAGCTCAAACCCCAACTTAGTCTTTTCTGTTTGGCTTAGTGTGCCCTTTGCCATCAACCCAGCCATCCGTCCTCGAAAAACACCCACCTTTTCTATTAGCTCAGGCACTCTTAACACCACGGTACTCATCATGTAATAGCTATCGATATCTGGATCCAGAATAAGATTTGAGGTATCGCCAATGTGATTGACAAAGGCAAGAATGGTGGCGATTAATTCAGTATGCTGCGAAAAGCTATCACTCGCTGATGAATCCCTTACTGCTTCTTTAAGGACATCCCAACTTTGCTCTATCTCCTGCCAACGTGTAGAAGTATCCAATATTTCGGCAACTTGCTGGTTGTTAGCTGCGAGAACTTGCATATCGTTGGCGATTTGTTTCTGTTTCGACAAAATTTTGGGTCGTACAGCAGTATTACCATTTAAATACATGTTGGTTAATCCACGATGTTGGCCCATATCGACAAGCAAATCACCGACTGACACCAAGAGTTCAGAGCCCAACAACTCTTTTTCTGCAAAATTGATTGCTTTATTTTTCTCTGATATCAGCAAGAAAGTTAGTATCGCGATTGGAAGGCATAATCCAAAACCGACCAATACAAATTTTTGCTTTAAATTCAACCGTCCCAAAAAATTTAGTTTGTCACGCCATCCGCTGGATTCAAGTGCGATCTTCCCTTCTGTTATATTGCGATACAACCTTTCTGCCTGAGAGATCTGTTCCCGGCTCGGTGCATAACCCACCCACATATACCCAATCGGCACAGCATTTTCGTACACAGGTGTTAAACTGGTTTCTTCCCAATAATAATCACCATTTTTACAACGGTATTTCATTAACCTTTTCCAAGGCTTAAGCTCCTTGACGTCACTCCATAGCTCTTGAAACACGGCAGCCGGCATATCGGGGTGGTGAAGCATATTATGCTCTTTTCCCATGATTTCCCCGCGGCTGTAACCGCTAAAGGTCACGAAAGCATCGTTCGCGTAATTTATTCGTCCCTTCTTGTCGGTAATCGTAATCAGGACGGTTCCGTCTTTTATCTGAACCTCATTGTTCGCCATGGCCATACTCTCTTTCATCGATAACTATCATTAAAATTTTCAATTCACACCAACCGGGGTATTTCCAAATGTATTCCCCTAAGGCAGTTAAGTTTCCAAGTTCAATAACTCGTCTACGTTCAATAGACTAATCATCCGACCCTCTGCGGTTACCAAGCCATGGATGAATTCCGTACTCAGTTTGGCGCCGAAGTTGGGTACCGTTTGGATCGATGTGTTTTCCACATCCAACACATCGGACACGGAATCGACCACAATTCCTCCAACACGAAGTCTTTCTTCGATAGGACTTTGCACTACCACCACCGAGGTCAAGGGCGTGAGATCCGCTTGTTCCAGGTTAAACCGCAACCGCAAATCGACAATTGGAACAATGGCACCTCGAAGATTGATTACCCCCTTCTCGTGGGGGGGTACATTCGGGATTCGCGAAACTGGCTCCCAACCGCGAATTTCCTGAACCCGTAGAATATCAATGCCATATTCTTCGTTACCTAATGTAATCGTCAGCACTTGAACGATTTGGGTCGTTATACCCGTCGAGGGAGGCAACTGGTTTAACTTTTCGGATGTCAAGTCAGGCATAGTGCTGTTCAGACGATTGGGATAACCGGTTTAAACCAGGAACATCCAAGATCAGTGCGACCGAACCATTGCCTAAAATAGTGGCGCCGGAAATGCCGTTGATTTTCCGATAGTTCGCTTCCAGGGATTTGATCACCACTTGATACTGGCCTAATAGGCCGTCGACAAACAGTCCGCATCGAAACCCCTGTCCTTCGACTACAACCAGCATGCCCTCGCTCAATTCAGTCGATTTTGGAGCTTCCACTTGAAAAATCTTGTGCATTCTAATAATTGGGAGATATTCGTCGCGCAATTTAAAAGCCTCGCCCTTTCCCGCGACGAGACTGATGTTATCGGGACTAAGACTAATCGATTCGATGATAGAAACCAGCGGTACAATATAGATTTCATTCCCCACGACAACCGACTGACCATCGAGAATAGCAAGTGTCAAGGGCAAATGGATGGCCATAGTGGTTCCGATACCCAGGTTCGATTCGATATTGACGCTTCCGCCCAAGCCCTGAATATTCTTATTGACCACATCCATACCTACACCTCTGCCGGAAACCTCGCTAACCTGATCGGCGGTAGAAAATCCGGGCATGAATATCAGATTGTAAATCTGTTTATCGGTAAGGATTGTATGTTCTTCGATTAATCCTTTCTCCAGAGCTTTGGCTCGTAACTGTTCCTTATCCAAGCCCTTTCCATCATCGCTCACTTCGATGATGATATTTCCACCCCGGTGAAAAGCATTCAGATGGATAGTGCCGGTTTCCGGTTTACCCACCGCAATCCTATCCTCGGGCATTTCAATTCCGTGGTCCAGACTGTTTCTAAGCAGATGAACCAAGGGATCACTAATCAATTCGATGACTGTTTTATCCACTTCGGTAGTTTCGCCGGAGAGTTTTAATTCAATCTTTTTCCCCATTTTCGAACTGAGGTCGTGAACAAGTCTCGGAAAACGGCTGAAGACAAAACTGATCGGCAGCATCCGTATATTCATTACACTTTCTTGTAATTCACGAGTGTGGCGCTCGAGTTGCCCCAATCCACTTTGCAACTGATCCAATTTATTCGCTTCAAACGTTTCACCCAAAAGACTTAGCATCGATTGGGTGATAATCAGTTCCCCCACCATATTGATTAAAGTATCGATCTTACTCGTGTCAACCCGGATCGAGCTGGAACCCGTGTTTTTGGCCGTAGATTTTTTTGTGGCTTTTGATTCTTGGGCGCAAACTGTTTTATCTGGTTGAGCGGCCTGCTCGGGTTCGGGGTTTTCTTGGTTTTCGTCCGCTGTTACTGCGGGTTCGTGTATCTTTTCAGCGGATTGTGGATCGGCTTGGATAGATTGTTCTTGTCCTGCATGCACTTCGGCGAACGAGCGGATGGCCAGATCACAATCGTCTTCAACCCAATCAAAAATATCGTCAATATCTACGCGGGAAATATCGCCCTTTATTTTCAAATCCCAGGATAAATGGCAATCCTCAGGGTCAAGATCGTAAAAACTTGGCAAACTTTGACAATCCACCACAACGCTCAACTCACCTAAATCCGCAAGTTCGCGTATGAGCCGCACCGGGTCGTTGCCAAAACGAAGAAGGGGTTTGTGCGGACTGAATGCGATATGCCAACCCGGCTCGACATCATCGCCTAATATCACGGGGACAGTCGGCGAATCAGAATTAGACTCAGGGATAACCTCGGTTTCGGTTATTCCCGATCCACCCAATTCCTGATCCAATAAATTTTTGTGGGTGGAAACGCTTGCCTCATCGATCTCGTTTCCATCCTGGAGAGCATTAAGCATTTCACGGAGGCAGTCGACCGAACCCAGCAGCAAATTGAGCGCGGGCTGGGTAACCGATCTCCGGCGATCGCGCATCTCATCCAATAAGGTTTCCATAACGTGGGTATAGTTAGAAACCTGATTGAAACCGAAGGTACCACTACCTCCTTTGATGGAATGCGCGACCCGAAAGATAGTATTGAGTTCTTCCGTGTCGATATTTCCTGGATCCAATTCCAGCAAACCGGTTTCCATCGCATCCAAGCCTTCGAAACTTTCTTCGAAGAATACTTGGTGAAACTGCGCCATATCGATCGTCATAGATTCGTGTGTCCTTTTTCGAATTTTTAGTTAAACAATTGATATATTCTTAGCCCAGCACCTTTTTTATCGTTTTCAACAACTGATCGGGATTAAAGGGCTTTACAATCCAACCCGTCGCACCGGCTTGCTTGCCTTGTTGTTTCTTTTCAGGACCCGACTCAGTGGTTAACATCAGAATCGGTTTAAACTTGTATGCTGGTAAGGCGCGTAAATCTCTAATTAACGCGATGCCGTCTTTATTCGGCATATTCACATCGGTCACGACAACGTCCACGGTTTGCACTTTGGCTTTATCCAAAGCATCTACGCCATCGACTGCTTCGATGACCTCATAACCCGCGCTCTTCAGAGTAAAAGACACCATTTGTCTCATCGACGCTGAATCATCAACGGCTAGAATGCTTGCCATTTCATTTACCCCTTAAATCTAATAAATTCGGAAAATAACCGGTGATTATGCATGATTGCGAAAATGGACCACCTCTTCCCTGTTAAATCATCGATTCCAACAATGGAAAACAACAACTCACCTTTGTCCACAAAACAAACCTCTTTAAATACACGGATTAATTAAACACACGATATGGAAAAGCTCACACGTTAAAAAGTTTAGTCGAAGTTTTAAAAATTTTGTCGTCGTGCCAATAGTATCCCTTCACGGTTATATTAAAGAAGAGCTTCGCTACCTCTTGATAGCAACCGTGTTAAAAATCAAACTAAATTAGCAAAATTTGGATTCCATTTTGTTTCATTTTTTGCCATAGCATTTAAAATTGTTAATAACTTCCTCATACAGGCTACGGGCGCTACTTTTTTCAGTTTTCCATGTGAAAGTAACCGTTCGTAAAATTGGTTAATCGGTTGGTTATGCCGAACAGCGCTGAGTGTTGCCATGTAGAGTGTAGAGCGGATTAAGGCTCTTCCTCCATAGATCACCCGTTTACCTTTCATATGTCCACTATCACGATAAAAGGGCGCTAAACCAACGAGTGAACTGATTTTCTTGTTTGATAAGAGAAGTGGACCCTTCCGATTGGACAGTCCAATCGGAAGGGTCCACTTCTGTCATTTCAGATCCTATCCCCTTTGGCGCTCCGCAGAACGGATCTCCAAAATGGCCTACGCCCACCGGGGACTACCAGCCCTCGCGTTCGATCTCCCTAACTAGCAGCGATTGCTCAGACACACGAGTCTCTGAAAGCTTTTGCCATACTC
>CAZZET010000093.1:0-12290 GCA_964653275.1 uncultured Methylococcales bacterium
CCCGATTTGCATGGCAATCCAAACAACGATGTAATGCGCTTAAAATTATATTGATTCAAGGAGCAAAGATCGTCGGTGATACTCTTCACATGAGTACCGGGTTGCCTTTTTTTCGTAATTATTTGGAAAAGCCAGACCAGGATGTAATACGTGCATGGGAAAAGCTTCCCACTTAATATCCTTGAAAAGGAGTTAATTGGATTTCAGAAATAGTTATCCCAATTCCATTCATCGCAAGGATACTCAAAAAGCGTGGAGGATAAGGAGCACTATAAGTAGCTAATCCGATATGATTTTACCGATGAAGTTTAGACAACTCTAATGGTTGATATGTCTCATTTTTTTATCCTCTCAGACCGCTCTACACAGCGGAGCATTCCATGAGACTATCCTCAGTATTGCCATTTAGATTTAAATACTGACACAATATTGGATTGAAGCAATTAAATCTGCACTCTTTTCCCAAAATTTATGAAACCGAAAAATGCTAGGCATTCAGTATCGGTTGTGTTTCCTCTCTGGGTTGTGTTGTTTTGCTTTACGACCGTAATGGGGTTGTTATTCCAAAAACTAATTCTCCCCAATATTCCTTCAATGCACGCAGGTTTTGGCCTTATGAACAATGATGCTATCTATTTTCATCAGGTCGCCGAGGCTATGGCCGTCAAAATTCACACGAGCGGTTGGACATGGAGTGCCATTTGGCCAATTGCAGAGGGTACACGGGGGAATGTGGCGGTGCTAGCCATATTGTACGCATTGTTCGGAGCGGATCCTTCGCTAATTCTGCCAATTAATGCAGCATTCCATGCTACTTCTGGTGTTCTTATTTTTTTGATTGTGCAGTTACTTTGTCCGGGTCAGGTTGGTCGGGTTGCTGGAGTTGTTGCCGCTGTTCTGTTTGTTATTCTTCCTTCGGGCCTTAATTGGTATGCACAGGTGCACAAGGATGGTTATGCCATAGCTGGCACGTTTCTCGTGCTTTATGCATGGTTGCGTTTTCGTAAGCACTATATAGGCGTGCGATCGACGGTAATTTTTTTGGTGGCGAGTTCTGCTGGCATCCTATTAATTTTGTTTGTGCGGCCTTACAATACTGTTTTTCTAGTTGTGGTAACCGGTGTGTGGGTTGTAGCGGCTGCTCTGCTTACTATGATTAAATCTTCGTGGCGGAGTCAGGGCAGCTATTTCCTTTTTACTCTATTCGTCTGGCTAATTTTTCTCAAGGTTGCTGCAAGTGCAGGTCAGAATTTGGATCCTTACAGTAAATGGGGAGGGTCTCAATCCAATATTGAGGTGTGCTCGAAGTGGCAGTGGCAACAGAGTTCGTGGCTGCCTGCACCGGTGGAAAAATATGCCGAAACGGCAGCGAGGACACGCGCCGGACTGATTTGTTCAAACTTTGAGGCATCTTCCAACGTCGATCGGGAACGTTTGCCAAATCGTGTAGCAGATATCATCGCATATATGCCCCGAGTGTTGGCAATTTCAATGCTAGGACCATTCCCAGATATGTGGTTTAACCCAGTGAGTATGGTGCGTCTTGTCGGCGCGCTGGAGGTACTAATCTGGTATCTTCTTATCCCGGGAGTGTTACTGGCTATCAGGTATTATGGATCGAAAGGACTGATGCTTTGTCTACTCTTTGCCCTATGTTACCTTGCTATTTATGGCTTTATCATAGGCAATATGGGGACCCTACACCGGGTTCGGTATCCGTTCCTGATGCTCTTTATGGCCGTAGGTGTTATGGGGTGGGCTGGCCTGATAGAAAAAAGCCGTTTTTTTCAGAGAAGGGTAAAGAAGTATTTTGTCGCTGACCGGGGAAGCTCGATTTCGGTTGAGGAGGTTCTGGTCGGTGATACCAATGACAATGGAAAAGAGCACAAGTCAACACTCAGGAAAAGGGTTGCCGGTGGCGGTATACTCGTTTCAGCGATTACGCTACTCTCGTTTGTCGGCTTCTTTTTCCGCGATATTCTGATGGCACATAAGTTTGGTATCGGTAATCAGATGGATGCATTATTTATAGCCATGCTTATACCGATGTTCATCGTTAATGTGTTCGGGCAGTCCTTTGGTGCCACGAGTGTTTCTGTGTATATGCGTGAACGCCAGCGGAGCGAACAGCATGGGGCTAACGTGGTCCGGTTTCTATCGTATATTGCAACACTTTTTTTGCTTGCCGCGAGCATATTGCTAGCTTTGCTAGCGCCTGTGATCCTTCCCATACTGGGGTGGAATTTTGCTGCTGAAACTATTGATTTAACTCGATATATCTTTTATGGAGCGCTGCCATTGCTGTTATTCAGTGGCATGGTTGTTTTGGGAAATGCAATACTAAGTGCACGTATGCATTTTTCGGTGCCGGCCTGGTCACAAGCATTTGTGCCAGTGTTTGCCATCGCTGCACTGTTTTTAGCTGGAGATCAGCTTGGTGCTATTGCGGTGCTGATAGGCATGGTTCTTGGTCAATTGGTGAACCTAATCCTGATACAGCTTTACCTAAGGAGGGATCGTTTAAGTGTGATGCCTAAACGAGGTGATGGCAGCATCACTTTGCCAAAGGTTAGCATTAACCAGTTCCTATCGCTTGTGCTAGCATCCGTATTCCTACAGATATCCTTGCTGGTGGATAATGGTATGGCATCAAGCCTGGATATTGGTAGTGTTGCCGCACTCGGATTGGGGTATAAGGTGGTGTTTTTTTTCACTGGAGTTGTAGGTACCGGTGTGTCTATCGTGCTACTTCCTTATTTCGTCAATTTTATCGTCAAACGGGATGTGGTTTCGGCAAACCGTGAACTGTCATTGTTGATGTCTCTGGCGACATTGCTGGGCATTTTCATCAGCCTAGTAGTTTATTTTATTGCACCGTCAGCGATGCAGTTGTTTTTTGCCGGAGGTAGGGTTGAGATAGAAGGCATCGATACGGTAGTTCGGGTTATACGGATGGCTATCTTGCAGGTACCATTTTTCGCCTGTCAGTTGATTCTGATGAAATATGCCACGGCGGTGCATGATAACAGGTCAATTCTCATTTCTTCCGTGGCCGGAATGATTGTTAATATTGCTCTGAACTATATTCTAATGCAGCGTATGGGGGTTGGTGGCATTGCCGCGGCAACATCACTCTCTGTGTTTTGTAGTGGAGCCGTTCTGTTATGGATGATCCATCTCCAAGGTAATATGTCATGGTTGGATGTATTGCTCTCCAGTCTGGTCTGGATTCTATTTCTAACCATGATGTTGTGTATCCATTTCCATAGTTACTCGGGCGTGGTTGTCTCTGTCATTGCTATGTTGCTGGGTATTTTTATATTGAATTCTGAAAAGGCGTCGTTAAATCGGCAACTGGCTTAAGGAATATCGGACCAAGTCGCACCGGCAAAATTTACTTTGCTCCCTAAATTGTCTTTTGGTTATAGATTAAGCGGATTGAAGTCGATCTTGCATATTCTATTTCAAGTTTAAATTAAAAGGATTTATAGCTAAAACGTAAGACTTGCCATTTTTCGATTTCTTCTGAACATGTAGAAAACTGGAGCTACTCACGCAAGATCATTAATCGTAGTATACAACTGTGGTGACGGATATGCTGTTTGAAATCTGCCAATGAAACCATATTGAATGTTGCCACTATACTCCGGTAAGAGAAATGAGTTGAACGTAAAATTTGTCAATTTCATAGGCGTGAAAATAGACCGTAATTGGAAGATTTTCAGCGTTGAGATTATCTCAATTTGGTGATTTGTCCAGCCGAAAGGTATGATGCCTATAAAAACTCCGCCTACAAAAGGGAGAGCTATTTACATATTTATGCAAGTGTTAGGGCCTTTCACTAATTATTTTTTTGCGATGGGCCACTATTCTCCGCCAGTGTTTCTTTTGCTCGAATAACTCAATAGCGCGTCTTCGTCCGTTTTTGCCCATTTGCTGCCGTTTTTCAGGGTTATTGCAAAGATCGATAATGGCATTTTTAAGCGACTTTACATTGCCACATGCTACCAAGACTCCTGTCTCACTATCTACGATTGATTCACGTGGGCCAACAATATTTGTCGTTATAACGGGTAATTCCATGGCGTTTGCTTCGAGGTTAACAACCCCAAATCCTTCACGGTAAGATGGAAGTGTAAAAATATCCATTATTGCTAGATATTTTTCAACTTCGCGTTGGAAGCCAACTGAAATAATTGTTGGTTCATTTTCAATTGCATGGACAACATCGGTATCAAACGAACAGGGCGTTTCTGTAGGGCCTACAAGCAATAAAATGGAGTCTTGAACTTCATTTTTTGCTTCCAAATAGGCTCGAACCAGCTCGTTAATGCCTTTTTCCCGCCCAAGTCTAGCGATGATGCCTACAACTATATCTGTCTCGCTAGCACCAATCTCCCGTCGAATATCCTCTAGTTTGTTTTTAAAACGGTGTTTATTGAAGCGTTCCACATCAATACCATTGGCACTGCCTTCGCCAATAACCTCCGCGACTTGGCTATTGCACAAGCCTTCGGAAATTGCGAACTGGCAGTTCTCTTTGCCGTCAGGTGCAATATGTGTGCTAAATTGGCATGTCAGTTTTTCGGTTGTTTTGTAAAACAATCGTCGCCATCCACTTTGGCCCGTAAAATAAAGACCCCACATTAGATATAAGCGAGTCGGAATTCCCATCACCCAACCAGCAAAGGAACAAATAAGGGCGGCTTTGGGGGTGTTATATTGAAGGAGGTCAAATTTTTCTCTACGAAAAATATTGATAACCTTCAGAAATGCCTTAAAATCCTGCCATGGTGTCATTTGGCGAGTAAAAGGAACGGGTCGATAGGTTACATGTTCAGGCAAAGACTTCGCAAATGCTTCGGTATACGAGGTTATGACGGTAACGTCAAAGCCATTTTCATATAAAAAATTCAATTGTTTTCCATAAAAGGCTTCAATTGATAAAGGAACTGTTGCACAAATACAGATTCGGATTCGAGGCATATGGATAAATTTAGGATTTTTAGAGTGGTACCTGGCTCGGTGCAGATGACGATACGTTCATGACAAATTTTAACTGATCTTTGTCGTGGCGCCCTTGTTTTTTGCTAATTTTGGTTAGTGTATTAGTTTCTATCTCTCGAAGAGATGTCATTGAAAAAGCTTGAATGTTGTCAATAATCTCCTTGGGTTACGCCCTTGCTTAATGAATATGCCTATTGGACACTGTTTGTGGTAATCACAGATGGTTTAATGCAGTGAAACTATTAACCCGCCTATCCACAGCCGAAATCGTTTTTTGGGATTTCGATGGCGTAATTAAAGATTCTGTCGCTGTCAAAACAGAGGCCTTTGGGCGAATGTTTAGTTGTTATGGTGACTCAGTCGTGAAAAACGTTAGAACTCACCATGAAGCTAATGGTGGAGTTTCACGCTATGAAAAGATTCCATTCTATTTCGAACAGTTTGTGGGTATTAAGCTTTCCGAGGATGCCATCGATCGAAAGTGTGATGAATTTGGTCAGATGGTCATCGAGGCTGTTATCGAATCGCCATGGGTGGGAGGGGTTGAAAGTTATCTGCATAGAAATCCCAATAACCAGCAGTTTGTGCTCGTTACTGGAACACCAAAGCAAGAAATCGAATATATACTCGGTCGACTGGGACTTGTTTCTATATTTACAGCAGTATTTGGGGCTCCAGCTAGTAAAAAAGCTAGTGTCCGAAGCGTATTAGACGATTCTACGGTGGACCCGTCTCGGACCGTATTTTTGGGTGACGCACTTGCCGATGTAAAAGCTGCTCGGGCGAATTTGGTTCCGTTTTTTCTAAGGGAAACCCTCCTAAACAAGAAATGGGCTAGTGAAATGGGTTTAAATACATATCATGATTTACTAGAGGGAGAGTCGTAGAAATAAAACAACAAATCTTATTAACGCTTGTCGACTGCACGTTTTTTCTTTGTCCTGAAAAATAGAGGTAATTTCAATAGATACTTTTGTGTGGTAAATAGTTATTGGGTGACGCGCTATTTTGTTTCGATTTTGAGGGAAAAAATTACGCTGTGGGTCAATACGCTCCTTGACACAATACGAAACGATTGCTAACTTCTTTTATCAGCACTCCGATCAATAGAGTGCTAAATCATTTTCTTTTCGAGACCAAAGTGGCATCCCATCCGGAACTAAACGATCGCGCGCAATTACTTTTAAAAACGTTGATAGAACGTTATATAAGTGATGGTCAACCAGTGGGTTCGCGCGCGCTCTCTCGCGATAGCCATCTAAATTTAAGTCCGGCGACGATTCGAAATGTGATTGCTGACTTAGAAGAGATGGGTTTAGTTACATCTCCCCATACCTCAGCGGGACGAGTTCCGACCGTTAGCGGCTATCGGCTTTTTATTGATTTTCTTCTAGAGGTGAAACCACTAAATAATCAGGAGGTTACACAAATGAGGCGCGATCTCGATGCCCATGATCCAGATAGCATTGTAGAATCAGCTTCAAAATTGCTTTCTGATATCACTAAAATGGCAGGGGTCGTGATGCTACCGAAAAGGGAAGTTTCATCGTTTCGGCACATTGAATTTTTACCGCTTTCAAATAACCGTGTTCTGGTGATATTAGTTACCAATGAACAAGAAGTTCAGAATAAGATTATCCACCCGTCGAAACAATTGAGTACTTCGGAACTGCAACAGGCTGCGAATTATCTGAATGCAATGTTTGAGGGCAAGGATCTTGTGGCTGTTCGAAAAGCTGTGTTAAAGGATCTAAAGGTAGCTGAAGAACGTGTTCATCGAGAAATGGTTGATGCTGTCGAAATGGCCCATTTAACTTTTGATCACGAAGAGAATCGAGAAGGTTTTGTATTAAGAGGCGAAACTAACCTAATGGAATTTTCGGATTTATCCGATGTTGATAGGTTGCGACAACTTTTTGATGCCTTTAACCAAAAGCGAACGATTATTCATCTTTTGGATCAATGCCTGGGTGCGGAAGGCGTTCAAATTTTCATTGGGGAAGAATCAGGATATGAGCCATTGGGTAGCTGTAGTGTAGTTACCTCACCTTACACTGTTGATAATGATATCGTTGGGGTGTTGGGCGTTATTGGTCCGACTCGCATGAAGTACGAACACGTTATTCCCATTGTGGACATTACGGCAAAATTATTGGGTGCTGCCTTGAATCACCAAAAATAGACCCCATCTATGGTTTCTATGTCAATTTGTTAACGAATAACCATTCAGTTCGTTGCTATTTTCTCGTGCATTTGGTGTAAACATATCGCCCGTACATGTGCAGTGTGTGTTTTTTGGTTTCTGAAAAAAAATTGAGGCAAGATGAAAACGGTTGAATGGTATTTTAAGATCTGGAGTGGATTATGAGTGGCGAGCGAGAAAGTCTCGAATCTGAGGAAAACCGACCAAAAGAGGAACATAGAGAAGAAATTCAAGATTCGGTGAACGATTTAAACGAGAAAATTTCTGGAAAAACTGTTGCAGAAGAGCAAATCCCCGAACAAGAGGAGGATGCATCAAAAACAGTAGAAGAATTAACTCGTCAACTGGATCTTGCCAATACAAAGGCTACCGAAAATTGGGACAAATTCCTACGAACCCAGGCGGAAATGGAAAATCTTCGTCGGCGTACGGAAAGGGATTTGCAAAATGCCCATAAGTTCGGTTTGGAAAATATCATCAAGGATTTGCTGCCAGTAATCGATAGTTTGGAACTTGGGATACAGGCCGCAGTTGGTGATTCACCAGAATTGGTGAAATTACGGGAAGGCAGTATCCTGACATTAAAACAATTTTTGTCGGTTTTAGAGAAATTTAATTGTATGGCTATCGACCCTGTTGGCAAGGTTTTTGATCCCGAAAAACACCAGGCCATGTCTATGCAACCGAGTGCTGATGCCGAGCCTAATACTGTTGTAACTGTTTTTCAAAAAGGGTATTTGTTGAATGATCGTCTGGTTCGGCCAGCGATGGTGGTGGTCGCCCAACCCGATGTCACTCCCACAAAAATTGATGAACAGGCTTGAAAAAAAACAGCTAAACCCCATATTTTGGAAAGATTAGTTTTAGAGACTATATAGTCATATCAGTTATTTTTTTGGAGAATTCAATGTCAAAAATTATTGGAATCGATTTAGGCACGACTAATTCCTGTGTGTCGGTGCTAGAGGGTGGTGACGCTCGGGTTATCGAAAACAGTGAAGGAGCCCGTACCACACCATCCGTCATTGCTTTTTCCAATGACGATGAAGTACTAGTAGGGCAATCTGCAAAACGACAGGCCGTCACTAATCCTGAGAACACGTTATTTGCCATAAAGCGTCTCATTGGACGTCGATTTAAAGATGATGTAGTGCAGAAAGACATCAAGATGGTGCCCTACAAAATTGTTGAAGCCAGCAACGGTGATGCTTGGGTGGAAGTTCATGGCAAAAAAATGGCGTCGCCGGAAGTGTCGTCTCGTATTTTAATGAAGCTTAAAAAAGACGCTGAAGCGTACTTGGGCGGTGAGGTTAAAGAAGCCGTTATTACGGTTCCGGCCTATTTTAATGACTCCCAGCGCCAGGCCACTAAAGATGCTGGGCGAATCGCGGGTCTTGAAGTAAAACGGATAATCAATGAACCCACTGCGGCGGCCCTGGCTTTTGGTATGGACAAAAAGCAGGGTGATGCAAAAATTGTTGTTTATGACTTGGGTGGTGGTACATTTGATGTCTCGATTATCGAAATTGCTGAGGTCGAAGGGGAACATCAATTTGAGGTCTTAGCGACCAATGGTGACACATTCTTGGGCGGTGAAGACTTTGATTTACGAATCATTGATTTTCTTTCCGATGAATTTAAAAAGGAAAATGGAATTGACCTCCACAATGATCCTTTGGCTTTACAACGGCTAAAAGAAGCGGCGGAAAAAGCCAAAATTGAACTTTCATCGAGCCAACAAACGGATATCAATTTGCCTTATGTAACTGCCGATGCATCGGGTCCAAAACACCTTAACGTAAAACTGACCCGGGCAAAGCTTGAATCTTTGGTTGGAGATTTAATTGAACGGACCAAAGGCCCGTGTGAAAGTGCGATGAAAGATGCTGGATTATCGGCTTCTGATATCGATGACGTTATTTTAGTCGGTGGGCAGACCCGCATGCCGAAAGTTCAGCAGATGGTCCAGGACTTTTTCGGAAAAGAACCACGTAAGGACGTCAACCCGGATGAAGCAGTGGCGGTTGGTGCGGCAATTCAAGCCGGAGTGCTGGGTGGTGAAGTTAAAGACGTGTTGTTGCTTGATGTTACGCCATTGTCTTTAGGTATCGAAACCCTGGGTGGTGTCATGACTAAATTAATAGACAAAAATACCACTATTCCGACCAAGGCGAACCAAATTTTTTCAACTGCTGAAGATAATCAGACTGCGGTTACAGTCCATGTTTTACAAGGCGAGCGGGAGATGGCTTCCGGTAATAAATCATTAGGTCGTTTTGATTTGGCAGATATTCCCCCCGCAAGGCGTGGTACACCCCAGGTCGAAGTCACGTTTGACATTGACGCCAATGGTATCCTAAACGTTTCAGCAAAGGATAAAGCCACTGGTAAGGAACAATCGATTATCATTAAAGCATCCAGTGGTTTAGCTGATGAAGAAGTCCAACGGATGATTAAGGATGCTGAAGCCCATGCGGACGAAGACCGGATGCTACATGAATTGATCAATGTCCGTAATCAGGCTGAATCTATGATTCATGCCACAGAAAAGTCATTGGAAGATCTTGGCGATAAGGTCGATGCCGATGAAAAAGGTAATATTGACACGGCTATCAATGATCTCAAAGAAGCGCTTAAAACCGATGATAAAGATGCCATTGATACAAAAACAAAAGCATTGATGGAGTTGTCCGGTAAATTGGCTGAACGAGTTTATGCTCAGAAGGCAGAAGGTGAGCCAGGAACAGAGGGTGCTGCGGCAACGGATGAAAATAAAACATCCGAAGAGTCTGACGGCAGCAGCGAGGACGTCGTTGATGCTGAATTTGAAGAAGTCAAAGACGAGAAAAAATAAAGCTTTTTCTCTTTCAATTTCCTACTGAAATATTTTTGGATAAAAGGCGCCGCTGGCTTTCGAGTCAGCGGCGGTGTGCATTATGACAAAAGAAGATTTTTACGACACGCTCGGTGTTTCGCGTAATGCAAGTGACGGCGAAATAAAAAAAGCTTATCGGCGGTTGGCGATGAAACATCATCCAGATCGAAATGAGAATAATCCAAGCGCCGAAGATAAATTTAAAAATGTAAAGGCGGCCTACGAAATACTGTCCGATCCGAAAAAACGATCTGCATATGATCAATTTGGGCATGCGGGTGTAGATCAGTCTATGGGCGGCGGTGCGGGTGGCGGATTTGGTGCCGATTCGTTCGGAGATGTTTTTGGTGATGTCTTTGGCGATATTTTTGGCGGAGGCAGGCAACGTGGTGGAGGGCAGAGAGGCGCTGATCTTCGATATAACCTCGAATTGAACCTTGAAGAAGCGGTTTCGGGGACAGAGGTTCAGATTCGTATCCCTTCTCTTGTTACCTGTACTGATTGCAGAGGATCTGGTGCAAAAAAAGGAAGTTCTCCGATAACATGTTCGACTTGTCACGGTCATGGAAATGTTCGGATGCAGCAGGGGTTCTTTTCGATCCAGCAAACCTGCCCGACTTGTCAGGGTAAAGGCAAAACGGTCAAAGATCCCTGTCGGGCTTGTCATGGGAAAGGGCGGGTGCAGGAACATAAAACCCTGTCTGTCAAAATCCCACCTGGCGTGGATACCGATGATCGAATCCGCTTGGCCGGTGAGGGGGAAGCCGGAGAGCATGGAACACCGAGTGGCGATCTTTACGTCCAAGTTAGTGTGAGGGAACATCAAATTTTTACCCGGGATGGGGCTAACTTGTATTGTGAAGTACCCATTAGTTTTCCCACAGCGTGTATCGGTGGTGAACTAGGGGTCCCTACGTTAAGTGGCAAGGTCAAATTAAAGATTCCTCCCGAAACCCAAACCGGTAAATTGTTCCGGCTACGAGGAAAAGGTGTTAAACCTGTTAGGGGTGGCTCTGTTGGTGATTTACTTTGTCGGATCAAGGTAGAAACTCCGGTTCGGTTGACGAAAGAACAAAAAGACCTCATCGAAGAATTGAATTCGTCTCTTTCGGGTGGTGGCAGCCAGCACAGTCCACAAGCACACTCTTGGGTAGACGGGGTAAAGCAGTTTTTTGATGATTTAACGGGATAAAAGTGATTAGGATAGCGATTGTCGGTGCGGCTGGTCGAATGGGACAGAGCCTCGCGCAAGCTCAGCAATTAGCCAATGACATAGAACTTACTGCTGCTATAGAAAAAACTGATAATCCATCTGTTGGAAGAGATGTAGGTGAAATTGCTGGATTAGGGCCTTTGCATCTCTTAATTAGTGATGATTTGGAAGCGGTAATTGATAGCTTTGATGTCCTCATTGATTTCACTCACCCAATACCCTGTTTAAGTCATCTGGAGATTTGCCGGCGTTATGGAAAACGCATTGTAATTGGTACCACGGGGTTCGATGATCAACAGAAAAATCAGATCGCCGATGCTGCTAGGGGAATGGCTATTGTTCTGGCGCCAAATATGAGCGTTGGGGTCAATCTCACTTTAAAATTGCTAGAAATTACTGCAAAAGTGCTGGGGGATGATTCGGACATTGAAATTATCGAAGCCCATCATCGTCACAAGGTTGATGCTCCATCGGGAACGGCGTTACGCATGGGCGAGGTTGTTGCTGGGGTTCTTGGGCGGGATTTAAAGGAATCCGCCGTTTTTGGAAGAGAAGGGCAAACCGGTGAACGCAAGCAAAACACCATTGGTTTTTCCACAATACGTGCCGGTGATATCGTCGGTGAACATACCGTGATGTTTGCCCATGAAGGCGAGCGGGTCGAGATCTCACATAAAGCGTCCAGCCGTATGACGTTTGCCAATGGGGCTATGCGGGCAGTATCCTGGGTTATGACTAAGCAAACGGGTTTGTACGACATGCAGGATGTGCTTGGCTTGTCGGGTCATGGGGACGTGAATCTATCAGACTCAAATTAATTTGGGAAATATTCGCTCAAATTTAGGCTAGGTTTGATTGGTTGATGAGATGAAATCGGACTTTACAACGGAATGATCAGCAATAGGCGTCTATCAAGTTGGTGATCCACTCGGTACATTTCAAAACCACAACCTTATTCCTAGAACTGCCGCTAAATTACTGACTTCTTCCCC
>CAZZET010000094.1:0-2967 GCA_964653275.1 uncultured Methylococcales bacterium
ACCGTTACTCTCACTAATACTGGAAGTTCTACCCTAACCGGTGTCCAATTAACCTTTGACGTAACTCCCAATAATCTACTTAAGGATTTGAGTCCTGGTAGCTCTGTATCCGTTGGCAACGTAGCACCAGGTAGTAGCGCGAATCAGACGTGGACTGCCCGAGGTGATAAGGACGGACAAGGCAATATCACAGTGGAAGCCTCTAGTGAAGGAACAACCCTCGGTCCGCCGGCAACACAGCCATTGACGGTTATTAAGTAATCCTTGAATAGCTAGGATTTAAAAATTTGAATGCCTCGGGTTTATAGCCCGAGGCTTCGATAAATGTATGGATCGATTGGTTCGTTGCAATGCTTGGCTAGATTGCTCTTCAGCACATGAGCGTATTCTGGATAAAATATCCTACGCAGCTGTGTAAGCTAAGCAGTCAAAGGTCTAAGCACATGTTAGAAGCCGATTGTTTTTCATGATCTAACGAATAACAAGACCGCGTCTTTTATCTGGGTAAAGAGGGTCGAGGTATGGAATAATCCTGGGTCTCGATTCGCTGTAAGGAACATCGGATTACCATGTTTTCTCCTTGTAACGTAATTAATGTGGATTCGGTTGGAGCCGCATAAGTATGAATACCTTACTCTGCTGTCTCAACCTTAATCCATTCAGCTGTCACTGAACTAGCCCGTTCGGTTTCAGCAAAATTTACCTCGACTGTACGACCCGGGAGGCAGTCGGTGGGTGAGCCAGTCACATTGGTTTTATTAGCTTTGCTTTTATCCAACCAGATTTTGGTGTTGTCGGTGATGGTTACTGTGTAAGTACCCGAGGAATCGGCGATGGTTAAAATTTGTTGGCTATCGTCGACACTGTCGATTACGCCGATAATCGAGTGAATTTGGGAAATCCCTGGTGATTTTCCAATTGGCACGGCAACTTCCATTGCGTGCTGGGCAAAAATAGGCGAGGTCAAGAATAAAAGTGCCATCGCCACACTCTGTAATATGTTTAGCTTTAACATGATAGTCTCCCTAACGAATCAAAAACAAATTGCATATTTCTAACCTACAGTTACTCGATGATCCGGCCTTTTGCCCGATTCATTTTTATAATTGCTTTTTTTGCAAGCTGGATTCGTAATAGAGGCTTTTTAGCGGCCTTCTCCATAATTTTTCGTGCCTTTTTTAAATCACCGACTGCCTCAGCATGCAATCCACCCCCGGTGAGTACCATGATCGCATCGTCGATATCGAATACGACTCGCTTGACCAGTTCTTGTGGGTGCTCACCGGAGAGAAACTCATTACGGGCGACAGCACCCAGCATATTGTTGACCTCACGAATATTTTCCAAGGCATTAATAACCCGAAGAAATGCTGCCACTGCGACCACTTGGGTTGCATCGAGATTGATTCTGCCACCTGGCGTATTGCTAATTAATTGTCCTGCTGGAGAATTAGCAAAGGCATCGCCATTATAAAATGCCACGGCTCCCTCGATGGTTTCAACGGAGTTGTTATGGAAAAACGGCGGTGTATCCGCAGCTTCGACCAAAGAAGGCGTATTAAATTCTCCATTCCCTGGGTTACCAAAGCCATCATCTGGAGGATTAAGCTCACCGCTCAAGTCGCCGGGTTGGTCCGGGAGATCCTCAACACCTGTATTAAAATTTAAGTTACCGGCGTTGGGCGCAAATGACGCATTGGCACCAGCGTTAGCATGACAACCCGCACACCGGCCCTCATTTTGAAATAGTGCCTGCCCGCGCATTGCAACGACACTTTTAAGTGCAAGGGGAAGCTCTAAATCTTTTTGCCGTCCAAGTGTGAGTTGAAAAGCTTCCAAGGCGTCCAGTTCCTCTTTAGTGGGGAGGCGAAAATCTGTACCAGCACGGCGTTGAGTGGTTTTGGTAAAGTGTTGGATAACGGCGCCAGTCGCAAACGACCTCAGCGTGCGATCACCCGGTGCACCATCCCCTGACCAGCCAGTATGGGGTCCATTTTGGCTTTCAATGGAAACCCCTTGCGCGAAGACGTGGGGGACGCCGCGCATGTTAAAGTTATTTGCCAGATCATCGGTCCCATCCTGATTTTCGAGAATCAAGCCGAATTCACGCATGAGTTTCGGATTTTCGAAATTTTCTTTTAATTTAGGATTGGTTTCGGCGACGAACAGTGGATCATCTTTTGGCAGGGTGGCTATAAACGAGGGTTCAATTGTCAAATTGTTTTCAGCTCGGTGGCAGGTGCCGCATGTTCTGCCATTTCCATTGAAAGTTTCTTTAAAAAAAAGAGTTCTGCCCTTTGCTATTAGGGGATCACCTGTTTGTTTTGGTTCACCCATTGTTGGAATTGGCGGTGGCTGTTCGCATCCCGCAAGTAATAGTCCGGTAAATACCAACGCGGCGATGGGTTTAATAAATAATATGCGCATACTTTTACCCCTTTCGTAGCTCTGTATCGATGGTTCGTGCCAGCAAGCCATTGCAGTTTTGGTAAAGGGGCACCCATAAACAATTTTTAATACCAAACACCGTAAAGCCCTACTGTCACCAATTACTCAGTTCGGCATGATCTTCATCGTTCATTCTTAGGGTGCGATGGGATATGTTCCAGTTAGCCCTACTTTTATCAAATCATTGAAGACGTTGTGCAGCAGTGCATGCAGGTCTTGGAAATCAGGTTTTAATTTGCGCTACCGGACGTAGCAAACCTGCCCTTAATTGCTTAAAGGTGGAACCTACACCTTTTTGTGGATAATTGCAAGTAATATTTATTATCATTATAAAGATTGACTCTTTAGCAATGAAAAGTGGGGGCGGTCGACCTATTTTTAATAGTCCAAATTTCTAAAAATAGACAGCAATAGGTCGACCGAAGGAAAAGGAGTGCTATTTGAGGATTTGAAAGAATGGCAATCAGCCAAAATGAATTGATAGGACGATCGTGTGTCCTTCAAAAGAAATAAGATTTG
>CAZZET010000094.1:3067-12091 GCA_964653275.1 uncultured Methylococcales bacterium
AAGATTTGCTTACCGGCCTTTTACTGTCGTATTGTAATAACACGGGTTGACCATGCTGCTTTAGGATTGGTTGCACAACGTACCCTATATAAAGTCAGGCGTTTAAATTTTTCGCTTTGTCATCCCGCACTCATGAGGTCCCACATTGCGACGGTTATGTGAAATCCGGGTTAGTTTATTTGACTGTTTTTCGCTTGACTTTGCTGCCTCATATATTGAGTGAGTGCTTCTACATCCTCGGGGGTCAAGTGCATATTAGGCATCTGAATTTCGCTATATTGCGTAAATAGCGCCATGGCAATGGGGTCTTTTTCTTCGAGCATCTTATCGGGTTCCAGGAGCCAGCGGCTCAGCCAAGTCGGCGTACGTCGTTCGGTGACATCGATGAGATCAGGTCCAATGGTATCGCCTTGTCCGATGGTGTGGCAAGAGGCGCAACGGCTTCGATAAAGTGATTCTCCGTGGGAAAAGCGAGGTGCTTCGGGTGCTTGTGCGTAGCTTTTAGCATGGGTGCGGGGCACGGTTCCTCCAAACAGCCTGTAACCGACGATATTGGCTAGAAGTTTAGGATGATCGAAGGGAGATCGTTTGATCCATTGACCGGTCTTATCGTTTCCGAGCATCACACTCAGATTGTGGTCTTGACTGTCAGCGCTTTGAATTTCTTCGAGATAAAGTCCAAATTTTTTACGCAACAATGTGATATCGGATTCTTTTCCGGTGAGAAATGACCAGCCGGGTCCGATACCGAATTTCTCCGTATAGTTCTTTAGAACGTCTGGTGTATCTTTTGCCGGGTCAATCGTAATCGAATAGAAAAAGATATCATTACCCATCCGATCACCGAGCAGGTCTTGTACCATGCGTAGCCTTGAGGTCTCCAACGGGCAACTTTCAGCGCAGTGGGTAAAGATGAAATTTACGACCACCACTTTGTCTTTAATCAGATCGTCGTAGAAATGAACTGTCTCACCATCTTGATTGATTAACGGGACATTGGGGAAATGACTTGCACCCCGACCTGCAATGGCATGAGGAGTCGATAAAGATATAAGGAAAAGGATCCAAAATGGAAATGTTATGGCTGTTTGAGGTAAATGCTGTGATGACATGATAATAACCTCGGAATGTTACAGTGGTTAAAAATAACGGCAAGATCCGATACCCTAGGAGGCTGTCCGAGAATAGAGGACCTACTGCGGAAAAGTTGGATTTGGCCTGATTTTCCCATTATTTTCGTTAAATACTGCAAGTATTCGCCTCAAATAATGAAAAAATCACGCTCAAACCATCTTTCCCTCGCTACGGTTCCTATTCTCGGACAGCCTCCTAGGTTAAAAAGGGTACCGGATCTCACTTTCTAATGGTTAGCAGCAACTATGAGTTCATTGGTAATAAGCAACCCATTAATCACCGTCCGAATAGTCGGTCATAGTTGTATCGCTGCCAGTATCACTATTTCAATTGCCGCCATTTCCACCCGGACAGCTCGTGGTTTCACCACCCTGACAAAGTAACCCTTGGACGGGATGATCATCAAAATAATCTTCCTTTGCACCGGGATTACCGACAGTTGTTGCTCGTGCGGCGCTAGCTGTAGGCAACTCGACGCTTTCGGTATAGGTGCATCCATTCCATTGAGGCTCAGGCGTCAGGAATGGTTTGAGTTGTCCCGGGTTTTCGATATCCCAGCGCAGCAACATAGCGTTGTCTTCGTGCTGGGTATTGTGGCAGTGTTCCATGTAGCTGCCGGCAAACTCACGAAAACGGATTGCAAAGGTAATTTCTCGGAGACTATCATCCATCCGCCCGACCCGATAAACGTCTTTGCGTGCCCACTTTTCCCATTCAGGCGGTGGTTGCCCCCCTCGAGTAAGGATAACGCCCTCCTCAAAGTGGACATGTACATTGTGGCTCCAGCCGCCGCCTGTCGTTAGTTGCCATATTTCTACGTTACCGATGGTAGGAGCAGCACTTAACCGATGCATGTTGGCTGCGAGCATGTTGCCATCGTCAGTCTCAATTCCCCAGGGTTTATCAAGATGAGGGAAATTTGGAGAAACCAACTCTACGTCAAGAACACTTTTACCATGCCGGGTTGTTTTATTACCCCGGCTGATGGCACGGTCACCATTATTAAAGTTTTTTGTAGGAAGCTGTGACATAGGTTCCGGTACAGAGCCCCTAATGGTTGCCAAGGTGGTCGTTTCCGGAGCCGTATCAGTTTGCGCTCCACGACCGAAATGAAAGGTCCGAAAGTTGGCATTGGCTAGCTCGTCTTTACCAAAATGGGGTAAAGGTATCATGGTCTTCTGACCCGGGACGTACTCGGCTGGATTCATGCTGTGATCTTGTTGATCGATATTTGCAGGTCCTCCCGCTACGCAACTATCGACTTCTTGACCACTGTCATCTGTACATCTTTTGACTTGGAATTCGAGCATTTTTTCGACCAGTGAGTCGCACAAACCGTCGGCTGCATATTTTCCAGACAGTACATCAGCTAAGGGAACCTGTCGTTCTGGTCTCCGACCATTCTCGTGTTCCAGCAGATTCACCATATAAAGTTTGTCACCAGGTTTTAAATTGGCGGGATTGTTTTCGCTGAAGTCGACGATGATGTCGTACCGTTCGGCAATGGATTGTGTTGGCAGAAGTCCGTGGTGATCCTTGAGGTCACCATCACGGTCAAGGTCCATGGTGCCATCGAAGGGGACTGCATGTTCCATGATATTACCGTCGTTGGCTATCATATGGAATCCAACTGAATCATATGAAATACCGGGGTTCTCTCCAGGATACTCACCCACAGAGTCGCCATTGGCATGGTTCCTTTGAACCACCAATGCCACGCGTAGGAAGCGCGACACATGCGCATTTAGAATTCGAAACCGGTATTTGCGTGCTCTGACCTCGAAGTAAGGATTATGCAACCAGTTAACGGTCATGACGTCGCCGAGGAAGCCATTACTATTGAAGATGTTGAACCAAAGTTGACCTTCGGTATTTTCGACTTTAGTTCCTTTATAGCGCTGGGTGTCCTGTCCCCAAGCTTTACCACCAAGTTCGAGGTTAACATCATAATCCCGGTTACCCCAACTCTGGTCTCCAAGGGCGCGACCACTGGGGAAACGTAGATTTATGCCATCGTCGAACCATTCATTACCCCGGTCCAGTGCGCTATACATGTTGAACATGGCGGCGTTACCCTTATAGACATTCTGCGCGGTATGATCGAGCATATGGTCGTGAAACCAGTGGGTGCTCATGATCTCATGGTAATCCCCGGGCAGGTTGATTCGCCCTGCTTGGCAGGCGGTTTCGACACGCCGCCAGCCACAGGCTTGTGCATTACCATAAACCGAGCGGCTCGTTTTTGTAGCATTTTCAGCTCTTTTTTGTACGTCTGAGCAAAAAAGGCCATTACCATCCGTTGCAGGGGAGGGGTAGCTGACCATCAGCGTTTCGCCGTCTGTACACGGGGTTGATGCCTTGGGTTCGGTGGCGTCGATGTTGATGGTATCGTGACCTGCCATGATCATAGGCCAGTGGTAGTCGTAGTGCTGACCCGGGAGAAAGAATGCGTGAGCGTAACCATCGCCTTCAGCCGGTTGATGGCCGTTATGGCGATGGGTGGTGATAAAGTGACTGCCAAATCCGCGATTGGCGGCGAATGGGATGGGTAGCAAATTGTAATTGCGAAATAGGGCTCCTTCGCCGTAGCGGGCCATCATCAGCTTTGGTGGGAAGGTTCCATCGAAAGTCCATAGTGCCTGATGATCCTGGACGGGCATGTTGGGATGGAACTTAACTTCGATGCCTTCAGTGGTTTTGTTGAAAGTAGGATCCCCATTGCCCACTGTATTGTGGTAGAGGCCACCCGGTCCGAATTCGCCGAATTGGTATTTGTGACGTTGCAAATTATCGCGAAGACCCGTATTGGTACGGGCACCGGCAACCCCTGTTGATACGTTCACCTGCGGGAAAAATTCTGCCCAACGCTGGTGGGCGTATTGGGGGCCAGGCGCGCGGCCATCGGCGAAACTTTTCATACAGTTTTCAAGAACAACGTTATTGTTCTCATCCAAGCATTCGGGGTTGGTGACCTTATCTGTCGTCAACGGTACCAGCGGTCCTGTATGCTTTGAAATCACGCTTTCCCAAGGATTACTGAAGTGGTTATCTCGGTCTAGGGTCGGGTAGGGATAAATATTTTTAGACAGTAAACTAAATTTGGCGTCGAGATCGTTACCATTGATGGTTTCCCATAGGTCTGCTTCCTCGACAATTTCATCACCGTCACTTGGGAGAGGTAGACCTCCGAGACCGGCGTGCCTTTGATTGTATTTTTTGATATTGCGGCGTTTGTATTTCTGCGGCCCAAATTCTTCGAACCGCAACATTTGCTGGCTAAACGGTTCGGCATCAAAAAGGGGGCTACGTATAGCATCTGTCGGTACATTGCACGCTCCACTACGGATTCCACCTCGCTTGCCTGAATTGAGTGCCCGAGGGATATTATCGTCAATAACCGGGCTGGACACTGTGCCTTCTACGCCGTGTGCTGCCGTTATACTCAATAAAGTACCTAGGCTGGTTCCAATCAGAAACCCTGGAAGCTTTCTGAGGGTTGTTTTGAATCGACTATGTCTATTGATTTTTCTTTTAGACCTAACTTTTGCCATTTTCATTGCATTGATACCCGCTTTTAGCGGCTGACCAAGGCACGGTTTATATGAAAATTTCATGTGTTTCTCCATTCTGAATTTTAAATAATCGATAAATCTATATAGGTAAGATCGTATTTAGAGATCCAACAAATTGGCTGGAAGAAATATGCATAACATCATGGATTTATCTAGATATCATCGAAAAAGGAGTCTACTCTGTAAATTTTCTTTAGGTAAGACCCCAAAAGGGCCATCAAAAGGGCTATTTGGGGATTTTGATATAGCCCAAAAGGGCTATTGGTTGAGCTCAATTGGGTTGTTGGTAGAGCTTAAAAGGGCTGGTGTAATGCCCCAAAAGAGGTATAGGTAGAGCCCAAAAGGACTTTTCGGAATCTTCGGCTTTTTATAACGGCTTTTAGGCGGACAGGGTCACAATGATCAGTAAGATATTTCTAACAAACTCAACAGAGTTTGAACTGGTTCCCATAAATTTTTGTGGAGAACTGGTAGTCTAGCCCTCCGTTGCGCCAGTGGCTCCTAGTAGATCAATCTTTTCTTGGAAAGCTTCTTAACATCAATGGCGTTTAAATTCGCGTAATCAGGGTCATGCGTACGTGACTTTTTCAAAGTAGTGCAGAGGCAGACATGATGGAAAATAAATTGTTGGCAAGATTCATACTAAGCATCAAGTTTTTCTGTTGGTTTAGCTTTGTAGTCAATACAAATATTGCTCAGGCGACTTCTTCGATCAACTCACAATTGTTGGTTGTCTTTCCGGGTGATGGCGTTACAACCAATTGCACGGATCCCGCTCGTGCCCTGATTTCCGACCAGGGGTTCGTCAGGGCGGACCTTCCAACTTCTGCAAATTTTGCCGATAATACGACGACCGCTTGCATTAAATGCCATTCACAAAGTGGGGCATTTAATTTTGCAGCGGATACCCCTCTAGGACTGTATTTGACCAATAAATTTACAAATGACAATGCTGTAACCATTGCGGAAATCAATTCGGCATTATGTGTCCCTTCGGTATTGGTCAATAGCGCACCAGTGCTTGATTTGATTGGTTCGAAAAATATAAATGAAGGCGAAACACTTCAATTTACGCTGACTGCCAATGACCCTAATTTCGATGCTTTGACCATGACAATGTCTCCGTTGCCAGGGTCAACCCTCCAAAATAATGGAAATGGTTCTTGGACATTTAGCTGGACTCCCGATTTTAGTGCAGCGGACACTTACCCCGTGCGGTTCACTGTAACTGACGATGGTGATCCCATCGCTTCGGATTTCGAAGATATTATTATCACCGTAAATGACGTCAACCGCGCTCCAGTATTAAATCCCATAGGCGCAAAAACAGTTCAAGAAGGGGTTCTCTTGACATTTACCGTAAGCGCCAGCGATGTGGATTTGGATACGCTAACCCAAACTGTATCGAGCTTACCTTTAGGTGCGACTTTTATCGATAATAACGATAATACGGGGTCTTTTTCGTGGCTTCCGGATTTTGGTACGGCAGGAAACTATTTGCTCACCTTCACCACAACGGACAATGGAAATCCTATGGCAAGTGATGTTGAGCAGGTGACCATTACAGTAGGTGACGTCAATCGCCCACCCGTATTGAATCCGATTGGTTCAAAATTAGTGCAGGAGGGTGAAACTTTGGTGTTTACGGTAACTGCTACCGACCCTGACCTTGATGCCCTAGTCCTAAGTTCTTCCATTTTGGCCGGGGCTACTTTCGTCGACAATGGAAATGGAACGGGAACTTACAATTGGACCCCGGGGTTTGGGACAACTGGAAACTACACAGTGATATTTACTGTCACTGACACGGGTAATCCTATGGCGAGTGACTTCGAAGAAATCAATATCAATGTGGGTGATGTCAATCGTCCACCGGTTTTGACTCCTCTCGGTTCAAAATCCATACAGCCAGACAATGAACTGACTTTTACAGTCATCGCTACGGATCCGGATTTGGATAACTTAGCGTTGTCAACATCGGCCTTACCACTGGGTGCCATTTTCACCGATCTCGGAGACGGCACAGGCGTTTTCCGTTGGACTCCGATGCCTGAGCAAGAGGGGAACTACAACCTGATATTCACCGTAACCGACAATGGTAACCCAGTAGCTACAGATTTTGAGGAAATAACTATTACCGTTGGTAATGTCAACATGCCTCCGGTTTTGAATCCCATTGGAGCCCAATTGGTGAAAGAAGGTTCGTTGATGAAACTTACGATCACCACACTTGATTTAGATTCGGATTCAATCACCATCTTAGCATCTGCGTTACCCCTGGGCGCCTCTTTTGTTGATAATGGAGACGGCACTGCAACTTTAACATGGATGCCCGAAGTCGAGTTGGAGGGTAATTTTTCAATCACGATTACAGTATTAGATGATGGTACTCCGGTAATTAGTGATTTCGAAGTGTTTAATATTGCCGTGGGTGATATCAATCAGCCTCCAATATTGAATCCTATTGGTACAAAATTGGTGCTGGTTGGAGACACACTGACGATTCCCGTAGTTGCCACCGATCCCGATCTGGATACGCTTAATTTAACCGCATCTCCACTTCCCATCGGCGCTACATTTAATGATAATTTGGATGGCACCGGTGAATTCGTGTGGACTCCTGTTGCCGGTGATATCGGGAACCACACTATTTTGTTTAAAGCCATAGATAATGGACTGCCGATGGCGAGTGACTCGGAGGAAGTTACCATTGGGGTAAACTTGCCGGGTGCAAATATCAATAACTCGCCAGTGTTGACTCCCCTTGGCAACCAAACCGCAATTGAAGAGCAACCATTTGAATTTTCCGTGACAGCCACTGATCTCGATGCAGGTGATAATTTAGTTACGACAGTAACACCTTTGCCGCAGGGTGCGATATACACCGACAATGCCGATGGTACCGGTACATTTAATTGGATTCCTGAGGCTGGATCGGCTGGTAATTATAATCTAACTATCTCTGTGACGGATGATGGTATCCCAATGGAAAGCGATTCAGAGCAAATGACAATCACAGTGAATGCTATTGGTGCCTTAACCAATAATCCGCCGACATTGAACCCAATCGGGAACCAGACTGTCACGGAAGGAGAGTTGCTTGAATTTGGCGTGTTTGGCAATGATTTAGATCCAGAGGATATGTTGAGTTTTAAGGTTTCGCCGATACCCGTCGGTGCGACGTTTACCGATCTCAATGATGGAACTGCAACCTTTAGCTGGACGCCTGATGAGGGTAGTGCTGGTGATGTTCCGCTGACCTTTTCTGTCGAAGATAATGCTCAGCCCCCTGTTATAACGACAGAAAATATTATAATCAGCGTGCAGGCAGACCGAATGGAAAATCACGGTTGCGATCCAGCCCAATTTGATAATGTGATTATGGGTACTTCCGGAGACGATAGCCTCGAAGGGACTCCAGATAATGACATCATTTACGGATTAGCTGGTAACGATACTATTTCTGGTGGTGGGGGCGATGATTGCATCGATGGTGGTTTAGGAAACGATGAAATATTTGGAGATCGAGGCAACGATATCATCATGGGTGGCGGGGGAATGGATGTTATCGAGGGAGGTAGTGGAGACGACAAGATCTTAGGAGGCTCAGGTAACGATAGAATACTGGGTGAATTAGGAAATGATGAATTAAAGGGTGGTTCTGGACACGATAGGGTCAAGGGAGGTAAAGGGGATGATGACATGGAAGGTGGTTCTGGAAACGACAGACTGAGTGGCGAGGATGGTAACGATGTCGTCAATGGGGGGGATGGTGACGATCAAGTTGGTGGTGATGAAGGTAACGATCAACTCCAAGGTGGTTCTGGAGATGACGAATTGGAAGGAGAATCGGGGATTGATTCGCTCAACGGAGGGCCAGGTTTCGATATGCTCGATGGGGGTTTGGGAAATGATGAATGTACTGAAGGGGAGAAGGTCAGAAAATGTGAGATCTAGTACAATTTAGGGGTTGAGGAAATTAGGTTTGGATTGAATCGCTGAGAATACCGTATCAAATCCAAACTCAGCCCCTGGGTCCTCTTCTTCAATAGAATACAATATGCTCGGTATGGGTTGCCTCTAATTGTTCTTAATCCTCTGTTCCAGTCAAGCGTTTGGTGCTACTGTGACAAATCTACCGAGCGAATAACGCCAATTTGCGGGCTAATTTCCTAGAGTTAATGCCTCTTGGTCTAGTTTCGAAGATTAAGCCGAAATATCCTGACCATTAGAATCGGGGGTTCCCTTCTAAATATCCAATCAATAAGCAATTAGTTGATTAAATTACGTATCTACCTCTCGATTAATTTTGGTCTAC
>CAZZET010000095.1:0-11507 GCA_964653275.1 uncultured Methylococcales bacterium
GTTTGTAGATTATACGTATTTACCTGAGGAACGACTAGTCTGATTTGGCTACACTAATTAGGACACACGGGTTAAAGTTGAATAGACAGAAAATACAAATCTTTTTTCACGTGTATTATGATTAATATCGTGTCTAGTAATGTGGTCCTGAAAGAGCGATTTCCATGGGGCGAGGAAAGCTTCTTGACACCACTGTAATGCACGGTACACTGGTAAATTTGAGATTCGTTGGAACGTTGAATTTATTAACTTACCCCCGAACTCAGGATTTAAATACATAAGTCGAAAATTCCGAATCCTCTGAACCTTTAGCACTGGGCGACGACAAGCAGCGAGTGCTATAACATCGATAAAAAGTTTTGGGGTGAAAACAGCAAATTGAAAGTAGTTGCGAACGCTTCGGGTTACCTCAGATGGCGACATCATGTACCTGGGCTATGTCGTGTGACACGGTTATTCGTTGTTATTTTAATCCTGAGCGGTTGCACGGTGGGGCCGGATTTCAAGAAACCGGAATCGCAGATCGCAATGGAATGGTTGGGAAATCAGAATCCAAGTGTCGTTCAACGCGAAGATGCCGACTATAGCGATTGGTGGATGCTGTTCAATGATCCGGTCGTCAATACTTTGATCGAGACCGCCTACGCACAGAATTTGTCGCTACGGGTTGCCGGGCTGCGAATTCTTGAAGCACGTGCCAATCTGGGTATCGCCGTCGGAGAACAATACCCACAGACGCAGGAAGCAACCGGTAGCCTGTCTGCTGTTGGTCTGAGCGCGAATAGCCCGAATATTAGCGGTGCCGATCGACATTTTGCAGATTTTAGCCTCGGTTTTGACGCGGCATGGGAACTCGACTTCTGGGGCCGGTTTCGGCGTGGGGTCGAATCGGCATCGGCCAGTATGGGGGCTTCGATCACGAACTACGACGATATATTGGTCACACTCACCGCCGAAGTTGCGCAAATCTACATGCAGATTCGAACGTTGGAAGAATTGATTATCGTCACCCGTTATAATGCCGAATTGCAGCAACGCAGTAATGAAATCACCAATGCGCAATTTCGAGCCGGCACTGTAACTGAGCTGGATTCACAGCAGGCATTGAGTTTATTAAGTTCGACTCAAGCGGTGGTCCCGCAATTGGAAGCCAGCCTCAGTCAGGCTAAATATTCTTTGTGCATTCTACTCGGTATGCCTCCCAGCAACCTGCGGAAGATTCTCGGCGATGAGTATGGCTCTATACCGACAACGCCGGCTGAAGTAATCGTAGGGATTCCAGCGGATTTATTGCGCCGGCGGCCGGATGTTCGGTTTGCCGAACTGCAGGCAGCGGCGCAGAGTGCGCAGATTGGTATTGCAAAGTCGGACTTGTTTCCGCGCATTTCGATTGCAGGCAGTCTTGGCTTCCAAAGTAGTGGCAAAGGCGGCGTTAGCTCGAACTCATCGACCTTAGGCAAAATTTTTGGCACCAAAAGCTTTACCTATGGTATCGGACCTGAAGTCCAATGGAATATTCTCAATTATGGCCGGATTAAAAATAATGTTCGAATTGAAGACGCACGGCTACAGGAGGCAATTGTCAATTATCAGAATGTGGTTCTGGAAGCAGCCCAGGAGGTAGAAAGCGCTATAGCGGGATTTTTGGGCGCAAAACAGCAAATTGGATTTCTAGATATCGGTGTGAAAGCAGCCGAGCGCGCGGTGTATCTTGCTGGCCTTCAGTACAACGCTGGTACGATAGATTACAACACGGTCATCAACACTCAAACGGCAATGTTGCAGCAGCAGTCAAGCTGGGTTCAGCTTCGCGGATCCGTTGCCACTAGCCTAATCGCGGTGTACAAAGGATTGGGCGGTGGTTGGGAAATGCGAAAAGGTAAACCCTTTGTTCCGGTCGAGCTACAGAAAGAAATGGCCGAACGAACCGACTGGGGCAGATATTTTGACAAACAGGATGTTAAGTTACCGGAAGATCTCCCAGAAGCGCCGCCGACAGGGCGGGAGCAGCCGTTATTGAATCGGCCGCAGTGGTAGGGGTTACTATAATTACCAACTTTATCGATAAACGTAGGGTAAGCTACGCTTTGCCAAATCTAAGTTTTATTCATTAATTTATATTTTTAGGTGCTTAATCATAAATACACGGTTTAAAGCAATGGACACTCAAAAATCTGCAACAAAGCAACCCATGAATTACGATCACTTACCCATTGAACAGTCTTTCGCCGGAATTTATTTTTCACCAATCCTGACAGCAAGCATTCTGGGGATTATTCTTGCCTGGTTGATAACCCGTGTGCTGAATATGCTACGACTGGTGCGTTTTATCTGGCATCCGCCGTTGTTTTTTCTGGCGCTGTCGGTGATCTGTACAGGCTTTGTCGGAACCTTCATTATTCCATTATAGAGGAAATACTTGTGGCTCGATTAACTTGGTTGATCTTGAAGCTCACGGTCACGCTGACCACAGTTGCTATTGCAGCCTGGGTCGTAGCCGTGAAGTTTCAAGACTACCTGCTTAATCCTTGGACCCGGAATGGGCAAGTTGATGCGTACACTGTCACGATCACACCCCGGGTTACCGGCCCGATTGTCGAACAGCCAGTCAAGGATAACCAACTGGTTCATAAAGGCGATCTGTTGTTCAGGATTGATCCACGGACCTTCCAGGATGCAGTGGTGGAAGACGAGGCGGCGCTTGGGCAGGCCATCGCGGCAAGGGACGAGGCACAGGATTTGGTCAACAGGGCTCGTAGTTTGTATAAAACTGACCCAGGAGCGGTGTCAAAGCTTACGCTAGTGCAAAAAGAAAATAAGCTGCGTAGTGCCATAAGCGTTGTGCGTGGTGCTGAGGCTCAACTACATAGTGCAGAGTTGGATTTGACGTTTACCAAGATTGTTGCACCGATTGATGGCTATGTAACCCATCTGCAAATCGATATTGGCAGCCATGTTGTCGCCAATCAGCCGGTCTTGGCTTTGATCGACAGTAACAGTTTCTGGATCGTTGGTTTTTTCAAGGAGACTCAGATTGAAAATATTCATCCGGGTGACCAGGCTATTGCTAAGTTGATGGCCTATCCCAGCAAACCGGTCAAGGGCGTGGTGGATAGTCTTGGTTGGGGTATCGCCCAGCAGGATGGAACCACCGATCCCGGTAATCTGCTGCCCGAGATCAATCCCAGCTTCGACTGGATCCGACTGGCTCAGCGGGTACCGGTTCGGATTCATCCGACCGAAATACCATTGGGAGTGCAGCTCAGAGTCGGTATCACTGCCACTGTAATCGTGTTGCACGACGATGATCCCACAAAAAGGAAGAAGCAGTGGATCAAAGATTTCTTGAAGTCAAACGAACCCCCTTGACATGAATACCCGCATCCAACTACAGGAAGCATTCAAGTTCGCTCTCAGCATGGTGCTGATGTACTGGCTTGCTCTGTGGATGGATTGGGATCTGGTACATTACGGCCCGTTGGCCATCCTCCTTATTAGTCTTTCCAGCGCCGGCGCTTCGTTGAATAAGGGGTTGATGCGGGTGATCGGTACAGTGATTGCTTGTCTGGTTGGATTCGCATTCCTTGACTGGTTTGGCCAGGAACGCTGGCTGATGATGGTGGCTCTTGCCGGCTATCTGATTTTTACCGGCTATTTCATGCAGGCTAGCCGTTATGCCTATGCCTGGTACGTGGCCGGGTTTGTGCCCCTGGTTATCTGGGGAGATACCTATATGGACATCGATAATGCGTTTCACTTCGGTATTTTCCGGCTGTTGGAAACATCGGTGGGCGTGCTCATCTATTCCATTGTCAGCGTGGTGCTGTGGCCGCGTTTTGCCGGCGATGAACTGTACCGGCAAGGTAGCCTATTTTTGCAGAGCTATCGAAAACTCTTTGGGCTCTATTCGGGTGCGCTGCGGTTACAAGCTGAACCGGATGAGACAGCGGCATTGCGGCTTCGGTTGGATGCGCTGTTGCCGCAGATTCAGGGGACTTTGCAGGCCGCTTACGGTGATAGTTTGGCGGTGCGTGGGCAGAAGCGGGTTTGGGCGCGGATCCCAGTTCAGTTTCACACGTTGCTCGATGCTCTGGAGTTATGGCGACTTAGCATCGACGATTGTCGTAGCTTGAGTCTAGATCAGTCGTTTGTCGGGCTCGACCACTCATTGTCGATTTTAGACCAACGTTTTGAGCGGATCGACGAACTATGGCAGGTGGGGCAAGTGCCAAGCGCAATACCGAAGTGTGATGACGCTCGGTTGATGCTCGAAGTGCCAGCAGATCTTGGCAAAATCGATGGCTTTTCTTATGCTCAGCGGGGAATGCTGTTGAATTATGCGCATCAATTTCATACCCTCGATCGTGCCAGTCGTGAATTACTCACAACCCTACGGGTGTTGGTGGGAATAGATTCCACTCGCGCGCTTGCACCCCTAACCCCAGACCACAAGGGCAACAAACCACCGCGCTGGAATCCACAACATTTTACCAAAGCGCTAATTCCAGCCTTGGCATTTATTTTCGGTTACCTATTCTGGATATTGCCCACCGATCCGCCACCGGGCGGCCAATCGGTTGCAACGCAAAGCGGGACACTGGGATTGCTATCGATTTTGAGTCCTGTCAACATGAGAAATTTAGTTCTAATGCTGATCGCATGCCTATTTGTAGTGGTTGCTCCAGTTTATTTGGTGGTCATGCCCTGGCTGGATACCGGTGCCGGGTTATTGTTCCTAATTTTCGTCTATAGCATGTTTTTTTGTTATCTTGGTTACCGCTGGCCAGCCATTAAACTGGCCGCACTGCTGCTATTTGTGGTGACGGTTAATATTTCCAACCAACAAACCTATTCCTTCATTGGACTGGTCAATTTGGGATTCGTCCTGTTGATCGGAGGCAGTAGTGTGATTATAGCTACCATGTTGCTTATACCTACCCGTCCCGAAAAAATTCTAGTACGTGGCATTCAAAGGTTTTTCCGTGGCTGCGCGCGGATTTCCGGTGGGTACGCTCAAATACTCATCGGTTCGCGGCGGCGACATTACAAAAATGGCTATGCCACCGTGGTTCAATCGGGGCCAGGTCAACTGAGGGCGATCGAGAAAAGCCTTGATTATCGATTGCTCCCCGAAAAATCTCAGGAAAAAATGCATCATTTGCTCGATACGCTACACAGTGTCGTTTATCGATTGTTTGTTACACGGAAATTGCTCGATGGGTTCGCCAGTGCCACTGTCCCATCTGCTGGTAAGACACCTTCGCCTTTGGGAACCGCTCTACCACGCGAACTTCAGAATCTGTTTGAGCATTGGGCGAAAGAAACGCGAGTCTCTATTGCATCAGAACAGCAACGCATTAAGGTTCATAAGCTTGATCATGAATTAGAACAACTGCTGAAAGCGTATGCAACCAACACAGAGGCTCAGCCCGATGAGCGGATGTTGGTAAATCTCACTGCCTTGCTGGGCAGTGTTCGGGGATTGCTCGATGCCATGGAGGAAATTGATCAAGCTGTTTATGCGATCAATTGGAACCGATTTGTGGTAGCGAGGTTTTAGATGGAGAACGACCTCGAATAAACTAGTTAATGTAAAATAAGCAGAAAAAGTGAATCTAATATAGGAGCTGTTTGCCAAACTCTCGAAAGCTATCATGTCGACTAAAAAGCGATATATTAATTGGTCCGGTTTATAGATAATCTGCGACATTTCACATTCGTTTGGGATGATAAGACTGAGGGTTTATGTGTTTTGCGAGGACCACGAAAAAGCAAATAAAATAGGGGAATGAAGCTATGCACGAACAAAAACCCAAAGATGCTTCGAATGAAGAATCGGTATTAACTCCTACGTACGCCTCCAGAGGGATGACGGGGAGTATTCCTAAACATACTATCCCTGAACAGAGTACTGCGCCTGAAACTGTCTATAACCTAATCCGTGATGAATTGATCCTGGATGGCAATTCGCGGCAGAATCTGGCGACTTTTGTGACCACCTGGATGGAACCTGAGGCAGCGAAACTGATGACGGAATGTTTCGATAAAAATATGATCGACAAGGATGAATATCCGCAAACTGCTGAGATAGAAAGTCGCTGTGTCAATATGCTGGCTAATTTGTGGCATTCGCCCGATCATGAAACCGCAACGGGTACGTCTACTATCGGATCGAGTGAAGCGGCTATGTTGGGTGGTATGGCGATGAAGTGGAACTGGCGGGAGAAAATGAAAAAAGCGGGCAAGCCAATCGATAAGCCGAATATTGTTATGGGCGCCAATACTCAGATTTGCTGGCATAAATTCTGTAAATACTGGGATATCGAAGCGCGCGAAGTTACCGCAGAGGGTGAGCGGTTTACACTTAATGCCGAGGAAGCCTTGAAATTGGTAGATGAAAATACTATCGGTGTAATCGTGATCATGGGTAGCACCATGGATGGTAGATATGAACCGGTTAAAGAGGTCGCCAAAGCGTTAGACCACTATCAGCAGGAAACCGGCATCGATATTCCTGTCCATGTTGATGGCGCGAGCGGCGCCTTTGTCGCGCCTTTTATCCAACCGGAACTGGAATGGGATTTCCGTGTGCCGCGCGTGGTGTCGATCAATGCTTCCGGACATAAATACGGCTTAGTGTATCCGGGAGTCGGCTGGATTCTGTGGCGTGACAAAATGCATTTGCCCGAAGACTTGGTGTTTCACGTGACTTATCTGGGCGGCGATATGATCGATTTTTCGATCAATTTTTCCAGACCCGGTAACCAAGTAGTCGCCCAATATTATAATTTTCTGCGTTTGGGTATGGAGGGTTACCAGCGAATTCAACAGGCTTGCCAGGATGTAGCGTTGTACCTATCCAGCGAGATTGCCAAGCTGGGGCCATTTGAACTCATTACCAATGGCAGCGATATCCCTGTGTTCTGCTGGAAAATGAAAGATGATGTGGCCGAATCCATTAATTTTACCCTTTTCGATATGGCCGATAAATTGCGCGAACGGGGCTGGCTGGTGCCGGCTTATCCTATGCCGCCGAACCGGCAGGATCTGGTTGTACAACGGGTCGTGGTGAAAGAAGGATTCAGTCGTGATATGGCAGATATGCTATTGCACGATATGCGCCGCGCACTGGAATGGTTCGAGTCACAGCCAGGGTTTGTTAGCAAAAAACAAGGTAGCCATTTTCGTCATTGATTGGCGGCGGAGCGCATGCGCTCACTCATCAGCTTTTCCCACCCGGGTTTTAGTCCTAAAGAGGTATCTTCCTTAGCGGACAGTGCTCCAAAGCTTATAACTTTGCTTCGGGATGGCGATGGTTCGATGTTTGTATGGTCGTTGATTTCTGCTTGGGGGGTACTACCTACTACGTCATCCATCATTATTGAGTCTTAACAGCCGGATAAATCACTTTCCAATCTTGTTTCATATCTACCAACGACCAGTTATTTTGCTTTGCGACGTCTAATGCTTTGTCCAATTTACCGATGTGGGAATCCCTATCATAGGCATACTCGCGTCGTTCATCAGTATGATGAATCAGCACCATCAGCCGCTTACCTTCCCCAGCAGCGGTCCATTGCAGCATTTGTAAATCTCCATCTGAATTACCAAATGAGGCAATCGGGCGGCGGCCTATGTACTGATGAATAGCCACAGGCTTACCCGCTTTGTCGTTGAAGAAATTGATTTCTGGAATTCTGACGAGTACGGGTTGACCATCACGTAACTCCCATTTTGTTTTGATACTACTGCCGATGACCTGTTCCGGTGGAATATTATAAACTTGCTCCGTCCAAGGGCGCATAAAGTCGATGCCGCCACCAGAAACAATAAAGGTCTTGAAACTATTGGCGCGCAGAAAGCTTAGTAATTCCAACATGGGTTGATAGACTAGTTTCGTGTAGGGGCGATTGAATTTTGGGTGTCGGGCAGTGACGAGCCAATCTTTCACAATCTGTGAAAATTCCTCGGTAGTATTGCCGGAATGAGTGGCCATGATTAATTCTAATAACCCCCTTTCACCACTAGCGATCAACGCTTCTCGATCGTTTTCTAACACGGCTTTGAAAGGCTGAGAGGAATACCATTCAGGGTGCTGCGGTGCTAGTGCTTTTACTCGGTCAATGGCGAACAATAGCTGAAAATAAACGGGTCGTTCTGACCACAATGTTCCATCATTATCAAACGTGGCTATGCGTTCTGCGGGTGGCACATAATCAGGATTTGACTTGTCTGTAACCGCTGCGACAAACGACAAGATCCTTTGTTTAGAAGGCCCTTCATTCCAGGAAGATAGTGGTTCGCTGTCTACTCGAGATGTGTTAACACAACAACCGGAAAATAAGAGTACGACTAAAAGCAACGTGTAATTTTTAATGGTCATCTATTTCAATCAGATAATAAAGTCAGGCACTGGAGACCGGTACCTGACTTAGAGTTTAGTTTGTCGCTGACCAGTGCAAACCGATTTAATTAATGCGATCCTCCAGACTTGCTCAAGCTTTCCATCACTTTATCCAGGCTAAAGCTGGCAGCTTTTTGGCGCGGCGGATATTCCTTGAAAGTGGCCAGAAATTTTCCGACATAGGCTTGTGCAGGAACCAACAAATAAGCACGATCCAACAGCCAGTCATAGTAGGTGTTGGATGTTATTTGTGAGCGCTCGTAAGGATCGCGACGAAGATTGAATATTAATGGTATACGCAATGGCACAAAAGGTTCAGACCATGCCTGTAAAGTGGCCTCCACGCGTTGCTCCATGAAGATTAATTTCCAGTCTTCGTAACGTAGTGCAGTTAAGTCACCATCATCGGAGAAATAAAAGACTTCTTTCCTTGGGCTTTCTTCAGTCACACCGGTAAGCAAGGGAAGCATATTATACCCATCCAGATGTACTTTATATTTTCTGCCGTTGGCCCTGTAGCCGGTGAGCAGTTTTTCCTTAACGTCGTTGTTGCCGGCAGCAGCAAGAAAGGTAGGTAACCAATCCATATGATGAACTATTCCGTTCGATACAGTATCGGCCTTGATTTTCCCGGGCCAGCGGACCATCGCCGGTACGCGCCAGCCGCCTTCCCAGTTGGTGTTTTTCTCGCCACGAAATGGTGTCATGGCTGCATCGGGCCAGGTATTCATGTGTGGGCCATTATCGGTTGAGTAGAATACGATGGTGTTGTCCGCAATACCCAATTCATCGAGTTTTTTCAGAAACAGCCCGATATGCAGATCATGTTCCACCATGCCATCACTGTACTCATCTTGCCCGGATATGCCGCGTAGTTCCTTTTTAACGTGGGTACGAAAATGCATACGGGTACCATTCCACCAGACAAACCAAGGTTTTCCTGCTTTGTGTTGGCGATCGATAAAATCCAGCGCCGCAGCAGAGGTTTCATCATCCACTGTTTCCATGCGTTTTTTTGTCAGCGGGCCAGTATCTTCGATTTTGCCGCCAGCAAAGGATTTGATGACACCACGCGGTCCAAATCTTTCGCGAAATTTAGGATTTTTTGGGTAATCCTCATTCTCAGGCTCTTCCTCGGCATTTAGGTGGTACAAGTTACCAAAAAATTCGTCAAAACCGTGGTTGGTCGGCAGCATGTCATCGCGGTCACCTAGGTGGTTTTTACCAAATTGGCCGGTGGCATAACCCTCTTTTTTGAGTAAGCCGGCAATGGTTGGATCTTTCTCATTCATTCCTTCTTTGGCGCCTGGTAGGCCGACTTTGCTCAGACCTGTACGGTAGACGCTTTGCCCCATAATGAAAGATGAGCGCCCTGCAGTACAACTTTGTTCGCCATAATAATCGGTAAACATCATTCCTTCATTTGCAATCCGATCTATATTGGGCGTTTGGTAACCCATTAAGCCTCGTGAATAGGCACTGATATTGGATTGACCTATATCATCTCCCCATATCACCAGAATGTTGGGTTTCTTCGATTTTGCAGCATGGGGCGCTCCAATGTTTGCCGCGAACAATACAACGCTACTGAAAATGAGCAATAATATTTTCTGTTTCATTATTTTCTCCCAAATATAAATTCGCCATTCTAGCAGGCACGTTTTTTTTGCCAACTAGCATGGTATACAATTGGCGACTGCAATACCAAATGAATGGCTATAAAGATTCTTAAATAGCCTAAAAGAGCAGAAAAAAGGAGAAAACCTATGCGATCTAATTTGGTTATTTATAGCGGTTACTGGAATATTGGCCTTGCCAGCACACTGCTATGCCCTGATTTTTACCATTGGCTTGGGTTAAATATCAACCAGGCTGTTTGGGGGTGGGTGATCAGCGGATTTCTGCTTTACACTGCGGCAACTCTGATTATCAGCGGGCGGGACATACACAAGTACGGTAGCATCATTATCTACGAAGCGGGTCTACGTTTTATTGCCGCAGCGCTACTCGTCCCCGCCGGTCTGTTTTATGATTATGGCTTTATTACTGCTTTTCTGGGATTTACTGATGCAGTATGGGGCGCGGTTTACTTGAAAACAGTGCCAGAAGGAACGGGGCGATCATTAAAGCAATTATTGTGGGATCAAGCGTAGTACCCCGTCAAGGTGGTATTTTGGATATATGTTGGGCAAAATAGTGTACCCAACAAGAAACATCGCTGACTGGACTGTGTGAAAGGTGTCAGGAGGAATTGAATATTTGGACTCAGAATTAACTCACCTTCAACCTTGGTTCAATCCCGGCAATTTTATTAAAATCCCGATCACAATGTAATAGGGTCAGATCGTGGTCAATGCATATCTGAGCAGTTAAACAATCCACAGTGCTTCTAATAGTAACTCCATTTTTACGGCACTTGAAATAGATTTCAGCTGCATCTGCGTAAGAAGTAACGTTGTCGATAGGGTGAAAGAAGCGTTGTGAACCAAAGTAAGATTTATACTGAACGAAGTTCTCATTTGAATTGCAGCCTTGTAACAATTCTTGAAAGATTAAGCTGGTTAACCCAATAGGGTGTTTATGCTGTAATAGATTCTTTAATAATTCTACTTCTGGTATAGGTTTGGCGCGTAAGAAATTTATCCACACGGACGTGTCAATAAGGTACATTAGATATCTTCGTTTTCTCTAAGCTTTTTATAGTCATACTCCGTGGCAATCCCATCTTTTCCATATAAATCCATTAAGTTCTTTCGTTTATGGTTGGCAACGAATTCTTTTAGTGCAATTTCAACTAATTCCCGTTTTGTTTTGGCTTGTGTGAATTTGAAAGCTTCACAAACCAAATCATCATTAAGGACAATATTTGTGCGCATAGATATACACCTCGTTATGTGTACCAATGAGTGTAAGATATTTTGGTGGGAATTACAAATTTTTAGTTTGCTGCCAAAAAGGCCTCGATATAGATTGGTTGTGCCGTAAAAAATGATTCGTAAGTTGCTACAACTCGGTAAAAACCGTCCTACCATAGGAGTTGAGGTAACACATTTAGTACAACAGTTATTGTTATGAGGATACCCATGAAATGCTTCATCCATTG
>CAZZET010000096.1:0-11393 GCA_964653275.1 uncultured Methylococcales bacterium
AACCGGTGACCTCTTCCTTACCAAGGAAGTGCTCTACCGACTGAGCTATATGGGCGCTGCATTGTCTGAATACGAAATCGTCCCAATTCTGGAGCGGGTGATGGGGATCGAACCCACATCATCAGCTTGGAAGGCTGAGGTTCTGCCATTGAACTACACCCGCAATTTTCATTGCACAGAAACCAACGAAAGGCCTTTAGTTTACCCATTATGTTTGTACGAACCCCATCTATGGTGGAGGGGGGAGGATTCGAACCTCCGAAGGCGGAGCCGTCAGATTTACAGTCTGATCCCTTTGGCCACTCGGGAACCCCTCCGTCACGCAAGCCAGTAATTGTCAACCAAGGAAGTTATAAAGTCAATAGCTAGATTTATACCACAACCTTCATCCACCATGCACACTATTCATGAAACACTGAGAATCACCCTGCAACAGCCCAGGCAACTGATCAATAGCCTTTGAAATCCCGTTAGAAATCGACATCTCTTCCTTAGACGAGGGCTTTCCTAACACATATCCAGAGACCTGCCCACTTGCCCTAGGATGCCCAACCCCGATTCGTAGACGACAAAAATCACTCAAATTCAAACACGCAATTATATCTCGCAATCCATTATGCCCTCCATGCCCACCACCCTTTTTAAACCGAACGACTCCAACGTCGAAATCCACTTCATCATGCACCACCAGCACATTACACGAAGACACCTTAAAGTAGCGCATAAAAAAACTAACTGACCTACCACTATTATTCATATAAGTCATGGGCTTAAGCAAATGAACAGGCCCACTAGAATAATATATTTTCGATGCCAAACCCTGCGCTTGCCCGATATACACATATTTTATCGAATTTCGCTTGGCTAGTTCGTCTAAAAACCAAAAACCAGCATTATGCCGAGTCTTCTCATAAGCTTTATCAGGATTCCCAAGCCCCACTATCAGTTTTATTGGATCCAATCTTATCTCTAAAACAAAAAAATGGCGAACAAAACTCTTCAGGTAACCTCTAATTCAAACCAAAGAAACACCCAGAGTATTTCTTACAGTTAAACACTTATCTCACCGAGCGAAACCCATGTATACACCCAATCACCCTAAGACAATAGACCGACAATACGAACAACCTACCACTCTTGCGGGAAGCAAATGCGAATAGCCCAGGATTTTACTCAGCTTCAGCTTCACTTTCACCATCACTATCACCGTCGCCAGCCTCACTCTCAGACTCCTCACTGCTTTCAACTCGAGGCAATTGGATGCTGGCAACTGTTACCTCATGTTTTTCACCATGCGTTAATACCACGACCCCATCAGGAGTCTTTATATCCGATATAGATACCGATTGACCTATATCGACACTTCCCAGATCAACTTCTATGAATTCCGGCAAGTTAGACGGTAAACAAGTAACCTCTAATTCGGTCATTGTGTGCGTCACCACCCCCCCTTTTTTAACTCCAACCGACTTATCCTCGCCGACGAAATGGAGGGGCACACGCACCCGTAACTTTTGGGACTCAGATACTCGCTGGAAATCAAGGTGAAGAATAATTGGTTTGCTTGGATGCCGCTGTAGGTCTTTCAATACAACCCCTTCCTCTTGACCATTAATCCTTAATTTCAAAATATGCGAATACACCGCCTCATTCTCCAGCCGCTTAATCACACTGTTATGGTCCAAGCTCAATAATACCGGAGGCTTTCCTCCACCATAAATAACAGCAGGCACCTGATTCGTATGCCGTAAAACACGCGCCGAAGCCGTACCAACCGATAATCGGTTTTCTGCTTCGAATACAAAACTATTTTTCATTCATCCTTCTCCAAACTACTCAGCTGATTATCTTTATAATTCGCAAACAGGCCTCTAATCGACATACATGGAACTTACTGACTCCCCAAAGTCTATCCGCCTAATCGTTTCCGCGAGCATTTCCGCCACCCCAAGCTGGCGAATCTTGTCACATGTCACTGCTTCAGCGCGAAGAGGTATTGTATCCGTCACCACCAACTCATCCAATTGTGAACACTGAATATTTGCCATAGCAGGGCCCGACAATACCGCATGCGTGCAGTACGCAACCACTTTCATTGCACCCTGCTCTTTTAGAGCTGCTGCCGCTTGACACAAAGTTCCCGCCGTATCCACTAAATCATCAACTAAAACACAGCTGCGACCTTCAACATTACCAATTATATTCATTACCTTGGCTTCATTGGGTCTCGGACGCCGCTTATCAATAATAGCCAGATCGGCGTCATCCAAACGCTTAGCTAGAGCCCTAGCCCGAACCACTCCACCTACATCCGGGGAAACAACCAGAAGATCTGGATATTTCTGCCGCCAAATATCGCCCAGCAAAATCGGCGACGCGTAAACATTATCAACAGGTATATCGAAAAAACCTTGGATCTGGTCAGCATGCAAATCCACAGTTAAAACACGATTCACCCCCGAGCATGAGATCATCTCAGCCACAAGTCGCGCACTGATAGGCACCCGAGAGGATCTAGATCGACGGTCTTGTCTAGCATACCCAAAATAAGGGATAACTGCTGTAATAATAGACGCTGAGGACCTTCGTAAAGCATCAATGACAACCAACAATTCCATTAGGTTTTCATTAGTGGGAGCACATGTCGACTGCACAACAAAAACTTCCCGCCCACGAACGTTTTCTTCGATCTCGACAGATACTTCACCATCACTGAAACGACCTACGCTCGCCAATCCCAAGCGCATATTAAGCTTACGAACTATCCCTTGAGCTAATGGAAGATTGGCATTTCCTGAGAACACCATTATCCCCGCGTCGTTCACAAGACCACCCCAAACATAATACGAATCGAAAAAGAAAATTTGGCTGGGGCGCCAGGATTCGAACCTGGGCATGCGGGGATCAAAACCCCGTGCCTTACCGCTTGGCTACGCCCCAAAAACTTTTAAAGCGCCGTCGACAACAGTTCACGCAAAGGCGAGAGATTCAGACCTTTTGTCACAAAAGCATGCCACCGCCCGGCAAGCGATGCAACAACTTGTCTCGCTCTTAACTCGGATTTGAATGCCGCAAATACGCACGCCCCCGTACCTGTTAAGCGCGCCAAACCAAATCTCGACAAATCATCTATCGCCAGTTTCACCTGTGGGTGGGTTTCAACCACCACTTGCAAACAATCGTTTGCGATCCACCCCGAAATAAACTTTTCAAGTGTGACAGGATCATTATTCCTTGTCAATGTCGGTGAGGTAAAAATTTTTGATGTCGAAACATGACAATCCGGTTTCACAACAACATACCACGGTTCAGGCACTTCCACTGGAGTTAGAACTTCCCCCACCCCTTCAGCCCATGCTGCTTGCCCGTACACAAACACTGGCACATCAGCCCCGAGCTTCAATCCAAGTTTGGCAATCTCGCCTAGACTAAAATGCAAACCCCATAATTCATTCAAAGCCAGCAATGTTGTTGCAGCATCAGAACTCCCGCCGCCAAGTCCAGCCCCCATGGGCAAATGCTTTTCTATTTCGATTTCCACTCCGTGAGAATAACCACTTTCATCTTGCAATAAACGCGCAGCTCGCAAACATAAATTTTGATCATCCGACAGGTTAGGAAGCGATTTTTTTAGGCAAATCGCTGGCCTATCCACTAAATGAAACGAAATATAGTCACATAAATCGATGAATTGAAATACAGTTTGCAACAAATGATATCCGTCTGGTTTTCGCCCGACAATCCGCAACATTAGATTTAATTTAGCTGGTGCCGGCCACCGCAACCCTCCCTTGTCTGCTATTTTTGCATTCACATTATTCAACTCCCTGGCTCCAGTGATCAATTACTAACTTTAAAACGGTATCTTTATTCTTAATTTGAATTAATTTAGGCACCGTGTATTTATCCGAGACCATATACTTTTTGATAAAAACCTCCCAATCTTGATACCATATCTTCCTAAGAAATCCATCAGCATCATTTTCTATACAATTTTTCACATCTGGCTCCGTAACCCCCAGAACCCAAAATTTCAAAGACGATAGTGGCACCTGAAATCCAAAACGACGATAAATAGTTCGTTGAGAATTTTCTGAAATATCAATATTGCCCTTTGAGTCAATAATTCGGATAGAGTCGGGATAAACCAAGATCCGAGTGGCGCCTTGGCCAAAAGGCCCTGAGAACTGAAGTGTATCTAGCCCAAAGGTATGGGACCAATCAATGTTCGCATGCCAAGAATCTTTGTGTGTTTTGACCACCAAACGTCCTTGAAACTGCCAAACGCCAAGCCTGTACAGAATCTGCCGGTCAGTTTCTGAGCGGTTAGAAGGAGTAACTCCAACCCAGGCACAAGCATTTAAATGACATAATATAAAACCAACTATTACACACCTGACGAGCCTTTGAATTCGGAGTTGAGAGGTATCTTTCAAAAACTTGGACAAATCACTCGTTGAATGCCTTAGGGAAACTCTCTTTTATTTTAAGTAAATATGTACTATTTGGATCCTCACTCAAAGCTTTCTTCCAAACAGCTTTTGCTTCGTCTTTTTGCCCCTTCACCCACAAAATCTCTCCCAGATGAGCGGCAATTTCTGGATCTTCATGCAGTTTATACGCCCTTTGTAAATAATCCAATGCAATTTGAAAATCTCCTAGTCTATATTGCAACCATCCATAGCTATCCATAATCACCGGGTCGTCCGGTTTGAGTTGGATTGCCCTATCAAGGTATGCTCGCGCCTCCTCATACCGATCCGTTCTATCCGCGAGAGTATATCCCAAAGCATTTAGGGCATTTGGATCATCTGGCGTTTTTTCCAATATACGCAATAGATCTCGCTCAAGAATATCCAAACGATCCAAACGCTCCGCCACCAATGCTCTGGTATAGAGTAATTGCGTATGATCAGGTAAAGACTCCAATGCCTGGCTAAGCACACGGAACGCACCCTCATAATCATGATTTTCGTTTAATAATTCCGCTTCCAACAAGTAGAAACGATGCGCTTGTGCAGGAAAATGACGATGCAACGCACGCAAGTTAGTTTGAGCTTCCCCTAACCTCTTATCTGCAGCCAAAAGGGACACGATTGTCATTTGGGCATCCAAGACCAACGGGCCACTATTAATTTTCTCAAGCCACGAAATAGCATTTTTTATCTGATTCTTTTTTGCATCGATGCGCCCAAGATAATAAAAAGCTTGATTTTGCCATTTAGGCACATCAATTAACTTGTAAAACAGATTTCGGGCCTCGTCTGACTGCTTATTTTGCATTTTAACCAAAGCTAACGAATAGATAGCATCGTAATGTTTTGGCTTCTTAGTAACAATCTCTTGAAGCTCGATTTCCGCTAAATCATAATCCTTCAGATCCACCAGATATTGGGCGTAGATCATATGCAACTCGTCACTTTCCGGATCCTCGGCGATCATATCCTTCAGCAACGACAATGCCTTTTCTGAATTCCCCTTTTGAGCAAGAATTCGTACTTCAACAATACGCGCTTGCTTCCACTGAGGACGAAGCTGGATTGCTTTTAATATTTCATTATGCGCCTGGCCCCAATCAGTTTTCGTCATCGCCAGCAGCGCGTATGCATAATGCACATCAGGATCGTCAGGAAATGCCTTATCCAAACGATCCATGAAATCAAAGGCACCCTCTTTACTATCCTCTTTGTCGATGTGCCGAGCCATATCCATAATAATTTTTCGAAAACCCTTACCTTCTTTAGACTTCAGAAATCTAAGATGACTGATGGCTTTTTCATACTTTCCCTGCTTAATTTCCAGCATGGCGGCAATCTTCCTCGCATCCACGCTTTCCTCATCCATCTGAAGCCAGAGCGTAACGGCCTCTGATGCTTTTTCCTCGTTATTATTGAACAGTGCAATTTGAGTAGCCCGTTCCGCAATCTTCGGGTCATTGGTCCATTTAGTCGCTTTGATATAATTCTCTAGCGAAACCTCGTAGACCCCCTTTTGACCCGCTATTTCAGCGCCAAGCAAAAGATAAAGTAGATCCGAAGAGATCGAAGACTCAGCAGCTTTATCCTCAACAGTTATTTGTGGAGGTGAACCGGATTCGAATGGCACTTCAGAAATAGACGCACACCCAATCAATTGGATCAACGCATAGAAAATTAAACAAAAAAGACACTTCTTCACTAAAATGAACTCATGTATCAGAAGGAGACTTGAAAATCACTCAATTAGGTACAAAATAAATTTGGTTTCCCAATTTTCGAACCGAGTAACTTCCACCGATGGATTTAGACATCACAAAAAATGTAAAATTTGCTCCGAACCACATTTTTATAAAATTATACCCCAATAACCAATCTACCCGCATGTCCTCTACAAAATGACGCTTTGTGCACTCGGTCTAAACCAAAATACGGCTCCGGTCTCGATCCGAGAACGGCTTGCATTCCCAACCGAAAAGCAACACATAGCGTTGGGCGACCTCCTTAGCGTACCTGAAGTAGACGAAGCGGCTATTCTCTCCACTTGCAATCGTACCGAGCTCTATTGCGGTATAAAACCGGAACATCGAAAAATTATAGTTGACTGGCTGGCACAATACCGCAAAATTGATCACACTGAGTTTAGCCCCTACTTATATTTCCATACCGAAAGCAATTCGATCCGGCATATGTTCAGGGTCGCCTGCGGTCTCGACTCGATAATTCTGGGCGAGCCACAAATCCTCGGTCAGATGAAATCCGCGTACCATGTTGCCAATGCGGCAGGTGCATTGGGAAAAGATTTAGGGAAACTCTTTCAATTTACCTTTGCAGCAGCTAAAAAAGTCCGCACTGATACCGCCATAGGATCGAGCCCCGTTTCCGTAGCTTTTGCGGCTGTTCGTCTAGCCCAACAAATTTTCGACGATATCAGCCAACAAACAGCCATTCTAATCGGAGCCGGTGAAACCGTCGAGTTAACCGCTCGGCATTTGCACGAAAACAAAATTGGAAAACTTATCGTCGCTAATCGTACATTTGAGAATGCCCACACGCTAGCCTCCCAATTTGGAGGATTTGCAATAGCTCTGGCCGAGTTACCAGATCATCTCGCAAACGCGGATATCCTCGTATCCTCAACCGCCAGCCAACTACCAATCTTGGGCAAAGGCTCAGTGGAAAGCGCAATCAAATCAAGAAAGCACAAACCCATGTTCATGGTCGACTTAGCTGTTCCCCGTGACATCGAACAGGAAGTCGGGCAACTCGACGATGTTTACCTCTATACAGTCGATGACCTTGAAAACACTGTCGAGGAAAGTTTACACTCCCGCAGAGAAGCAGCCAAGCAAGCAGAGGAGATTATCGATACCGAAGTCGAACATTTTATGACTTGGTTGCGAGCTCAAGATGCTGTCACAACAATTCGTAATTTTCGCATGCAAGCAGAATCAATCAGAGATGAAGCGCTTACAAAAGCATTGCAAGACTTGCGTGGTGATACCGCTGCCGAAGAAGTTTTACGATTACTGGCACGTACGCTAACCAATAAACTAGTTCATGGTCCGACCACCCAAATTAAACAAGCAAGTATAAACGAGCGTCACCACTTAATTGAGGCCGCCCAAGAAATTTTTCAACTTAAAGATGATCAGTGAAAGGTTCAATAAAACAAAAACTTGAAAACCTTAATCTTCGCTTTGAGGAGATCGGGGCACTATTGTCCCAACCGGAAACCCAAAAGGACCAAAACCGGTATCGTACTTTAAGCCAGGAATACTCACAGCTCAACCCACTAATCAATAGGTATACTGAATACTGTAATGCCCTAATAGAAATTGAATCAACCCAACCCTTACTCGAAGACGGAGATATTGAAGTTCGACAATTAGCGAAAGAAGAAATCCAAGCTGGTAAAGAGCAAATGGCCCTATTAGAAGGGGAGCTTCAACTTCTATTACTTCCCAAAGACCCCAACGACGACAGAAATATCTTCTTGGAAATCCGAGCTGGTACCGGCGGTGCCGAAGCGGCTATCTTCGCTGGAGACCTTTCTCGTATGTACCACAAATTCTCCGAGTTGAAAGGTTGGAGCATTGAATCTATAAGTGAAAGCCATGGAGATTACGGAGGCTATAAGGAAATCATACTCCGCATCTCTGGCTCGGACGTATATTCGAGCCTCAAATTTGAGTCCGGTGCCCACCGTGTTCAACGAGTTCCAGAAACAGAATCCCAGGGGAGGATCCACACCTCTGCGTGTACTGTGGCTATCATGCCAGAAGCCGCGGCAATCGATGAAATCGATATTAACCCCTCGGAATTACGCGTCGATACCTTCAGAGCATCAGGGGCCGGGGGGCAACATGTAAACAAAACTGATTCTGCGATTCGGATTACCCACATACCCACGGGGGTAGTTGTTGAATGCCAAGATGAACGTTCTCAACACAAAAACAGAGCACGTGCCATGTCATTGCTTCAATCCCGTCTACTAGCATCAGAGCAGGAAAAACAACAATCTGAGTTAGCCGAAAATCGAAAAATCCAAGTTGGCAGTGGGGATCGCTCTGAACGTATAAGGACCTACAATTATCCTCAAGGGCGTCTAACCGACCATAGAATCAATCTGACTCTCTACAAGTTGGAGCAAATCCTCGAAGGCGACCTAAATCCAATCATCGATCCATTGCGAAACGAACATCAGGCTGAATTACTGACAAAATTGGCTGATGAATAAAGTTAATTTCGGATACTCCAGTAAATTCGTCAGTTGAAATTTCGAACGGAATCCGCAATATTGACCCAAACCTATCCGGTAAACTCAATCCATGAAGTATTGCGTAGAGCTAAAGAGAAACTTGCCGAAATCAGCCCAACCCCCCAACTGGACGCAGAAGTGTTGCTCGCTCATATGCTTCGCAAACGACGCAGCTATCTCCACACATGGCCGGAAAGAGAGCTAGGATCACTACAAATTAGCACCATAGAAACTCTGATCGGAAACAGGTACGCTGGCCACCCCGTAGCTTACTTGAAAGGCCAGAGGCAATTTTGGTCTCTAGATTTAGACATAAATCCAAATGTACTCATTCCCAGACCAGAAACTGAATTACTTGTAGAACTAGCTTTAGAACTCATCCCAGAAAAGGGGGATTGGCGTGTTGCCGACCTCGGCACAGGCAGCGGCGCGGTTGCGATTGCACTCGCGCATGAGCATTACACCCTCCAAATTGATGCCTGCGATAATTGCAAATTAGCCCTTGCAACTGCTGAAAACAACGCAAATAAATATTCAGCTAAGAACATCACATTTTATTTAAGCGACTGGTTTTCCAATCTCCCAACTCAAAAATACAACATAATTCTAAGCAATCCACCTTATATTGCAGAGAACGACCCTCATTTACTCGGGGGGGACGTTCGCTTTGAACCTATTGGCGCTTTACAATCTGGCAATGATGGATTGGATGCCATTAAAACCATTTCAAACGATGCGCCGAAACATCTTGAGGCCAACGGTTATTTGATTATTGAACATGGCTGTACACAGGCAGACCCCGTCGCTGGCATCTTGGCTAGGCATGGGTTCTCCAAAATTTCCGCACATTCCGATCTATCCGGCCATCTGAGAGCCACAACAGCACAATGGATCCCAACCGATAACGTTTAAATTACCTCAATTCGCACAATAAGTCTGGTTTTTACACCACTACTCTCGATATCCTAATGACCGGAGAAGAACTTGAAATTCCAACCGCCCTTGTAAACCAGTTGTCTCAATATGCGCAATCTACCCCTGAAGTGGAGATTTGTGGACTCATAGGCAGTCAAAACGGCATACCAACATCTTGTTTCCCGATAAAAAACACTTCATCAATGCCGCATTCCCGATACAAAATGGATGCACAACAGCAAATTAGCGCTATTCGATCCATGAGGGAATCTAGCCAAGATTTGTTTGCTATCTACCATTCTCACCCCAATTCAGAAGCATACCCGTCAGAAAGAGATTTAAATAACGCCGCCTATCACACGGTACTCTACATTATTATTTCTCTCGAAAACGAAAGGAACCCCAAAATACGTGGTTTTCGGATAAGTAAGTCCAAAAAATACAGAGAGGTTAAGCTCTTAATAAAGTAACATTGGCTTGTTTGTTGCGTAACAAATTGATCGGTTAGAAAATAGCGATTGAAAAAGCCTGAACCGTTTTGCGTGTCCTTTTAACCCATACGCTAAAAACCATCGATTAAACTCACATACTCCGTTTTTTTGCGCGTGACGGATCTTAAACCTATTCACCGATATCCAGGTCTAACGAATGGGGAAATCCAACCCTGTTAACATGACAGCATCATTCTATTGACGAGCACCTATCATGAATAGCCTGCAATCAGCAAACACTAAAAATCCCACACTTCTTACACCCGTCGACCCGGAAATACAAAAATACCTGTTAAATCTGAAAAAAAACCAACAATCCAGTACTGTCCGAAATGGAAGCCTTGGCACGCGAAAAGGAATTTCCGATAGCTGGACGACTAGTAGGCGTTTTTTGTCGAAACCATCGCAAAAACTGTCAATGCTTGTCGCGTATTCGAATTTGACAGTGGATACGGCAATTCGGCGTATTGGTTTGGGCGAGCAGTAGGTGCGGGAGGTCATGTTATTTGTAGTGACAGTAAGTCTTCAAACCCGGACTTGGCCGAAGTCTTTCTAAAGCAAGCCAAGCTTTGGGAAAAGGTCGATTTTCAAGTCGGTTACGCACAAAATATTTTTCATGCTATAGAAGACACTTTTGACATCTGTTACAACGATGCCGACAAAGGCGACTATCCCGAAATTTGGCAAATGGCTAAAAAACGTATCAACCCTGGTGGCCTCTATATTGCCGATAATGTCCTTTGGCACAGCCGAGTAGCAATCGAAAATCCCATAGATATCGTGCCTGGGTGGACCGAGGCAATACTGGAACACAACCGAACAATTTTTCAGGACCCAAGGTGTGGATCGCGTTCTCTGAAAGTTACCTCTATGCTGATATATTTCGGCAAATCCTCATCAGGCTCCAGCGTATTCCATTGAAGTATTAAGCCAAATGATCGATTAATACTGACCTTTTTTTAGGTTTGTTTCGAGCCTTAGGATCGTTGTATTTACGATTTGGCCAAGAGCACTTTCAGCCAGATAGACGAGTCAAAATCGGGCTGTTTTTAAGGAAACCTTCAATCCGGAACCATTTCCACGACTCAATTGACCAACCGATCTATGATCTAAGTCATAATTGGCCAATTTCGCGATCGATTATTACCTTGGTGAGAAATCCAGGCTAGGATACGAATTCGCTGCATGGAAGGGAGGGTAAGCTGCTGCCGAATGGCTTCTTCTGTCAGAAGCTTCGATCGGTACGCGGTG
>CAZZET010000097.1:0-11382 GCA_964653275.1 uncultured Methylococcales bacterium
TCAGGCCGTTTTCACCTGCTCAAGCCCCACACCCTGATCTCTAAGATATTCTTCGTAATTCCCACTAAAGTTAACGAGACCGTCCGTGGTCATTTCTATAATACGCGTCGCAAGCGAAGAGACGAATTCACGGTCATGGCTGACAAAAAATACAGTGCCGGGATAGTCTTCAAGTGCGGAATTCAGTGATTCGATCGATTCCATATCGAGGTGATTGGTGGGTTCGTCCATCAAAATTATATTGGGCTTTTGCATCATAATCCGACCGAAAAGCAGCCTTCCTTTTTCGCCGCCTGAAATGACTTTCACCGACTTATCGATTTCTTTCTGCGAGAACAACAATCGACCTAATATGCTTCGGACAAATTGTTCGTCATCGTCTTCGTTTCGCCATTGATTCATCCATTCGAATAACGAGAGATCCTCGGCGAATTCCGCTGTATTATCTTGTGGATAATAGCCAAATTGTGAGTTTTCAGACCACTTGACTTGACCGTTGTCTTGGGGCAATTCATTGGCCAACGTGCAGAGTAACGTAGTCTTACCGATTCCATTGGGGCCGATGATGGCGACTCTTTCTCCGACCTCAATGAGCAAGTTGAGGTTTTCGAACAACAGTTTTTCGTCAAAACCCTTAGCGAGATCTTCCACTTCCAAAGCGAGCCGATAAAGTTTTTTGCTTTGGTTAAATCTAATGAAGGGATTGACCCGGCTGGATGGTTTAATGTCTTCTAATTCTATTTTTTCGATTTGTCTGGCACGAGAGGTCGCCTGCTTAGCCTTAGATGCGTTGGCAGAAAAACGGCTGACGAATGTCTGCAGTTCTGCGATTTGCTTCTTTTTCTTAGCGTTTTCAGAATACATTCGTTCCCGCACTTGGGTCGATGCGATCATATATTCGTCATAATTACCCGGGTAGATTCGGAGATCTCCATAATCTAAATCAGCCATATGGGTACAGACACTATTCAGGAAATGGCGATCATGCGAGATGATAACCATGGTGCTGTTACGTTCATTGAGAATCTCTTCGAGCCAGCGAATGGCATTAATGTCAAGGTTATTGGTCGGTTCGTCCAGGAGCATAATATCCGGGTCGGCGAATAGCGCCTGAGCCAGCAATACGCGAAGCTTCCAACCCGGTGCGACGGCGCTCATCGGACCTTCGTGTTGTTCAAGCGGGATATCCAAACCCAGCAAAAGATCACCTGCCCTCGATTCTGCGGTGTATCCATCCAGTTCGGCGAATTGCTCTTCAAGGTCGGCTACTTTCATACCGTCTTGTTCGCTCATTTCGGCTAATGAGTAGATTCGGTCGCGTTCCTGTTTGATCTTCCACAAATCGGAATGCCCCATGATGACCGTATCGATAACGGTATACTCTTCAAAAGCAAATTGGTCTTGACCTAGTTTTCCCAGTCGTTGATCTTCATCGATGCTAACCGATCCGGAACTCGGGTCTTGGTCACCACTGAGAATTTTCATAAAAGTTGATTTACCACAACCGTTAGCGCCAATTAGGCCGTACCGGTTTCCATTTCGGAATTTAATCGAGATATTTTCAAAAAGCGGCTTGGCGCCGAATTGCATGGTAATGTTAGCTGTTGAGATCAAAATAATATTCCAGATAAAATTGATTAGAAATCCGTGCGACGGATATGAAAAAAATTTGCGGATTATCGCATAAATTGGCCCGTTTTGATTCTTTTAATTTGGAAAAGAGTCCCATTCTCCATAAAAACTACCGCAAGCGGTTACGATAAATGACAGCAGGGGAAATGCAGACATTATTTGGCAACGTTAAACCTTAAATTGATAACCGTGAACTGCTACAACATATCTTTGACAATAATAGCTTACGGTTGACCATTAAATCTTGTTAGCATACCTACCAACTAAAAGTATCATGAGTATAGTCATTGTTTAATACGCTATCGATTCATCAGTTTTTGCTTCGAGCGCTCGATAAGTTGGGTATTGATGAACCTACGCGGGTACAGAAACGGGTCATTCCACTTGCACTTAGGGAAAAGGACTTGCTGGTGAGTGCTGAAACTGGCAGTGGTAAAACTATCGCGTTCCTTTTGCCGACCTTCCAGAGACTGTTGGACAATCCGGATAACAAGATGGGAACTCGTGCGCTTATTCTGGCTCCGACGCGCGAGCTAGCCCGCCAGATCTTCGACCAATGTATGGCTGTCGGAAGTTATACTCAACTTAAATTTGGTGTGATTATAGGGGGTGAAAGTTTTCAAAAACAGACGACTTTGCTCAGGAGAAATCCAGAAGTTATTATCGCAACGCCAGGTCGGATGATCGAGCATATAGGTCGTGGCACAGTTTTTTTAAGTGTTTTGGAGGTGTTGATTTTAGACGAAGCCGACCGAATGCTCGATATGGGTTTCAGTGAGGATGTTTTACACATTGCTAAGCAGTGCAATCAACAGCGGCAAACACTATTGCTTTCAGCCACGCTAAACCAAAAAGATATAAAAGGGATAGCCTCTAGAGTATTAAATGACCCCGAAGTTGTATCCCTAAATACTGTTAGAGACAAACACGGAAACATTGAACAGCAGGTTTTACCTGCCGATAATAATGGCCACAAAACCCAGTTATTAAATTGGTTATTGGATAATGAATCGTATACAAAGGCATTAATTTTTACCAACAAGAAAACCGAGGCCGAAATTTTGGCGCGTGCTTTGTTGGATGGCGGCCAGCGAGTTGGCGTGCTCCATGGTGATATGGACCAAAAACAACGAAACCTGGTGATGCAACGATTGCATAGGGGACACATTAAAGCTCTGGTTGCAACCGATGTAGCGGCGCGGGGCCTAGATGTCCAGGGTATCGATATAGTGGTAAATTTTGATATGCCTCGAAACGGAAAGGACTATGTGCATCGTATCGGTAGAACTGGTAGAGCCGGCAAAAAGGGTATTGCAATTTCGCTAGTCAGCAAACCGGAATGGAATCTCATGATTGGCATTGAACGCTACTTGCAACAACAGTTCAGGCGGCGAAGCATAAAGTCCCTTAAAGGGCAATTTTCCGGTCCTAAAAAGGTCAAGTCGTCGGGTAAAATCGTTGGCTCGAAAAAAAATAAAAATAAAAAAATAAGCGATAGGTCGGCCATTAAAGTGAAAGCGAGGCATCGAACAAAAAAACAGATCGGCAAGCGGCGGATACCTTCAAACAGGTCTGCGTCGGAAATATCGGGTACCGAGTCCAGCAATGAAAATATTGGACGAATTTGGGGTAGGATCAAGAAGAAGGATTGAATGGAATAGTACAGCGGGAGGAGACATCAATGAGCACGTTGAATGAGTGGGACGAAGACCGAATCATTACCATTGAAACTAAAATAGCGTACCAAGAAGATCTTTTGCAAAAACTTGACGACATCGTATCGATGCAGCAAAAAAAATTGGATCAACTCGAAAAAACCTGCCGATCAATGGTGAAAGGTATTGAAAGGTTAAATGAGGCCGATGGCAACAAATCGATTACCGACCAACGACCTCCACATTACTAACCAATTGTCGTTATGGGTTAAGCTCCGATTCACAAGTGCCTTGTGATGGCGTCATTACATCTTATTGTATCAATAAAAAAAGAAATTAATCATCAAACACAAAAATCATCAAAGAGGGGCGATTTCTTTTGAAATTAACCAGATAGACTCTTTAGCACAAGGCGTATTCAAGGATGACAGGCAAGTCACGTTTATTGCTAAAACCCTTCCAGGTGAAACCGGTACCGCGAAGCTGATCAAAGCAAAAAAAGGAGTCCGCTTCGCCCGGATTGATTCTCTGGAAAAAACTGCTAGGAATCGGATTGAGCCAAAATGCGTACATTTTGGCCAATGTCCGGGGTGTCATTATCTGCATACCGGCTACGAGGATGAAATTAACTATAAGCGATCGACGCTGGATAAATTTTTCAAGAAATTTAGCTACGATAACGAACGGGTTACAGTAGTGAAGGCGCCAAAAAGGTTGGGCTACCGGAATCGGATTCAACTCCATTATCGTGGGAAAACCATTGGATTGATCGATGGGTTGAGCAATGAAATTATTGAAATACCAGCCTGTAAAGTTATACGGGATGAGTTGCGTCCAGCGATTGAAGACTTATATAGCGATAGGAGTTGGAGCGCCGAACACCCTGGTAGTGGCCACTGTGAATTGTATTACAATCGTGGTGATCTGAGTGTGCAGTGGGATAAACCCTATGCTTATGGTGGTTTTTCACAAGTGTTCGATGCAATGAACACCGCATTACGGAATACTGTTTTCGATTATTTACAGAGGATGGAATTTACTTCGGTTCTCGAATTGTTTGTTGGTGACGGCAATCTTTCGCGATTACCAGTACATGAAAATAAAGTGCAATGCGTCAGGGTTGATAACTCCCCGATAAATAAAGATGAAAATTTTATTAGAATGGACCTGTTTGCGCCATCTGCATTGTGCGATTTTCAGGCAAAATGCAAGCAGCGCCACTTTGATGTACTGTTGCTCGATCCACCACGAAAGGGATTTACAGCTTTGTATCAATGGGTAAAGACATTCAAGCCTAAAAAGTTGATCTACGTGAGTTGTAACCTAGCGACATTGGTTAGAGATCTGTCGAGTTTGGAAGGGAAATTTGTGATTGAAGATTTAGTTTTAATCGACCTTTTTCCCTCGACCCATCATTTTGAGACAGTGGTGTTAATATCGATTAGGAGATATAAATAGAAAACACAGTTGTTCTACATCTCTGTTTGTTGTGCCGGTTTATTTCAATAGTGGGTCGTCTTTGGGCAGTAGGCGGGATATCCATAGCGCCAACTTGTGCCTCATATTAGGTCCGTTTTCCTGGCCCTCCGCTAGCGGTTGTATGAGTTTATCTTGTACGAGTAGACGATAAATACATTCCACTTTATCCTTCGATGAGTCAGTTGCCTTAAAGTCGGCGTAGCCGCGATTTTTTGCAAAGCGTTCAGCGACTTCTAAAGCCTTCTTGACGAGCTGGGTCTCGTTTTTGATCTTAGCCATTGGATGTTTAGCCAGATAGGTAATTTATGGGGAATATTTGCCAAAATCAGCCGTTGATGACATATTTCATAATTTCAACGACCTGTTCCGGGGTTTGCGCAACCGCCAACGCCGCAGCATCCACTTCCTTTAAGGCGTGGGTCAATTCAGGATCGTGTAGTGTAATGATCGACTTACCTAAAGCTGCTGCGTAACCAGCGTCGAAAGCAGCGTTCCATTGACGATATTTGTCACCGAATCGTACTACAACGACATCAGCTTGTTCTATCAGTGTCCGCGTTCTTATGGAATTAATTTTTGATGCTTTATGATCTTTCCAGAAGGGCGACTCTTCTTTCCCCAAAATATTGTCACCACAATCATCACTTGCGCTGTGTTCGGTTACCGGTGAAAAAAGAGTGACGTGCAAATCAGCTTGATTGAGACCTTTTTCAATCTTCCGTCGCCAATCGCTATGGATTTCCCCTGATAAGTATATGTTCCAGTACATAAATTCCCTACTCAATGTGAATTGTGGACAGCGTGCAGTATACCAGAAGCCAATTATCTGGTTTACCATTCCTGGTAACGCAATGACTCCTACCCGTAAAGGTAGGCTAAATAAATTCAATCTGATTAATCTGAGGTAGATCAATCAGTTTTTTGAGAATCTTGTAGATATTTATCCTTTAATTTTTGGTAGTGTTCGGCTGAATATTTCAAAAAAGACAATTCTTTATCGGTTAACGGCCGTATTTTTTTAACCGGAGAGCCCACATATAAATTGCGTTGTTCCAAGTGTTTTCCGGGAGGGACAAGTGCTCCTGCACCAATGATCACCTCATCTTCCACGACCACACCGTCCATTAATACAGCACCTATTCCGATCAAGCAAAAATTACCGACTGTACACGCATGGACGACGGCCCGATGACCTATTGTTACACCTTGACCGATTAATAGTGGGAAACCACCCGGAGAATAAGGACCATCGTGGGTGCCATGTAAAACAGAACAGTCTTGCACATTGGTTCCCAATCCAATTGCTATGGAGCATACATCACCACGTATAATCGTGCCGGGCCATACTGATACATTGTCATCTAGTGTCACATCACCAATGACTTCAGCACTGTCATCTATGAAAACCGAATTCCCAATTTCGGGGAATTTGTCCTGAAAACTTCGAATTGTCATTTACCTACCTGTTAAAGAGTTGTTAGTTGCGTTCGACCCTACCGGATGCTGCGTTATATTTAATGCAATTGTTGGTATACCTAGTCCCGAAGGTTTGTTCTTGGAGCCTTCCTCTCGCAATTCTTCGCGGTATACAGGCACCCCTAGCGCGTATTTGTGCATGGGAGAAAACGAGCCATATGCCCGATTAATAGATACGATATAATCAAAGGCAGACAATACGCGTTTTAATCAAACATATTATGACCAATCCGTTAATTCAAGAACAGTTGTTGCCCCCTTTTTCCCAGATAAAGCCTGATCATATTGTTCCTGCGATCTCACAATTGCTGGCGACTGGTCGCAACACCACTGAGAAGTTACTTGTTTCAACTTCTTGTTATGGCTGGAAAAATCTAATAAACCCCTTGGAAGATCTCCAAGATCAGCTGAGTAAAACCTGGTCTCCGATAAGCCATATGAATTCCGTGGTTAGCACGGATGCTTTGCGCGATGCTTATAACCAGTGTTTGCCATTGTTGAGCGATTATTGGACCGAAATTGGTCAAAATGCGAGGCTTTACGAAGCATACAAAGCTATAGCGGAGGGTGAAGAGTATGCTACTCTGGATACCGCCCAGCAGAAAATCATTGATAATGCCCTTCGCGATTTTCGTCTTTCCGGTGTCGATCTCGATACGGATAGGCAAAAACGATTCAAAGAAATAGAACAACAACTTTCAACGCTTTCGAGTCAGTTTTCAGATAATTTGCTCGATGCTACCAATGCATGGACGAAATTGGTTAAAGATGAAAAAGAGGTGTCGGGTTTACCCGAATCCTCCCTTATTTTGGCGGAGCAGGCGGCTGAAAAAGAGCAAAAACGAGGTTGGTTGTTCAATTTGGAAATTCCCTGTTATATGGCTGTCATGACTTACGCCGATAACCGTGATCTGAGGAAGGAGATGTACGAAGCGTATTTCACTCGGGCTTCTGATCAGGGGCCCGATGCAGGGAAATGGGACAATTCAGATATCATGGAGCAAATTCTCCAGCTTCGTCATGAAAAAGCCCAGCTGTTGGGGTTTCAAAATTACGCTGAGCTTTCTTTGGCGGTTAAGATGGCAAATACTCCAGACCAGGTCGTCTCTTTCTTAAACGATCTTGCTGAACGATCGCTTCCCTATGCGCGCAAAGATCTGGATGAACTTCGTTACTTTGCCGAAAAACAATACGGGCTAAAAACACTAGAGGCGTGGGACCTTGGGTATTTTTCGGAAAAACTGCGTCAATTCAGGTTCGATCTATCGCAGGAAGAGGTCAAGGCTTATTTTCCAATAACTCGGGTACTTCCGGGATTGTTTTCAGTAGTAGAAAGGCTATATGGTCTCCGTATCGTTGAAAGGCACGATGTCGAAATCTGGCATCCAGATGTTAGATTTTTTGAGATCAGCGATCAGAATGGCGAACTGCGTGGTCGCTTTTATTTAGACCTCTTCGCTCGTCCAAAAAAGCGAGGAGGTGCCTGGATGGATGAGTGCAGAACCCGCAAGAAAACAGGGGGTACTGTGCAAAACCCGGTGGCTTATCTCGTCTGTAATTTTACCCCACCCGTCGGCAGTGATCCTGCTCTACTCAGGCATGATGAGGTCATTACCCTATTTCACGAATTCGGACATGGATTACACCACATGTTGACTCGCGTGGACTATCTTGGTGTTTCTGGCATCAACGGAGTGCAATGGGACGCTGTGGAGCTACCGAGTCAATTCATGGAAAACTGGTGTTGGGAAAAAGAAGCCTTGGCGCTTATTTCAGGGCACTACCAGACTCACGAACCGTTACCCGATAATATGCTTAAAAAAATGCTGGCGGCAAAAAACTTTCAATCGGGTATGCAAATGGTTCGGCAGCTTGAATTTTCGCTGTTTGATTTTCGCATCCACCTTGAATATGATCCCGAACAAGGTGGCCGAATATATGAGATTATTGGCCAAGTCCGTGACCAGGTCGCAGTTTTGATACCGCCTTCGTTCAATCGTTTTGCCCACGGGTTTGCACACATCTTTGCGGGTGGGTATGGGGCTGGTTATTACAGCTACAAATGGGCCGAAGTACTCTCAAGCGATGCTTTCTCAATGTTTGAAGAAAATGGAATTTTTGACGCGGACACTGGCCAATCTTTTCTGAGCAATATCCTCGAAAAAGGAGGGAGCCAGGACGCGGGAGAACTATTTGTCAATTTCAGAGGAAGAGAACCGAAAATCGACGCACTATTACGCCACAGCGGAATCGCTAGCTAGCTTCTTTGTTCTGTTGTTTGGTTTATTAGTGTGCAATGGGTGAACCACTCTTGGACCACGGCTTTTTGGCATTATCCGAGAATTTAGAGTGACCTTATGAAATATAAAGACCTTAGGGATTTCATCGCGCAGCTAGAAACAAAAGGCGAGCTCAAACGGGTCAGTATTGAAGTTGATCCCTATCTAGAAGTCACCGAAATTTGTGATCGGACCTTAAAGCAGGGAGGGCCAGCGATCCTATTCGAAAATCCGAAAGGATCGGAAATCCCTTTGCTTGCTAATCTTTTCGGCACGCCACGCCGTGTCGCTATGGGTATGGGCGAAGACTCGGTTTCAGCGCTGCGGGAAGTCGGAAAACTGCTGGCATATTTGAAAGAGCCTGATCCTCCAAAAGGTATGAAGGACGCTTGGCAAAAACTCCCCATATTTAAACAAGTACTCTTCATGGCGCCAAAAGTCGTCAAATCGGCACCCTGTCAGGAGGTAGTCCTCGAGGGTGAGCAAATCGATTTAGGCCAATATCCTATCCAGACGTGTTGGCCAGAAGATGCGGCGCCGCTGATTACTTGGGCGCTGGTGATTACTAAGGGGCCACACAAAGAGCGTCAAAACTTGGGCATTTATCGGCAGCAGGTTATCGCGAAAAATAAGGTTATCATGCGCTGGTTAGCCCATCGTGGAGGTGCGCTGGACTTCAAAGATTGGCAGGAGACCCACCCAGGTGAACCATTCCCCATTGCAGTTGCTTTGGGCGCTGATCCCGCAACGATTCTTGGTGCTGTTACCCCAGTTCCCGATGCGCTTTCAGAATATGCTTTTGCTGGATTATTACGGGGCAGTAAAACCGAATTGGTCCGGTGCTTAACAAGTGATTTACAAGCACCGGCATCGGCTGAAATTATCTTGGAAGGTTTTATCTATCCTAACGATATTGCCCGAGAAGGGCCTTTCGGTGACCATACCGGGTACTACAACGAAGTCGAAGAATTTCCAGTATTTACCATAGAACGAATTACTCAGCGTGAAAAACCTATTTATCACAGTACCTATACAGGACGTCCACCCGACGAACCTGCAATTCTTGGTGTAGCGTTAAACGAAGTATTCATTCCGATTCTGCAAAAACAATTTCCAGAGATTACTGATTTCTACCTTCCTCCTGAGGGGTGTTCCTATCGACTTGCGATTGTCAGTATGAAAAAGCGATTTCCGGGGCATGCCAAACCGATTATGTTTGGAGTTTGGTCTTTTTTGCGCCAATTTATGTACACTAAATTTGTCATTGTTACCGATGATGATGTTGACGTGCGCAATTGGAAGGACGTCGTTTGGGCAATGACAACTCGAATGGACCCAGCCCGAGATATCACACTGGTGGAAAATACACCGATTGATTATTTGGACTTTGCCTCACCAGTTTCTGGCCTAGGGTCTAAAATTGGTTTGGATGCCACAAGTAAATGGCCTGGTGAGACGGCCCGCGAATGGGGAAAGCCCATCAATATGTCCGCGGAAGTTAAATCCAAAATCGATCAAATTTGGGACTCGCTTGCGCTTTGAGGGCTCAATAACTTAACCCCTAGTTCTCGAATTTCAATTCGAGAACTAGGGGTTATTTCTGTAAAATTCTTTATTAATTTAGGAGGGTTTAGGGTGAAGAGGATTGTAATCGCTTTTTTCATTTTTATCGGTTGTTCGTTCATACAATATGCTGCATTTGCGGATTGTCCCACACATCTCAATGTGGAGGTGCGCAAACTGCGCTCCGATGAGACCATAAATCTTTGTGAAGCGTTCTCAGGTAAACCTATGCTAGTTGTCAATACTGCCAGCCATTGTGGGTTTACACCGCAGTTTAAAGGCTTGGAAGCGTTGCATAAGAAATACGAGGATAAGGGTTTGGTGGTGCTTGGTTTTCCAAGCGACTCTTTTGGGCAGGAGGCCGATAATGAAGAAAAGACCGCCCAGGTGTGTTATCTCGATTACGGTGTAACGTTTACCATGTTCTCGCCTGTTACTGTAAAGGGCTCAAAGGCCCATCCACTTTTCAAAGAATTGGCAAAACAAACAAAAGCCCCGACTTGGAACTTTAATAAATACGTACTGGACTCCGAAGGGCATGTCGTGGAACATTTTAGTAACTTTATAGCACCTGACTCTGAAGAATTGCGCGCTGCGATTGATAGCGTGTTGTAGTGGAAACGCAGTTTAGATTAGTTTCAATCGATTTCCCGCCGGGACAATAACGCCTTAAATAGCCAGAGTTGACCTAATTTTTCTGTGCAGTTCTATACCGACAGAATCCACTAAAGTCTCGACCAAGAAACAATAATTAAGTCGGCCCTTTTTTCGCGTGATTGAGGCACGTACAAGAGTGTCGCTACCTCGAGATAGATTTTGGACACGTCTAGATATTCTTAATTCGCGTCGTGACTATCATCCCGTCGAAAAGTCCGTTGTATATCTTATATCCGGATTCGTGTCATCTCGATTCTGTGTCCGCAGAATATTGTGAATTGGATTACATCAGGCTAGTAAAACCCTGGCTATGCTTCATGATTGAGTGAATGAAGTAACAATACCTTACAAATCTTGACCTCCCGTTCGTCAGTTTGAAATGGCACCCAAAAAAGTTTTTTTGTCCTATAACAGTTTGGACCGAGATGAAGTTTCGAATATATATAATGTACTAAAAGATCATGGATTTAATCCATGGATGGATGAATCGGATCTCGAGTCGGGTTCGAGATTCCAGCGAGAACTAGAACGCCATATTGAAACATCTGATGTGTTCTTGTGTTTGATTGGGAACCATAACCAGGGTAAGTGGCAAGTTAAAGAATGGGATTATGCGATTCATAGAAAGGAAGCGGGTCGAT
>CAZZET010000098.1:0-10427 GCA_964653275.1 uncultured Methylococcales bacterium
ACCCCCTCCTAAGGGGTAGGCCGGGGGTTCGAATCCTCCTCGGGGCGCCATTTCAGAAAAAACTAGAGACATTCACAATTCGCGTTAACATCCCTAAACCTATGAACGCTGGTTATATTTGGTAGCGGTGATTCATTTGTATTCCCTCCTAGTCGCAAACTAATCAATGACTAGACCGACGGTGCGTTACTCGTGGCCGAAGGTGGTCTTCCAATCAATTTTCCTGAATGGCTGATATAGGAGCCAATGTGGGTATTGTTCGTTAGATCAAAATCTTATCTCCACAACCGAACAATTTTGCATGGATTTCACCTATGCCGGGCTATACCTTTCCTGGCTTCCTAATGATAAAGCCGTCTTATCTTTTCGCCATTTTCTTGTTTTTGCGCGGATTTTTCCTGAATTTCTTCGGACGCATTTAAAATGGCTATCGCTGTGTTGATACTTGGTAAATGGGAACCATGGTTCCCACTTGAATCCAATAACTCCGGTGTTTCTTTTGCCAAGTTCATGTATTTATGATCCAGCTGCGTTTTAATATCACAAGTTCACCTGGTCACGCCATTTCTGCTTGTAGATGCTGCGGTAATCGGATTACAGCTTAGTCTTTCCGCAATTGTGGAAATACTTACCTAAAGAAAACTCACATTTATTTGGAATCAAATACGCACCAGGGTGCGCTTTTCAACCATTAAAGCAGCACTATTCTGAGTTTCCGCCTCAGATGGAGTTAAAGAACAGTACGGGCAAAAACAAGAAAACACGCTATTATATGCGTGCAGCTGGCCAAGGACATGCCTCAGTTATCAGATTCCAATGGGAATCATAATACCCATCTGCCACGTATTGATACCGCCAAAACTAAATGCTTTTTTCGCCCGAGGGTAACTAATAGTCTGTAGTTTGGCGATTTCAAATCACGAGATTACCGGAATTTGGCAGCGCAATATTGAGCCTTACCCGGATCGTTCTCAGTGGAGTTTATTTATTGACTAGAATAGCCTCCGAGTGCTTGAGACTCTGTAAATAGTTAGTTTTCGAGGCGGCCAACCCTAATATTAGAAAATAGACAATTCCCTAAAAATCAGGGCTTAGAAATGGGGCTGGATAGGTTGGCCAATTCGGTATACTAGGAGGGTTAAAATGAAATACAGGGAGTCGAATTATGAAAAACCCAGCTTTAATCGCAATATCTTTATTGGCACTCGTTGCGTGTACTTCGATTCAGGTTCAACCCATTAGTTCAGACTTAAATCCAACAATGATTTGCATTGAAGAAAATCCAAAAGTCATTGTCAATGATTTTCTGCCCGTTATTCGAAACCGGATGGAGTTCCATGGAATAGAAACCCGTGTATTTGATAGCCCGGACCCCAAGGTATGTGAGTACATTTTGACCTACACAGCACACAAGAATTGGGATTTCACCACCTATTTGCACCTTGCGGAGCTACGACTTGAACACAACGGACAAAAGGTTGGATCTGCACACTATCACTTGCGCTTGAAAGGCGGTATGTCACTTATGAAGTGGCAGAGCACACAGACCAAGATGGACCCGGTGGTTGATGAGTTGCTTGGCAAGTAATAATGTTGGATGGGTAAAGTTGACTTAGGTTATGGCATGCGAATCCGCAGTGTACCTCAGGACTTGATCAAAATAAGCGGTAGGATTGAAAATCTCAGGGGTGAGAGTCGAAATTATCTACGCCCAGGAAGGGTGTAAGAGTCTCTAAACAGCCTTAAATCCTGGTTGCGCCCCATTTGCTGCCGGGTTTTCTTATGCCTTAAATATCACCGTTAAACACGAAAGCATCCATACCTTGGGTATGGGATCGAATCCTTTGTTGCGTCAATGGAATGAGGATGTAAAAAATAGGCATTAAGTTAGCTGTGATGGTTTCGCTTGTCGTTTGGTAGCAATCAAGCTTACCACCCTGCCAGATTTTTCTCTCGTTATTTCAATGCATTAGCTTTAAGTAAGTACCATTCTGCTCTGACCCCCTTACTCTTTTTGTGTTTTGAGTACTAGTAATCAATGTTTCTTTGCCTGTATGACTAAATTCAACAATGTACATTCACCTTTAATTAGACCAGAGAATATGGCCGCCTAACTGCTATTGAGTAAGTAAGATCAAACCGACTCTGGTTGCATTGTTATGTTCAAGAAAGGAGGTTTGTCATGAAGAATATTGTGATTTCATTATTTGCTGTGACTCTGCTATCAGCATGTATTCCCCCGCGACCACCTACGCCAAAAGACGAGCTTGTTGCAAAAGGCAGAATCCTCTTTTTCGAAGAGACCTTTAACGGTAATGGCCGAACCTGTGGCAGTTGCCATCCGGCAGAGAACAATCTCACCATCGACCCGGCATTTATTGCAACACTACCAGATGATGATCCGCTCTTTGTTGCAGAATTCAATCCTGCGTTGAAGGAGAACTTCGAAAATCCAAAGTTGATGCGAGAATTTGGATTGATCATTGAAAACCAGGACGGGTTTAATGATCTGAAAAACGAATTCAACCAGCGAGGCGTACCTCATATACTTGCTCTGCGAACGTCGATCGACAACCCTGCTGGCCCAAGAACTGGTTGGTCAGGCGATGGTTCACCAAACGATGGTTCCTTACGCTCTTTTGCCACCGGAGCAGTGATACAACATTTCACCAAGACACTGGATCGCGATCCAGGTGTTGATTTTCGACTGCCTAATGATGAGGAGCTAGATGCTCTGGAAGCCTTTCAGCTCTCTCTTGGTCGGCAAGCAGACCTGAACCTGCCCTTGCCACTAAAAGGTATTATTTCGGCGCGGGGCCAGGAAATTTTTAACAGTCCGACACTAGGGAAATGTTTTGCCTGTCATTTCAATGCCGGGGCTAATGGTGACCCCAATATTTTCGGTCCGAATCCTGGGAATCGCAATTTCAATACCGGTGTAGAAAATCTCCCGGATCAACCGGCTGACCTCAGTGGTGAATTGATGCCTCCGGACGATGGTTTTGGCACACCAGGGAATGGTGAGTTTAACACGCCTTCTCTGGTGGAAGCTGCTGACACGGGACCATTTTTCCACAATAACTCTGTTGAAACCATCGAGGGTGCGGTTGCTTTCTACAATGGTGATGCCTTCAATAACTCTCCGGCGGGACAATTATTGGTTGGTGCAACCGGTAGCGGTATTAATCTTGATGCAACCCAAGTGGTTGCTGTGGCTGCGTTTTTAAGAGATATCAATGCGCTTGAAAATATCCGGCAAAGCATCGAGTTGCTGGAGTCATATGTAAATAGGGAGTTTCTGGGAAATGAAGATTTTGATCAACTACCCAAACGAGCCATACATGAAATCGATGATAGCATCATGGTGTTGACAAGTGGAGGACTGCATCCTGCCGCAGTAGCTCACTTAAAAGAGTCTAACCGACTGATAAAAAAAGCAATGAAAAAGCATTTAACTTCAACCAATCAGTTTAAAGAAGCCATCAGCGGTCTAATAAAGGCACGTGCTGAGATCATCGAATGATTCTCGCTATATTAAACTGGCATTTAGCACGAAGTAGATGATTCGTAAAGTTTAATAATTTGATGAAAATTGGAGCAGCGATCTTTTTGTTGAGCATGATACAAAGTATCTACGCACAAAAAGCCACAGAAACATATTTCGATTGATCAAGCGTCGGCCCATTCGCTTTTGAAAATTCTGCGTTTTCACACAGCGTGGGCCGACCCTTGCCAATCGACTTGATTTCCCGGATGACCGCTTTGAAGCCTAACCAGTCCTTCAATTATCTATCTCCAATGGTCAAGTTGGATTTTTCGTGGACATTGTCCGTTTTGCCCAGGCCATCTGATTTTATTTCCCAATAAACTGGTTCCGGTTACCCTGAAGCTTAAAAATCATTTCATTCCGCCAAATCTCCCAGGTACTGAGTGGATAATCCTTATGCCATTGCTTAATCGTATCAAACAACCACGGTTTAACCGGTAGCTGATATTCACTATTCATATAAAGGATAGTCCTGGCAATTATCCCACGTGCGCCGGGTCTGGGTTCAACTAAGTCGAGATGTTCATCCAATTCGAAATCACAGAATCCTAGTGCGTGTTTCTCACCCGGTATGATCCCGAAGGTTTTGTTGGATCGGGCACTTTTGAAACCCGCCATCACAGGAAATAGGTTGTGTAAATCAGCTTCCATACGGCCAAATCGAACTCTATTCTTAGGGTCTCTACGGCATTTTTTACGACTCCCACACCCGAGGTGATCCACCATCCAGGCGACGGGGTAGACATGCTCAATATTGAGTGGTGAACGATCAACGAAATGCTGATTACAATACAGGGTATTCCCACCATTGGGATAAAGTTTTACCCAGAATATTTTTTTCTGAACGGTGGTGTAGCTTTGGAATTTAACTTGGTCGGCGAAGACAACAATTGGAACAAGGAGAATGAGAAATTGGACAAGGCGCATCGAATGAGTGTACCGCTAAAGACACCAATATCGTCAATTAATTGCCCGTTTTGTTAGCTTTTTCGCCCTAACGTTGTATTTACCATGGTGCTGCGATCACAACCCTTCAAGCAAATCATCTTTAGGCATAAAAAGCCTGGCCGCATGGGGCACAACCGAGCTTTAAGGCCATCTAGGATCTCTTACACCTAAATCCAAGGCATGGAGAGTTTTCATTGTTAACTCTATAAAATTGATTGTCAACGTTACCGTAATCGAAAACACAAAAGCAGATATTATTAGATAGTTTCCTAGTCAAACCGTACATGACGATCAGTGATCCTAATTATTTATTGCGATTATTCAATAAGATAATGCGTTATATTGGCGGAGAGCCGGGGATTCGAACCCCGGGAGGGACGAAAGCCCCTCACTTGATTTCGAGTCAAGCACATTCAACCGCTCTGTCAGCTCTCCTAAAAAGTCCTAGAAGCTTCCCTAATCGGAAGGGAACTCTCCATTGTGCAATCGACAATTAATTTCACACAAATTATACATTTCATCACCTCCAAACCATTGCCTTCTCACACGGCAATTTGGCGTTTGAAGTGAGTGAATTTGAATAAACAGCAATGCAAAATATTGCCATTTCAGCTATTCTACACGGGCACTTTCCCATCTGCCTACCGGAAAAATATCGCCTACTAAATGTGCAGAAATTTAATGCGTGGATAGTATAATATGAACGGCTTGATGAACCAAAATGTAACGATTTGAATATGCTCGGATCCGCACCGAATCTCAAGAGTAATATTTTGATTTTAGTAGCCGTTACCTTGCTATCTGGATGCGAGGAAAATCCTTCTTTTTTTCGAAAGAAAGCATCTCAAATTCAAACGATTGTTGAATCCGGAAAGCTCAAAGTCTTAACCCGTTTCGATCCCACAACCTATTATGAGTCCGCCGAAGGATTTTCTGGTTTGGAACATGATCTCGTACAACTTTTTGCTAAAAGGCTTGGGGTAGAAGTCCAATTCGTTGTCCCTGATACTTTTAGTCAAATCCTCTCGATGATTTCTGCCGGAAGCGCAGATATTGCTGCGGCCGGTTTAACGGTAACCGATCAGCGAAAAAAGTCAATGCTCTTCGCTCCTGGGTACACCACCATAACAGAGCAAGTTGTTTATCGTGCAAGAACCAGGAGACCACGAAAAATTTCCGACCTCAACGAAGGAATTCTGGAGGTAGTGGAAGGTACAACCCACGTCGAAAGCCTAATGCGGTTAAAAAAAGACCATCCTAATCTTGAATGGGACGTCAATACCGAATTAAACACAGACAGCCTTCTTTATCTAGTCAACGATGGACTAATCGATTATACAGTAGCCGACTCAAATCAAGTCACATTGGTTCGGCGTTTTTACCCAAAACTACACGCTGCATTTAATCTTTCGAAACCCAGAGAACTGGCCTGGGCCTTTCCCAAATCTGATGATACGAGTTTGTACAACGAAGCCGTTCGCTTTTTTGAGGACATCAAAAAAAATAAAACATTGGATCAGTTGATCGAACGGCATTATGGCCATGCTGCCACCCTAGGTTATGTGGACAACTGCACTTTTCGCAAACACGTGAAAAATCGTTTACCTAAATTTCGAGCGCTATTCGAAAAAACAGCCCTTAAAAATGGAATGGATTGGCGCCTCTTGGCAGCCATCGGATACCAGGAATCCCATTGGCGGACAAACGCTGTATCGCCTACAGGTGTTCGTGGAATCATGATGCTCACCCAGGCTACCGCAAAACAGCTTAAATTGACAAATCGCCGAAATCCAGAACAAAGTATCGAAGGTGGTGCACGCTATTTTCTGCAGAGGAAAAAGAAATTCCCCGAAAGGATTGATGAACCTGACCGAACCTGGCTTGCATTAGCTGCTTACAATGTCGGTTTTGGCCACCTTAATGATGCTCGCATCATCACTCAAGAGCAAGATCGAAATCCAGATAAATGGATATACGTAAAACAATCGTTGCCACTTTTAACTCAAAAGAAATGGTATAAACGAACTAAACATGGATACGCGCGGGGGCGAGAACCGGTCCGATATGTCGAAAATATTCGTAGTTATTTTGACCTACTAGTCTGGTTAACGCAGGAGAATGTGATTAAAAAGAACGCCATGGTGCAATATCGAGTAAATGACGACCAAAACCCCATCGACGACAGAAACTCTATTTTCGACGCTTTCCAATACAACAAGGCACTTTTTTGACTATCTTCTAACCGTGAAAAAGTCTTTCAATATAGCACTACACGGTTCCGACAAAACTCCACCCTGCCAATCGACAGAGTGATTTGTCCATTTGCAATCGGATAATTTCAACGCGCTGTTTACCGCACCCCTTTTAGGGTCGTAAGCCCCAAAAACCAGCCGCCCGACGCGGGCATGTAAAATCGCTCCCATACACATGACACAAGGTTCCAATGTCGCATACAAAGTCGAATCGACAAGACGATAGTTTCCCACAGCTACGCCAGATTTCCTTAAAGCGATTATTTCCGCATGGGCAGTCGGATCATTAGAGGTTATCGGGCTATTCCAACCTTCACCCAAACATTCGTTTTTTTTAACGAGTACCGCACCAACAGGGACTTCCCCCATCTTTTCCGCACGCATGGCGAGCGATAAGGCCCGCTGCATCCAATCTTCGTCAGATAACACGAGAAAAGACATTACTTTTAGCGTTCACTGATCGTAGCTGCCGTGATATGAGTTGCAATTCGCACAAACCAGAATATTGGTTTATATCACTTTTCGCTTAGCCCCGAATTCGAACAAACACCGTTATTCCCACTCAATTGTCGCGGGTGGTTTACCAGAAATGTCGTAGGTCACTCGAGAAATCCCTGGAGTTTCGTTGATAATTCGACGTGAAACCGAATCGAGGAAATCATAGGGAAGACGCGCCCAGCGGGCAGTCATAAAATCAACTGTTTCCACTGCACGTAACGCAATAACATAATCATAACGTCGAGCATCACCCATAACTCCAACCGATTTAACGGGCAGAAAAACGGCAAAGGCTTGACTGACATTACCATATAACCCGTTTTTATAGAGCTCCTCGATGAAAATAGCATCAGCCCGTTGCAAAAGCTCGACATAGTCTTTTTTCACACGTCCTAATATCCTAACGCCCAAACCAGGCCCCGGAAACGGATGGCGATTGATCATTTCCGAGGGTAATCCAAGTTCTAAACCAATCGCTCTGACCTCATCCTTAAACAATTCACGTAGGGGTTCGATCAATTTTAGATTCATGTGCTCGGGCAACCCCCCAACGTTGTGATGAGATTTTATCAACTGTGCTTTGCCCGTTTTTGCTCCAGCTGATTCGATCACGTCAGGATATATAGTACCTTGCGCTAACCATCTGGCATTGACTACTTTAGACGCTTCTTCTTCGAAGATCTTAATAAATAATTTCCCAATGATCTTACGCTTTTTTTCCGGATCGCATTCGTTGCCAAGCGCATTTAAATACCGTGACTCAGCATTAACGCGAACGACACGAACACCCAAATGTTCAGCAAAGGTCGCCATAACCTGATCACCTTCATGCAACCTGAGCAGTCCCGAATCAACAAAAACACACGTCAATTGATCACCAATCGATTGATGCAGTAGTGCCGCAACTACGGAGGAGTCAACACCACCCGACAACCCCAGAATAACCTTTTCCTGGTTGCCGACACGAGCGCGAATATTCTCGATACTATCAGCAATGATGTTCTCCGAACGCCATAACCTTTCACAGCCACAAATTTCACAAACAAAGCGTTCCAGAATGCGTTTCCCCTGCTGAGTATGGGTAACTTCAGGGTGAAATTGCAGGCCAAAAAATTTTCTTGTCTCGTCCGCAATTCCTGCGATCGGTGCACTTTCAGTACTGGCGATCAGCTTAAAGCCAGACGGCATTGATTGGACTTTATCACCATGACTCATCCACACATCCAATAAACCATATCCTTCTTCACTGGTATGATCCTCGATATTTCGTAGCAAACTGGAATGTCCACGTGCCCGAACCGTAGCATAACCAAACTCACGATTCACAGCCGATTCTACATGGCCCCCCAATTGTTCGGCCATGGTTTGCATCCCATAACAAATTCCCAACACCGGTATACCTAAGGAAAAAATTCCATTGCTGACTCTGGGCGTCTCTTCCTCCGTGACAGTCGCAGGCCCCCCGGATAGAATTATGCCCCGAGGTGCAAATAATTGGATGTCTTCCTCACAGCATTCGTAGGAGAAAATCTCACAATATACTCCAATTTCCCGAATGCGCCGGGCTATCAGCTGGGTATATTGTGAACCGAAGTCAAGGATAAGTATTTTTTGGGAGTGTATATCTTCCCGTAGATTTTGCGACACAATCAATCTGTTCGGTAATTTGGGGCTTCTTTAATAACGGATACGTCGTGGACATGGCTCTCCCGCATCCCCGCGTTGGTGACACGCACAAACTTGGAATTCAATCTTAGCTCTTCAATTGTCCGGCAACCGGTATAGCCCATGCAGGAGCGGACGCCTCCCGTCAGTTGATTGAGAATGGCAACCAAGCTACCTTTGTATGGAACTCTTCCTTCAATACCTTCGGGAACAAGTTTGTCAATAGTATTAACGCTATCCTGAAAATAACGGTCGCTAGAACCATGATTCTGAGCCATAGCAGCCAAGGACCCCATTCCACGATACGATTTGTATGAGCGCCCCTGATACAATTCGACCTCACCCGGTGCTTCTTCGGTTCCGGCGAACAAGCTGCCCAGCATCACTGAGCTAGCTCCCGCCGCAAGTGCTTTCGCAACGTCGCCCGAGTAGCGAATACCCCCGTCCGCAATCAAGGGTATATCTGTGCCCTTCAAGGCTTTAGCAACATTAGCAATTGCAGAAACTTGCGGCATTCCCACACCAGCAATGATTCGGGTCGTACAGATCGAACCAGGACCGATGCCGACCTTAATCCCATCGCAGCCACCCTCAACTAAATATTTTGCAGCTTCGCCCGTAGCTATATTTCCACCGATCACCTCAACATCAGGAAATTGTTGTTTTACCCAACGCACCCGATCCAATACCCCTTGTGAATGCCCATGAGCGGTATCTACCACGATCACATCGACACCAGCATCGACCAGTGCACATACCCTTTCATCGGTCCCGGCTCCTGTCCCTACAGCTGCCCCAACACGCAAACGTTCTTGTTCGTCTTTACAAGCATTAGGATAATCTTTAGCTTTTTGGATATCCTTAACAGTAATTAAGCCTCTAAGCTGAAACGCATCATTGACGACCAAAACTTTTTCAATCCGATGCTCATGAAGCAAGCGAATTGCTTCCTTTTGATCGGCATGTTCGTTAACGGTCACGAGGCGTTCCTTAGGTGTCATAACATGACTAACCGTTTCATCAAGCCGAGTTTCGAAACGTAGATCTCGACTGGTAATAATACCAACCAAGTTATCGTCATCGACGACAGGAACCCCTGAAATATTATTAGCCGCAGTCAACTCCATGACTTCACGGATACTTGTTTTAGCCGAAACAGTTATAGGCTCTTTGATGACCCCACTCTCGTATTTTTTTACTCTAAGTACCTCGTGAGCTTGCCCAGCAATAGTCGTATTTTTGTGGATAATACCAATCCCACCTTCCTGAGCCATGGTTATAGCCAATTTTGCTTCGGTCACCGTATCCATAGCCGCTGACACAAATGGAAGATTGAGACGTATGCTGCGGGTAAGACGCGTTGTTAGATCTGAATCCCGTGGGAGAAACGTCGAAAGTGCTGGAATGAGGAGAATATCATCAAAAGTGAGGGCTTCCGTATCGATTCGCATTACATTGTACCGTCATTTAAGATAACCTTGTATTATAATAGTTAAATCGCCACAAGGTAAAGTTAC
>CAZZET010000099.1:0-10289 GCA_964653275.1 uncultured Methylococcales bacterium
TATTTCGTTTTTTTGGTGTTTTTCATGACTGGCTGCGCTGGTTCGGCTAATAAGTTAGGGTATATCACAAATAAGGAATTGTCTGACCTAGTCAAAGCGGAGAATGCACCCATCGTTTTGGATGCTCGGTCTTCGTGGGAATATGAAAAAGGTCACGTTCCCGGAGCGATTCATGTGCCTTTCTGGATCGCCTATTTCGAAGCTGAACGAATCTCTAGGGTACGGTCGCAACCAGTTGTAGTCTATTGTGAGCATGGTCCGCGTGCTGGAATCGCAAAATTTGGACTGTATCTAGCAGGTTTTGAGAATGTTATTTATCTTCGGGGGCACATGGCACAATGGAAACAAGCGGGATTTGCAATTGAAAGATAGCATTTTCGAGAGACTGAGCAGTTTTGCTCTTCCTAATCAAAATTCGAGAATTGGGGGTAGATGAATGAAACTAATTTGCCAAAAAGCGATTTCAATATGCAAACTTTTATTTCTCCCAATTCTAATAGTGTACCAAACAGGTTTATTAGCGGAGCAAAAAGTGTTGGAAGTCATCGAACTTTCAGGTCGGCCAGCGCGGGAAATAGCAGAGATAATTCGGCCGTTATTAAATCCTGATGAAACGGTTGTACCTAATCGTTCCCAGCTTATTTTCAAGATTGGTGCTGAAAGAATAGAAGAAATTCGGCAACTGGTTTCTCAACTTGATATTAGCCCGCATCGACTTATGATCAGTGTTCTTCAGGGCAAAGATATAAGTGTCGATGAATTAAATGCCAATGCCCGAGTTAGAGTAAAGGTTGGTGATAAAAATGAGGGTGGAATAATAGCTCGTGGTCATTTTTATCAGACCGAGTCTGACTCGAATTCCGGTACAACACAAAAATTACAAACACTCGAAGGGACTCCTGCTGTAATCAAGGTTGGCAAGGAGTATCCGATTCCCAGTTATTCGAAACATCGATATGCAAATCAACCAGTGATTGTCGGAGGAATCGAATACAGAGAAGCGACTACGGGGTTTTCAGTGATTCCAAGATTGGTAGGCCGGGAAGTGAATTTGGAAATTTCACCTTGGTCTGATCGCCAGAGTACTCTAGGAAATGGGAGTGTGGATGTCCAAAGTGCACGAACTACAGTCCGAGTATTATTGGGAGAATGGGTGGAAATTGGGGGTGTTGCTGAAACCGAGACGTTTGAGCAAAGAGGGACTTTATCAAGGAATCATAAAACACGACATCAGAAAAATCGGATCGTCGTAAAAGTGGAGGACCTAGATGCTTCTGGCCGTTGATATTAATTGTAGATTTAAGTGGATTAGTGTCAGGAAGAAGGAATACTATCGATACCCCAGTCCCTTTTTAATCGTGTACGGCGTAGTTCCAACCACTGAAGGGCAATGATAGGTATAGCCGACTCGATTCGGCCAGTTTCTATGTATTTTAGGGCTTTTTCAAGCTTGACAACGGTAACTTGGATATTTTCGCCTTCGTCCTGTAATCCGTGAATCCCACCAATGTTAGTAGCATCGACCCGTCCGCAAAATAGGGTTATTTTTTCCGATGCGCCGCCTGGAGTAGTGTAAAATTGGCTTATCTGCGTGAGATCTTGAATGTCACAGTTGGCCTCTTCTTTGGCTTCCCGAATTGCAACTTCGCGTGCTGTTTCACCTGGTTCTATGCTACCTGCGACTATTTCAAGCAGCCATGGGTTCCTGTCTGATCGGATTGCACCCACTCGAAATTGTTCAATCAATACTACTTGATCTGTGATTGGGTCGTAGGGGATCAAGGCAGCGCAGTCACCGCGCCAAAACAATTCTCGTGCCAGTGCTTTGCTCCACCCGCCCTGGTACAGGGTATGTTTGACCAGAAATCTTTCCAGATTGAAGAAACCGTTGTATATGGTTTCTGCTTTTATTATTTTGAAAGCTTTTAAGTTTTCACGCATAAACAGTGTTGATACCCAGACCTGAGATTATTCAACGTTCGAAATACAAAGGATGAACTTCAAGTGTGCGCGGGTAGCACGACTTCCCATCGTATACCGCCAAGTCGGCTTGTCTTAGTTTTAATGGTTCCACCAGAAAGTCTTACAATTTCACTAACCACTGCGAGTCCGATACCGTGTCCATGGGTCCGTTCGTCCGCACGAATACCCCGTTTCAATACCTGTGTTATCTTGTCCGGTGGAATACCTAGTCCATCATCTTCGACAATAAAAATGAGGCCATTTCGTTTTATACCCGGTTGTCGATAGAGTTGAATAGACACTAAGACTCTAGATTTGCACCATTTGTAAGCATTATCAAGTAGGTTTCCGGCAATTTCGTACAAATCACCCTCTTCACAAAAGAATTGCTCCGAGTCATTAGCTTGTAAAGTACAATTGATATTTTTTTCCGAATAAACCTTATTCAAAGATGTGATAACTTTTGAGACTAGATTTTTTGCGTTGACAGCCAAGGAAAGGTGTTTCTGGCCCCGAGCCGAAGCACGTTGCAATTGATATTCTACAAGGTTATTCATCCGGGAAATCTGGTCATTTATGGTTTTCCTCAGTGCTGCACTTAGTTTCTCATCGTCTTGTATTCCCTGCATAATTGCGAGAGGGGTTTTTAGACTATGGGCAAGATCAGCTAAGGTATTTCGGTATCGTTCCAAGTGGGTTCGTTCACTGTCGATCAACGCATTTAAATTTACGGCCAAACCTTGTAGTTCCCTCGGGTAATCGTCGTTAAGACGAGCGTTTTTGCCAGATTCAATAGCCTCAAGGTCTTTGGCGATGTGCCTAAGTGGTTTGAGACTCCACCGTAAGATGATGAGTTGCACAATAATCAAGATAATCCCTATTCCACCAAACCAAGTCCATAGACTGTGTCTGAAGGTAGATACTTGTTGTATGAAAGATCCGGCATCTTCAGCGACGGCGAAAATGTATTTCCATTCATTACCAGACTCGTTTTCCCACATGACTGGATAGTACAGGATAAAGTTATTATTGGGTTCAATAATAAATCTAGATCGGCCTAAGGTTAGGTCATCAATTCGATTCAGATCAAGAGCTAATGACGATGCTGAACGCCATTCGATTTGACCGTTGGGAGAAAATACGAATCCTCTTAGGCCTGATCCCGGGTTAGAGAACCGAGATTCGGGTAAGTCGCCTGGCAGTGTTAATTTTCCAGTTCGAGAAAGATCAGCGGCTGACAGGAGGGCGTAGATATGGACTTGCAGACGTTCTCTGATCGCTTCCTCCGCACCATCTTTGAATGCACGATCCAATGCCATACCTGCAAGGGTGAAAAACCCAACGAGTACAAAACTTGCCGATAACAACAACCTGAGATTTAGTGATCCTTTCATAGACTATTCAGTCATTTAAACCGAGAGCCTGTAACCTCTTCCCCGTAAAGTTTCGATAGGTTTAAATTGCCCATTGGGATCTATTTTTTTTCGTAAACGCCCAACGAACACTTCAATGACATTGCTGTCTCTATCGAAATCTTGATCGTATAGGTGCTCGGTCAAGGTGGTTTTGGATACTACTTCGCCTTGATGAAGCATTAAGTATTCCAATACTTTATATTCATAAGCAGTGAGTTCCATAATTTCACCGTTTACTCTAACCTGCTGGGAAAGGGTATCCATTTCTATGGGTCCGGAATAAAGGATTGGACGTGAAAAACCGGCTGATCGTCGGATGCATGCGTTTAAACGGGCCCAAAGTTCTTCGTAGTGAAATGGTTTTACCATATAGTCGTCCGCGCCGACTTCGAGCCCTTCGACTTTTTCTTGCCACCGACTCCGAGCTGTTAAGATAAGGATGGGGAATCGTTTTTCGGATTTCCTAAAGCGCTTAATCAAATCCATCCCAGAAAAGTCGGGTAGCCCTAAATCTATTATGGCTGCATCGATGGCATACTCAGTACCCAAGTAAAAGGCTTCCTCTCCAGTTTTGGCGACATCCACAGCAAATCCCTTTGAAGCGAGAAATGCCTGTAGTTGCGCTCGCAAAGCTACTTCATCTTCAACCACTAAAATTTTCATAAATTTTGGTGTGCTACTACTTTCCGGTTAACTGACCGGTCACTGGATCAACTTTAATGTATCGTATGCGTCCCTCTTTTTCAGTTAAGACCTTGAACCGATAGTATTGTTTGTTATCGATTCGAATAATCTTTGCTTCTAATATTCGCCCATTGATAGTTGTTTGTATTTGTTTCGCAGCTGCATCGAGATCTAGGTTTTGTGCAATCAAGAATATTTTGGATTCGGCATCCCAATCAGCGTACACGGCCACTGGCGTCACAGCCAATAAACATAGAACTTTGAAAAAAAACATTTTGAAGTTTCAATGATGATTCATAATCCAGCGGAAGGTCTCTACCCAATAAGAACGTTCGTTAAATTTAGTTTAGTCGATGTGGATGAATCCCCGCTGAATTGGGGAGACGGTAGATACATTACTGAATTCTTAGATGGAAATTAGTCAACACACTCCACAAGGCGTTTTCAAAGGTGGTCCCGATTTTGGATGTGAACCTGTCTAAAAAGCCATGTTTTGGTGTAAAGTTAACAAGGTTTTCTTCGCCAATGATTTCTTTTGCAACGGAAGAAGTCGTTCCAATTGAGTCGGCGAGGCCCATTTTTATTCCCTGTTGGCCAGTCCATACCAGTCCGCTGAAAATTGATGGATCATCAGCTAACCTATTACCTCGGCCTTCGCGAACAGCATCGATAAATTGTTGATGTATATCGTCCAGCATTGATTGGAGATGCTTCTGTTCAGCTGTCTTTAATGGCGAAAAGGCATCGAATAATCCTTTATTTTTACCCGCAATCATTAAGCGTCTTTCGATGCCAAACTTTTTCATTGACTCGACAAACCCAAAGCCATTCATTACTACACCAATTGAACCGATGATGCTGGATTTACTCACGAAGATCTTATCGGTGGCTGCGGCGATAAAGTAACCACCCGATGCACAGGTATCTAAAACTACAGCGAATAAGGGCAAGTCAGGGTTTTCTTTTTTTATTCGTCGTATTTCATCGTAAATATACCAAGATTGAACGGGGCTTCCGCCCGGAGTATTCATTCTTAGAATGATTCCACGGGTTCCATCATCTTCGACTGCATTCCTCAAGCCTTTAATAATCCGATCTGCGTTGGCTTGTCCGTCGTCTATAAGTACTCCCGTAACATCAATTACAGCGGTGTGTGTTTTTGAGTTTGAAAGTGTTTGCTCCGAAAACGGGCTAATGGTTACCACCAAAATCACGACTAGATAAATTAGAAAAAGTGATTTAAATAATATATTCCACCGCCTCGCCTTTCGCTGTTCGGTGACCGTTGACATCACTAATTTTTCTAATATTTCCCTTTCCCAATTGCCAGGTGAATTACGCGACTTTGTTGTTTCAATGGGGTCGTTTCTTTCAATCATCCATCCATTTCCTCTTGATTTGATGTAACAAGCATTGCTACTTTGATTCTAAGTATTCTAGCCGTTGAATTAAATTCGTTAATTCTTGGTCTAGTGGGGCATAAATTGACATCGGTTTACCGGACATAGGGTGCGTTAGTTTCAATGTCGATGCGTGTAGGAAAAGGCGCTTTAACCCTTCTTCCTCGAAGAAGCGGTTATCGCTTCTACTACCATAGCGATCATCGCCAACTATCGGATGCCCGTTGTGGGCAGCATGTACTCTAATTTGATGAGTGCGTCCGGTCAGTAGTTTGGCTTCAATCATAGTAGCAAATTTAAACCGCTGTACCCTTCTAAATACTGTTTTGGCTAATTTACCCTTAGTACTAACCTTAACTAAACGTTCGCCACTTTGCCGAATATTTTTTTTGAGCGGTGCATCAACCAAAAGTTTCTTAGGCTGCCAGCGCCCACAAACCAGCGCTGTATAACATTTTTGCACTTGGTTGGAGCGAAAGAGCTCATGAAGTTCTTTTAAGCAGCTTCGTTTTTTTGCCAAAAGCAAACAACCTGATGTGCCTCGGTCAAGCCGGTGTACCAGTTCAAGAAATTTAGAATCCGGTCGGATTACACGTAACATTTCTATTAGCCCAGCATTTACTCCACTACCTCCGTGGACGGGTATTCCAGATGGTTTGTTGATTATCATCAGTCCATCATCCTCGAACAAAATTCGTTGTTCTAGGTGGATCTTGTTTTCTTCCTTAACAAAGGGTTTGATTTTTGGTTTGCTTCGGCGAACCGGTGGAATCCTCAGGATATCGAGAGCTTGTATTCGGTACTCCGCACGTACTCGACGTCGATTTACTCGTACTTCTCCCTTTCTGATCATCCGATAAATTCTGCTTTTGGGGACACCTTTTAGGTATTTGATTAGAAAATTGTCTATACGTTGTTGTTCTTGCGATGGGTCGATCTCAATTTGTTCTACCTTCCCAGATCCACAATTCGATTTTTCCATGGAGTGCCGTTAAAAATATAGATAATTAAATATCTGATTCGCAATTAAAAATAAAATTAGAAGTGGGCTCCAAGATGTTGTTTATTAATGAGTGATAGCTTAAACCTTGCTAATCATGTTTAGTATTGTGCCATAAGGCATAATTTTAAGGGAGTTTGTTAAATTGATGAAAATGCGTAGGATTGTTATATTAGATTCCATATTTACCACTCCAATGCTCAGTTAAAAGAAATTAGACTAGCCCGATGTCGGACCCATTATCAAAGACTGGTTCAGCGTCGCTGATGACGACTGAACTTAGATCGGCGGATGTGGTCCTTACAATCAGCTAATATTGTTAGTTATAGCGGGAGTCTAAAGCGAATTGTACCAGTATTTCACGCTGGGCTTTTGCGTAAAATTAAAGAATACCGATTATTGAAGACAATAGGATAAATGAATCAAGGGTTTTCGCGCTCGACCTTAGATGAGCGTAGTATATGCCCCATAATAATAGAATTAAGGATTTTAAAATGATCGCTGGTCGTTAGAGAAATCCAGTCGATGCGTGGTAAAGGTGTCCAGTTAAGGTGCAAAATCCGCCAAAAAACGGTGATTTTGGATTAAAGGAGGTTGACTTAACATACGTTTTGTCCAAATTTAAAAGTTACTACCAATTATCCGGTTTACCGCCCCGCATCGAATTTTGATGGGTCGCTTAGGGAAAATAGAATGAAAAGAATGCTGATCAATGCTACGCAACAGGAAGAATTGCGTGTCGCCTTGGTTGATGGGCAACAACTCTATAATTTTGATATAGAAATACCTTCGAAAGAACAGAAAAAAGCCAATATATACAAAGGCAAAATTACTCGAATTGAGCCTAGCTTGGAGGCTACATTTATTGATTATGGTGCGGAGCGCCATGGGTTTTTACCGTTTAAGGAAATTTCAGCCAGTTATTTTTCGAATGAGTTAAAAGAGCGCCAGGGCAGGACTAATGTAAAGGACCTTATTGAAGAAGGACAAGAAGTTGTCGTTCAGATCGAAAAGGAAGAACGAGGGAATAAAGGCGCGGCACTGACTACATTTATCAGTCTTGCGGGTAGTTATCTGGTGCTCATGCCCAATAACCCACGTGCTGGAGGAGTTTCTAGACGTATCGATGGAGATGCACGTGCAGAACTGAAAAACATCATGGCCGGGCTAGAAATACCAGAAGGGATGGGCATGATTGTCCGGACCTCGGGCTGTGGTAAAAGTTTGGAGGAATTACAGTGGGACTTGAATTACCTTTGCCAATTGTGGGAGGCGATCGAACGTTCATCCCAGGAAAAAGTTGCTTCGTTTCTGATTTTTCAAGAGAGTAATGTCATCATCCGGGCGCTCCGAGATCATCTGCGCTCTGATATCGATGAAATTCTAGTTGATAATCCTGCGACATTTCGGTTGGTTAGGAATTTTTTGCAGCAGGTCATGCCACAGTTTCTGTCTAAGGCGAATCTATATGAAGATTCAGTACCCCTGTTTACTCGCTATCAAATAGAAAGCCAGATTGAAATGGCTTATCGTCGCGAAGTTACACTTCCATCTGGTGGTAGCATAGTCATCGATAATACAGAAGCACTAACCACGATTGATATTAATTCTGCGCGCGCTACTAAAGGTGTCGATATCGAAGAAACGGCATTGGTTACAAATACAGAAGCTTCTGTCGAAATAGCTAGGCAACTACGGCTGCGCGATCTTGGTGGATTGTTTGTTATTGATTTTATCGATATGCTTTCGCTTAAGAACCATCGAGTCGTCGAAAATAGTTTAAGAAAGGCGATAAAGATTGACCGAGCGAGAATGCAAGTAGGTCGGATTTCCCGATTTGGGCTTTTGGAAATGTCGAGGCAACGCTTGAGGCCTTCTTTGGAGGAGTCCAGTCAGCTCGTGTGCCCGCGATGTAAGGGCCAAGGTACTATTCGCAGTGTCGAATCTCTAGCGCTGGCTGTGTTGCGGATCATTGAAGAAGACGCGATGAAGAAAAATACAGCAAAGATTATTGCCCACCTTCCTATAGAATCAGCAACTTTTCTACTCAATGAGAAACATTCGTCCATTGACCAAATTGAGAAACGGCATAATGTTACCGTCATAATATTGCCGAGTAGGCAATTAGAAACGCCTGCTTATGAGATTGAGCGAATTCGAAGCAGTGAAGCTGATGAAGATAGGGTGAGTTATGATGCATTAAAAAAGGACAATGTAGAAATGCCCAAGTTCGCAACCCATTTGACGTCTGTGGTTGAAGAACCTGCGATCAAGGAGTTTTTGCCAGCGACTCCGGCGCCCGAAGGAAAAAATAAAGGCTCTGCAGGATTAATTAAACGATTTTGGAAAAAAATGGTGGGCGGTGCTCAATCTGATACCTCGAAAATTAAAGGCGAAAACTCCGTGGAACGTTCCCGGGGATCTCGGTCTCAAACACAGCAATCGACTCAAGGTAGGGGTGGACGAAGAGCTTCTAACGGAGCGAGTGGCCGGAAAACGAGAGGACCACGAAACGCTAATCGGGACCAAAAACCAGCCAATAAAACTGTTGCTGCAAACGAAAATTTGAGCCAAACAGATACTGGCCAGGTCGACACAAAATCGGAAAAAGGAGTGCCTAAACGGAACAGCCGACGGAGGAGGGGGCGTAGGTCTGGCTCATTAAATAAAAATACCAAAGTCGTTAATCAGAAGGGTGATAGTAGATCAGTAAAAGAGAAAGTTGATGGTATAGTAGATTCGGCTTTGACTGAAGAATCAGCGGGTGGGTCAGCCGGGTCGATGATGGTGGAAACGAATAATATTAGGTCAGCTTCAGCTGGAAACCAAAAAAACGAAATAAAGAGTAAAGAAAATAATGTACCCGATGCGAGCATCAATAATGGAGGTTTGTTGGGAGAATCTGGTCATTCGAATCAACCCAAACGTGAAATTCATACAACTAAAAGTGAAGATCCTCCAAATCGGGATCTAACAGAGGAAAATGTACCTAAGCAGTCAATTCAAGGGTCTGGGATTGAACTTAGGTCCGTTTCTACAAACCCAAAGCATGAAGAGGAAGTGTAATCAGTAGGTAATTAACTGGCGTCGAAAGAATATACAAAGTCCTGTTTTTTCGCTTTCGACAGCGAATAGCCTTTAACTTAATTGTTGTTTTTAAATAACTTACTTTAGAAGGCATGGCCTTTGCTCAAAGCTGTACAAATTTTGAAATTATACAGTGGAGTGAAATATGGCTAATGATGGTATAAAAGTGACAACGTCCTTCGATTTTGACTCCTGGGTGGAATTAGCGAAAAGTGACCCAGAGAAATTTGAGCAAAAACGGAAAGAAGCTGTCAATGAGTTGATTGAAAGTGTGCCTGAGCCAATGCAACAACGATTGAATGGTTTGCAATGGCGCATTGATATGGATGTCCGTAGAAGCAGCAATACAATGGATGCCTGTTTGCGTATTTATAAAATGATGATGGATTCTGTGTATTCGCCCGGTGGATTATTTGAGGCACTTAATGCGCTGCTAGAAAATGGAGAGACGGTGCCTGACTTGAAAAAAGCTTCCAACGATGTCGTTGTCGATTTTTCAAAAAAGTTGTCGTCAAAAAGATAATGTGTTTTGCAATATATTAGGTAGGCTATGGATAAGTCCAATAATTAGGTTGATTTACGGGTTGTGCATGTGATCTAATTTTATTCCTGGTCGAGTTTTGGCCTTCTTCATGACGGACATCTCTTAGTCCGTTGAGGTTATAGGAGCATTTAAATGAACAACCCGGATTTAGACGCTTTGATGGAGCGAAAGAATGGAATGCGCCGCCAAGCGTATGA
>CAZZET010000100.1:0-10273 GCA_964653275.1 uncultured Methylococcales bacterium
GTCATTTAAGATAACCTTGTATTATAATAGTTAAATCGCCACAAGGTAAAGTTACCTTTGATCGTTTCCGTAATCACTCATAATCTGCGACGCACTTTAAAATGCTCTTAGAAGAGCCGTCCTAAGGTTAGGATACTTCAAAATCTGAATCGAAACGCACAAGGTCTACAGTTAAGATCTCGAACAAACGTCTTGATCAAGATTTCGCGGCCGCAGAATGGAAGCATTGCCAACCGATCAGCTGGTTTTCAATTGCTAATACATCAAATTTCTTCTTTCAGCCTTGCAACGATGGTTTCGCCAAAATAGTCTTGACATCGTCACCTCAACCGTTACTAGTCTAAGTTGTTATAACAACTGATTACGCACTAAAAGAGTGCGACAGTTTACCCGAACATTCAATTAAGTACTGTAGTTATAGGAATCTAGCCTGTGGGCATATTTCATGCTTATTCTCTTATGAATACAAAGTTGAGGACTAAACATTGCTAAATACTAATCTAAACCTACTCTCTTTTTCCGGTAAAACGAAAATCCTTCATACAACTTGGATCGCGTTTTTTATAAGTTTCGCAGTCTGGTTCAATCATGCTCCTTTAATGCTGGTGATAAAAGAATCGCTTGGACTTAGTGGAGCCCAGGTCAAAACAATCCTTATTTTAAATGTCGCGTTAACCATCCCAGCCCGAATCATCATCGGCATGTTGGTCGATAAATTCGGCCCCAAACGAACCTATTCAGCGCTATTAGGAGTTGGAAGCATACCCTGTTTTCAATTTGCGTTAGCGGACAGTTTTGAACAATTAGCGCTCGCCCGATTCTTACTTGGCTTTGTCGGAGCTGGTTTTGTCATCGGTATTCGAATGATAGGCGAATGGTTTCCAGCAAAACAAGTAGGCATTGCGGAAGGTATTTATGGGGGATGGGGCAACTTTGGTTCAGCTGCGGCCGCAATGACACTGCCAACTGCTGCATTACTTTTTGGTGGTGAAGACGGATGGCGCTACGCTGTAGGCTCGACAGGTATCATCGCATTAGTCTATTCCGTCATTTATTTTATTAGTGTCTCTGATGTACCCAAAGGATCCACCTACTTCAAACCAAAAAAAACCGGTGCAATGGAAGTAACCAGTATAAGGGACCTTTTCTTTTATGTGCTGATGACGATTCCGATGTATGCAACACTCAGTCTTTTAACCTGGAAACTTTCCCAAGTCGGTGTTGGACTGTTATCTCCGTCAACCTCAATCTTTGTCTATGCCAGTATATGGGCCTTGTTTGTTTACAACGTCTACAGAATTATTCAGGTCAATGAAGAACATCTGCAGAATCCTATAGATGAAATTCATCGTTATAACTTTAAACAAGTCGCAATATTGGACCTAGCCTACCTGGTCACCTTCGGCTCCGAATTAGCTGTTGTTTCAATGCTGCCCTTGTTTTTTTATGAAACTTTTCACGATTCACAAGGTGTCACCTTAGTCCAGGCTGGTTTGTTAGCGTCAGGTTTTGCCTTTATGAATCTCGTCGCACGTCCTGGCGGAGGGTGGATTAGCGATAAAGTGGGTCGAAAATTGTCATTGACAGTTTTCATTTGTGGCCTTGTTTGTGGTTATTTGTTGATGGGGCAGATCGATCCTAGCTGGTCTTTGGTTAGCGCTGTGGTGATTACCATGGTGTGTTCTTTTTTCGTACAAGCGGGAGAGGGTGCCGTGTTCGCGATGGTACCACTTATCAAGCGCCGAATGACCGGTCAAATAGCTGGAATGGTAGGTGCCTACGGAAATGTCGGGGCAGTATTATTTTTGACGATACTATCTTTTGTGTCCCCCCAAATGTTCTTTATGATGATAGGTAGCAGTGCGCTTATTGTTTTGATTGCCGTCCAGTTTATCGACGAACCTAAAGGACACATGGCGGAAATTCAACCCGATGGAACTGTTGAAATGATAGAAATCAGTTAGTGTCCACATGCTAGGCAAATGTTCCAGTATCGATACTGGAACATTTCTATGACCCAAAACCCCGCGGGTTTGTCCACATTTCTTAAGACCTTATGGATTCCTTAAAATTTTTACTAGCCAGAGAAAAGAAAACCCGGCAAACAAATACCATTGAACAAGCGCTAAGTGAATCATCGTGCATTGCTATAGAAAAAATATCTGGATTTTTGAATCTTGATAAAAAAGTCGCTCTAATCCAGCCTGACATTTTGATAATGGAGCTGGGGCACCCTACCCCGTCCACCCTGGATTCGATTCGTATTATCAACACCGAATATCCCATCCCAGTCATAATTTTCGCTGAGGAACAAGCACATAGCAGTAATATCGACAGTGTGATAGACGCCGGGGTTAGCGCCTACGTAGTCGATGGACTACAGGCATCCCGCATACGAACCATTGTCGAAATCGCTATTGCTCGTTTCCAGCAAAATCTTCATTTACGTACCGAATTGGAATTGACCAAAAATCAGCTCCTAAACCGTAAAGTAATCGCGAAGGCTAAGGGAATTCTAATGAGCTCTAAAGGTATTAGCGAGCAAGATGCCTATCGCACGTTACAAAAGCTATCCATGGACAGGAATATCCCGTTATCCGAAATGGCGAAAAACATCCTTTGCATGGCGGAAATTTTGACACTAAATTAATCTCAATTGAAGTCAAGGATGACCAATTTTATATAAGTCATTGGTGGTATTTAATAGCACCGCGATCATTATCAAAACTGTAATAATCGATCCAACCATTAAGAACATCCGGCCTCGGGTGACGCCTGTAAAATTGCAGGCTGTTGCATTGACAGGCCAATACGATGCTGGATCTGATTGGTGTTGCTGCCATAGATGCCCTGTTTTTTTGAATTGATAAAGCCGCCAGGGCCCGGTGCGCCGACGCTTTTCATAGGCATCTCGAATTTGATTTAACTCAGGCCAGTCACCCAGTGCTATCACTCCGATTATTCGAAATCGGTGGATAACTAATAAGCGGTAAATATTCTTTTCAGGGTCAGTATAAATATATTTTTTTACGGTAGGGCCGTATTCATTTTCCCCTACACACCCCATACTAAAAACACGACTATTGACAACTTTTAGGCTCATGGCGACCTGAGAACCATTGTAACGGGCGCTTCCGCCAGTAATATTCGAGGCTACAATTGCTGCTTGTTCTAATCCAGGCCCGACAAAACCATAAATATCATTGCGAAATTCCGCACATTCCCCGACCGCGTAGATAAATGGATTCGATGTTTGCATTCGTTCATTAACCCAAATCCCTCGGTTATATTTGAGGCGCGCCAATTTGGCGAGATCGATATTAGGAACGATCCCGGCTGCCAAAACGACCGTATCGCATTCAACCACTCGTCCACTTCGAAGTTTAACGCCCTCAACACGATGATCGCCCAAAATTGCGATGACGCCGTCTGATAATATGACGCTGATCCCCAATTTTTTAACTCTCCCAGCGAGTAATTCCCCCGACGCGAAATCCAACTGCCGACTCATTAGGTGAGTAGTATTATTGACGACACTAACCGCAGTATGGGCACGATTAAGTCCCACGGCGGTTTCCAAACCCAACAGGCCACCACCGACAACGACTGCCCTACGGCTCCGTGTTATACGTGCCAAAAGGCGCTGTGTATCGTTTAAGTCACGAAAAGTAAATACTCCGTGGAGTCCGATGTTCGGTATATTCGGTATTCGAGCGCTCGAACCCGTGGCGATAACCAAATGACTATAAAATTGAATATTACCCCGGTAGTCTGTGACATAGTGGGCTATTTTATTAATAGAATCGATCGGGCAGTTATGAAATTGCCGTACATTCGAGTTCGTGGGAATTTCCAAACGATTTTCAATATGCTCCCTACTCACATTCCCAGCGAGTAGGGACGAAAGCCCCGCTCGATTATACGGTTCCCACGGTTCGTTACCGTAGATGCTAATGAGTGCATGCCGTTTCATTCGAATAAGCTCCTGGACTGTACGGACACCAACTGGACCGTTCCCAATCACAATGATACGTGGACAATTAGGCACAGGGATGATTGTGGATTGCGAAGAAACGCGTGGCATTTGCTTATTTTTTTCCATAATGCTGTTACCTTGAAGCAAGGTTTTATCACCAAACTCGATTAATTTGATTCAATGTTAAAGACTATTTTGCCGGCTCTTTTTTTACCGACTAAAAACTCATCGACACCTGTAACCATAATTTCTGCGTATCCGGGCCCCCAAATAAAGCTGATTTATCCGAATTGAAATGGGCGTATTTAGCCAATACCGTATAATGTTTGCCGAATTTCTTAACGACGAGGAAATCGTATTCCTCGCCAAAATCGGTATTCCCGGTATCGTCTTCAAAGTTATGGTAAACACCCATCATCTTGATACCCATGACTTTGGTACTCAGCGTGCCATAGATATCGCGTATACCGGCAGTAGGCGTGGCAAGAAAAAGATCGGCCCATCCTTGGAAGGCATGATTTGTACCTAGCGGAGTGGAAAAGCCCTGGCCATCCTGGCCATCCAGCTGTTCCATAGCAATCTGAGCGGTTACACCGAAAGCAGACACGCCAGCACTCAGATTGTAATAACCAACCTCAAATGCCCTTGGATTGTGTTCGTAATCCTTTTGCCATGCATATTCAGCCGTATAAAGTGCAGTTAATCCCTCAGTTATCGGCATCGACCCCTTAAATCGCGCGCCGTAGGTTTGACTCGACCTGCCGTAAAGGGCGCTATCGTTATAGTCCAGTAGGTACGCATATCCGATTAATTTTCCGGCATTAAATCCATCGTAGGCAAGGTTAAAAATAGGCGAGTCCATATCATCGGTCGTGGAAACGATCGTTTTCACCTGGTTCAGGTATCCCATCCTAATAGTTGTATCTGTCAATGATTGGTTAGTTATCAACACGGAATCGTAAGTTTGTTCAAGCTGCCTCCAGCCTACATTTCCGATAAATCGGTCGTTATCGAACTTAATCCGCTGACGCCCTACTTTTATCTCGGTATTCGGAATACCTGCGTAACTGATCCATAGCTGATTGAGTTCGCTATCCTGCGGGTCCTGGATGACATCGAATTGTGTTTTACGAAGTGTTCCGTTACGGGAACTTGCATAATCATTTTCGCCCACATCTTGATTTGCTTCCCATTCGCCGAACCCCTTAAATCCAGCAAACGAGGGTGTAAGGTAGCCCAAACGAAGCCGAACTGTAGAAGCATTTCCCGTTTTCTTGGTTGTACCTTTCGTATTCGCATTTTCAAAGCGATATCGCAAATTAAATTTGATTTGACCACCGCCTACCTTAAGCGCTTCTTCGACTGATTGGTCAAAATTAGCATGAACCCTCCCTGCGAATAGACCTATTGTAATTGCAGTGAAACTTAAAAACGCTCTCAAGATTTGGCACTGACTCCCTTTGTCTAAAACTGATGCAGTTTTCATTTTCTGATCCTCTCCTGTTTTCAATAAATTATTTTTCGTCGCATTGTTTGAGAAAAGTCAGCAAGCTTTCTCGATAGGCGTAATAATCGGGATGCCCGAGCAAAGCCTTCCGGCTTCGAGGTCGGGGGAGATCGATTTTTTGTATTTTTCCGACTTTGGCGTTCGGCCCATTGGTCATCATCACAACCCTATCGGCCAGCAAAATCGCTTCGTCAACATCATGGGTTACGATAATGGCGGTCACTTGGGTCCGCTCCCAGACTTCCATCAATACTTCCTGAAGCTCCCATCGGGTCAGGGAATCGAGCATTCCGAAAGGTTCGTCCAGCAACAATAGTTTGGGTGAGAGGGCAAACGCACGGGCGATACCAACGCGTTGGCGCATACCGTTCGACATGTCGGATGCTTTTTTTTGAAGCGACTCACCGAGCCCGACCCGAGTCAGATAGTATTCAATGATATCGCGTCGTTCGCTTTTGCTGGCGTGGGGATAAACCTTGTTGACGCCGAGGGATACGTTTTCAGTTGCGGTCAGCCACGGAAATAGGCTGGGCGCTTGAAATACAACCCCACGATCGGGACCTGCGGTCAGCACTTCCTTATTATCTAGCACGATTCCACCGCCACTGATTTCGTTTAACCCAGCGGCCATCGAAAGAACTGTGGATTTTCCGCATCCGGAATGGCCGATAAGGGCGATAAATTCGCCCTTTTCCAGCATCAGATTAAAACCATCAACGACAGTAACGCTACCCACCCCATCGGGTGTGGGGTATATTTTGCTGACTTTGGAAAATTCCAGATACCGGGGTTTTCCCAAATCTTTTATCAACCGGTTAATAGCTGACTTGTCATCCCTCCAATCCATATCGGTATTGGGTCGAACAGCCGGAAGCTGGAGATTATCCGCGTCAAGTTCACGGGTTTTTTCGCTACCCACGTCTATCAAATAGCGGGTGATGGCAGCGCGCAGATTTTTGAATTCAGTGTCATGATTCAGCGAGGTCCGGTCCCTTGGACGCCCTAAAAGAACCGGAAAATCAGGCCCTAGGGTCGCGTTCGGTCCTGGGTTGAGCGGGATGACTCTGTCCGCCATATAAATCGCTTCGTCGACATCATTGGTAATCAGCACCACAGTCTTTTTTTCCTGATTCCATATTTGTAGGATTTCATCCTGCAAATTCCCCCGGGTCAACGCGTCCAAAGCGCTCAAAGGTTCATCAAGCAGTATAATATCCGGGTTGGCGGCCAAAGCCCGTGCCACGTTGACACGTTGCCGCATACCACCGGACAACTCTGCCGGACGCTTATCCATAGCATAGGAAAGATTGACCATCCGCACGTATTTTTCGGTGTGCTCCTTTCGCTTTTTTGCGGGCCAGTCTTTAAATATTTGATCTACCGCCAAAGCAATATTTTCAAATACTGTCAACCACGGCATTAAGGAATAATTTTGGAAGACGACCCCCCGATCAGGACCCGGACCAGTAATGGGTTGGCCATTTTTTAGAATGCTTCCACGATCCACTTTAATTAATCCTGCTATCGCCGAAATCAAGGTAGTTTTACCACTGCCAGAAAATCCGACGATCGCGATAATTTCACCTTCGTAGATATCCAGGTTTATGTCTTCCAAAACCGGCGTGATTTGTCGATCCTCGCCATAAGATTTGTAAACTGCTCTAAGCTTAACTAGAGGTTTTCCTGGGTTTGTATCGAGTGGGGATGGATCTAATCTAGCATTATTATCAAACTGGAGTGTTGCTGATAACATTTGTTGTTCTCCTTGATTAATCAAATGGCTCTACCGAATGCAAATGTGTTTTGCAACGAAAACATGATGCGGTCCAATAAAAAACCGATAAAGCCGATAGTAAAAACCGCAACCATGATTCTGCCCAGAGAATGAGAACTGCCATTTTGAAATTCATCCCAGACAAACTTACCGAGCCCTGGGTTTTGAGCCAGCATTTCGGCGGCGATCAGCACCATCCATCCGACCCCAAGTGACAGACGCATCCCGGTAAAAATATAGGGAAGCGCGGACGGTAGAATTATTTTTTTAATCTGAGTAAACCAGCTCAACCGCAAGACCTTAGCAACGTTGACCAAATCGGGATCGATTGATGAAACCCCGACTGTGGTATTAATTAATGTGGGCCACAGGGAACATAGTGTGACCGTGATGGCTGAGGTCAAAAACGATTTCTCGAACCATGAATTGTCGGTCGTTACATAAACCGCGCTGACAATCAAGGTCACGATCGGTAGCCAAGCTAGTGGCGAAACCGGCTTAAAGATTTGAATGAGCGGGTTCAATGCCGTATTGAATAATGTGCTCATACCACAAACGATCCCAATCGGTATTGCTACCAAAGAAGCCAATAAGAACCCTGCGAATACGGTGTATAGGCTGGTAAGGATCTGATCCAGATACGTTGGCTTACCCGTATAAGATCGAATTTTCACATCGGTATTCGGATTTACAGCGAGTTTTTTCTCGTTGCGAATCCTCTGCCGTTCAAAAAACGCTTCCGCCTTGACACGTTCGGTGCGGTGTTCATTAAGCAATCCCAGGGACTCATGCCAAACAGCACTGGGGCCGGGAATAACGCCCAGACTGGTCTGGATACTCGAGGCGGATAGGCTCCACAGCCCCAGAAAAATTAAAAACGCGATAGAAGGTAGACCGATTTGCAGCGAGATCGCTTTAACCTGCTGATTCGGGTTGTCCCCACTGCACAATTTCACGAAGGGAACGAACCACGTGAAACCAATCATTTTTAGAAAGACTACTAGTTTATGTGACATCTCAATATTCCGTCGACGATCTTAAGGATCCTTAAAGACCTATTGCGTTAAGCTTCCGATAACAGTTTTAAAAAAAAACGCTTCCCTGCGCTCTAGCGACAACTCCAGTGTCGACTGAGTGGAATCCCCGGTGAAGGGGGGGAGGAAATTTCTACTCGTTACGTGCTGTTGCAGTTATTGTTTTCCCAGTGAGTTAGCCGCCAACAACTTTTCCGCCGACCACTTTGTCGTTAGCTCTTAGACCGATTGGAAATTTTGCCAGGTATTCATTAGGCTTATTTCCATCAAACACAATGCCATCGATGAACTCAGTTTGGGGTTCGCGAAAACCATCTTCAGTAGGATCTGGAAAATCGCTCGCTTTGGCCTTGCCTTCAGCAATCAACTCCATGGCTGCCTTTCGGTATATGTCGGGCCGATAGACTTTTTTGGCGATATCCATATACCAGCTATCGGGTTTGTATTCAGGGATTTGGCCCCAGCGTCGCATTTGGGTCAAATACCACACAGCATCGCTGTAAAACGGGTAGGTCGCGAAATAGCGAAAAAATACGTTAAAATCGGGTAACGCACGTTTATCACCTTTTTCGTACTCGAATGTGCCGGTCATACTGTTTGCAATCACTTCGTAGTTAGCTCCTACATACTCGCTTTTCGCTAGGATCTTAACGGCTTCAGGGCGATTTTTGTTGTTGTCTGCGTCCAACCATATTGCCGCGCGAATCAATGATTTGACCACTGCGAGATGGGTATTAGGATATTTGTCCGCCCATTGCTTACTGACGCCGAAAACTTTTTCTGGATTGTCTTTCCAAATCTCGTAGTCCGTGATCACCGGTACACCGATACCCTTAAATACGGCCTGCTGATTCCAGGGTTCTCCGACACAATAGCCATAGATTGTTCCAGCCTCTAATGTAGCCGGCATCTGTGGTGGCGGAGTCACGGATAACAGTGCATCAGCGTCAATTTGTCCAGTAATGTCAGAAGGCGGTGCGTAATAGCCTGGTTTAATGCCCCCAGCTGCTAACCAATAGCGCAACTCAAAATTGTGGGTCGATACCGGGAAAACCATTCCCATATTGAATTTTTTACCCTCTGCTGTGTATTTATCCACGACCGGTTTCAGATAGTCCGCTTTGATCGGGTGAATAGGTTTGCCGCCGGTGTGCGGAACATGAGGTTTCATTTGCTGCCAAATTTCATTGGAAACGGTGATGCCATTCCCGTTTAGGTCCATGCTGAAAGCAGTAATGACATCCGCTTTAGTCCCGAAACCAATCGTTGCCCCAATAGGTTGACCTGCTAACATATGTGCACCGTCGAGTTCGCCGTTTATCACTCGGTCTAGTAACACCTTCCAGTTTGCTTGGGCTTCTATTTGAACGTAGAGCCCTTCATCTTCGAAAATTCCCTTTTCGTAGGCGATGGCTAGGGGCGCCATATCGGTTAATTTGATAAAGCCGAATTTGAGATCTTCTTTTTCTATTCCCTCAACGGCCCAAACCGATCCAGTGTGGAAAAGTAGCAGAACAAACACAGCCAACGAAAATAATGCGTTAATACATTTTTTTATTAGTGTTCTAATTTCCCGAAATAATTTTTTCATCTTCACCAATTTCTTTTCATAAATTCAAGGCAAAAAAAAGCGCCCACAAACGAGGTTAAGATTTCACCTCGCCTTGTGGACGCCTTTGTCCGAATGTCTAACCCTTCTTTAGGCTAAAACATACTCAATTTAAACTCCTTCGTTGGAGCTTTGTTAAAATCCACGCAATGTATTTGCCAAATATTGTAAAAAAGAAAATTAAATAAAGTATATTATATTTATTAATTGCTTAGCGGTTACTTCTATAAATTTCATTCAACGTATGTTTTTCGCTTCTTAGGCTTTATCTTGGGAATTGCACCATATAAGAACGTTTTTGGAAGGACATCCCCATAATCGTGCGCCAATTCAATTTTGTTGAATACACAATTACCTTAATGCATTGACTGAT
>CAZZET010000101.1:0-10153 GCA_964653275.1 uncultured Methylococcales bacterium
ATTTACCACCCAAAGCCGCCCTGGCCCTGTTTGATTATCTCACCGGTCTCGCCGATGCCGTTTGGCAACACTATGAATCGATTTTAATCGATCAAATCATGGACGAAATGAATACGCCTCCCGATGAGTGTGACAAGCTTGATCCCGATTTTGACGATGATGTTCCTTTTTAATAGTCCGTCACCATCAAACCTATACCGTTAAAATCACGCCCAATAGTGCCCGGTCCTTACCTGATTTACGCTCTTCCCCCTCTTTTATCTTGAACATGAGCACATCAATTATTGTGGTCATTCTCATTTGGCAAACAATTTCGAAGCACATTAATTCTCGGGATCGCTACGGCGCTGCAATAATTCATGCTGGTAGGCAAGGCGAGTCAACTCAGAACGGGTTCTAACATCCAGTTTGGATTTAATTATCGTAGCGTAATTCGCTACTGTTTTTATGCTTAGACAAAGTTCTTTCGCCGCATCATTCGTTGTGTAGCCTTTGGCTATCAAGCAAAAGACTTCAAATTCCCGCGCTGATAACTCAGCCAGAATTGAATTGCCGCCCCCGGAATCCTGCTCGATGGCAATTTTTTTTGAGATATCGGGTTCGATGTAGGTTTCCCCATGAGAGACACATCGTACCGCTTCGATCATCATTTCGGGAGAGCTACTTTTGGTAACATATCCCTTAGCACCGGCTGCGAGCGAGCGGGTTACATAGACGAGCTCATCGTAGATACTGAAAACCAAAATCCTGGCGGTGCTATCCCGTGCATTTATTTTACGTATGGATGCAATCCCCCCTGAGCCTGGAAGTGATAGATCCATTACCACAACATCTGGTTTCTTATCAACGTACATCTGATAGGCCTGTTCTCCAGTATCCGCTTCAATGACATCGTCAACCCATTCAGACTGGGAAAGAAGCAAATGGAGGCCAGTCCGTACCACAGCATGATCATCCACTAGCAATACATTAATGCCAGCTACCACTACTTATCTCCTACATAAGGGATTGTCACCGTTATGGCGACACCGTGATCAGGTTCAGTCAAAAGCAAAAAATGACCGTCAAGACTTTCAATGCGTTCCCTAATCCCAAACAGTCCAAAACCAGAATGAATTAGACCGGAATTAAACCCGCACCCATTATCTACCACCTTAACAATTATCCATCGATTTGAGTTATCTGAGCCATCCGGGTCTTCACTGACCTGCAGCTTCACTTCCACTGCGCTAGCCGACGCGTGTCGGGCAATATTATTCAGGCATTCTTGAATAATGCGAAACACATGAATCTTGATCGTATCATCACAAATGTCAACAACTTCATCGAGTTCAATATTGACCGTGATGCCACTGTTTTTTTTACGCCAACTTTCGACCATATCTTCAAGGGCTGCGGTCAAACCGAGTTCATCAAGCAGGGTCGGTCGTAACCGCCGCATCATTGATCGCACCACCGAGAATAAGTGATCGCAAATTGAAACAACCGTTCCTACAGCCGCTCGACTATTCGGGCTTTCCTTAATGATCGACGCCAAAGTCACCTTGATGCCAGTGAGGGACTGCCCCAATTCATCGTGTAGTTCTCTAGACAAAACACGCCGCTCTTCTTCCTGGATTGATATCGCCTGACCAGCGAGTGCACGATTTTCTTGGTGTGCTTTATGGAGCGCAGCCGCAGTATGGTTAATCGCTCGAGAAATACGAGAGATTTCCGGTACAGAAAAAGCCGGTAATTTTTGTTGAAAATTGCCTGATTCGATACTTTCCAACCCATTAAGAATAATCGGAACAGAACGTAGAGCACGCCCCAAGATGATGTGGACAAGGATTCCTACCAATAGCGACTGAAACAGAATTAAACCAAACAATGCCTTGGATTCACCCCATACTTCAACAATCTCGTCATTTGGGTCGTCACGAATCCAAATATTGGCCAGTCCCTCTGTGCTATCCACTCGAAGCGTTTTCACCAAAGGCTGGGGTTTGATCCACCCGACAAACCACGCTGGTACATCGCTTTTCGGTTCTACTGCCGACGTCCTCGATAGATCAATCGAATTACCATCCGGTAGTTCAATACGAACACGTAAATGCCGTGTTTTGTTCGTTAATCCCATTCGCGATCGCCAATAGGCTACAGAATTCTCCTCATTTCCCAATTCGTGCCGTCCGGGTTCCAACACCTGCAATGCCAAATTCATTGAGGATTGAACTTCCTCCTCAACGGACCGACGAGCGTTATAGATGGTAAAGACAGTTCCTAAACTCAAAATCAACAGCATACTTAGCGCAATGGCGAGATTAAGCCGAAATTGTAAGCTCATGGACTGTCAGTAATTTGAACGGAATAACTGACCGGTAGATCCCCCAATATCAGCCTTCCTAAACAAAAGTAAATGGTCATGCTGTTAGATACGTATAAGCAACCAACACGAACGAATGATGCACAACCCGATCAACCAGGAACTATGTCTTGCAAAAGCGTAAATAACTGGCAGTTGTTAAGCTCACCCCCAAAATTCGCCATTTCTGCGTTAAAAACTGATTATTTATACACGTAAACTCACATCTTTCGACTTAAACTGACGAATTTCAGGGGCAATCTGAACAATAACAAATATTTCACAAACTAATCCGAATACCGCCCCAAATCCCACGTTTCGCTCCGGGTCCTAGAAAACGTGGATCATTAAAAGCATCACCTAGGACTTCATCGGGTTCACCTAGGAGACCAAAGGTCTCGTATTCCTCATCAAAAAGGTTGTCAACTTTTCCGAAGACAGATAAGTATTTGTTAATACGGTATTCGCTTCGAAGGTTAAATACTACAAAGTCTCCAGTTTGGTTGAGAAGATTTCCCTCATCACCACGTAAGTACTGCCCGGAGTTGTACAAGACATCCCATCCAACGGTGAGGTTAGGAATTACGGTAATATCGGTTCCAAATTTTAAATTGTGACTAGCAATACCTGGAATGTTATCACCTGCTTTCACAGGAATCGTACCGTTGGCAGCTGCTTGTGGATGATTCGGGCTACTGACGAAAAATGAATCACGAAAAGTTGCATCCACAAAACTGTAATTCAGAAACCAATCGATTATTTGATAGGTACCATTTAAGCCTAGTTCAACCCCCGTACGACGAGTATCTCCTATATTGTCGAAGAAACCCTCGTTAGATGCCACACCGCCGGTACTTTGAAAGATGATGTCGTCCTCGTTGATGGTATGAAAACCAACTACATTCCAATTTAATCGGCCCACGTCGAGGCCGCCAACTTGAGCCAATTCCCCCCGTAAACCTACTTCTACTGTTTTTGCTACAACCTGATCGAGAGGTGGGTCAGCGAGGAAAGCATTAGGCAAATTGCATGGCGCTTGCGGATCCGCGCAGACAAGTTCAACTGGTGTTGGCGCACGGGTTGATTCACTATAGCTACCATAAATATTTACCAGCTGGTGTGCCTGCCAGGAAATGCCTCCTGCGGGATTAAATCGGTCAAAATCATGATCGCCATTTAGAGCGGGGTTGATTCCTGAGCGGTCGCGTATAACGATTCGTGTGGAGTTAAAACGGCCTGATACAGTCACGTTAAGTTCGGGGTTGAGCGATAGGGTATCGGTCATATATAAAGACCACGTACGGGTTCGAGTTTGTACCTGGGTAGCCTCTTCTTGGACAAAGCGCCCAGTTTGAATGGTACTTCGATCCGGATTGAGCTGAGAAACTTCGACTTCGGAATTGAAATCAGCAAAACCCTGGTTCCAGCCACCGCCCGCGATCAATTGATTTTCCAAACCAAAGAGATCGTAGACGAATGTATTTTGTAAGGTTCCACCATAACTATTTTGTTCCTGAGTGCTAATGTTATTGATCGCATCATCCGCGTCAACAACCGAGTTCCCGAATTGGTCGACTACAACCTCTTCACCAGCACCAGGATCTTCACACCGCAACCCAGCATTGGCTGGGAGCGTGCATTCCTCAAATTCGCTGCCGTCACCATTGAACGCGTCGGTATCGATATCCCGATAGTACATATTGCCAGAAAGCTGGTTATCGTCATTGACCCAATGGGAAAATTCCAAAATACCCATGCTCAGTTCATTTTCTGTCCGGTCGGGTGATGTAAAAATCGCCTCGCGGTCCTGTTTGAGAAGCTGAACCGGTATTGGGCCGTTACCCGTGAGACGACTATCTCCGTATGTATAACTCAGGTCTAGGGTACTGGCCTCACCCCTCCATCCGGTAGTACCAAAAAAGTTTTTGACATCGGAGTTTGAGTTATCCCGCCAACCCTCTTCATCAAAGTAATTGATTGCCGCAAAATACCCAAACTGTCCATTATTCCAACCACTTTCGGCCTGGGCTACTAAACGTCCAAAGGAACCGCCGTAAGTTTCTATCGTATGTCCTGGGTGGGTAAACCCGTTCTTCGTTTGAATAGACAGTGCACCGCCAAGGGTATTGAGCCCGAACAAGGGGTTTGCGCCACCAATGAGATTGATACTGGCAATTGCGTTTTCGGGTAATAGCTCCCAATTTATTGTATCGCCTAGAGGCTCTTGAATCCTCACGCCATTTTGATAAACGGAAATACCTTGGGGAAGACCCAGTAAGGGCGAAGCGGAAAACCCTCGATACTGAATATCCGGTTGCAAGGGATTATTTTGGGCATCGTTAATAGTCACGCTGCCAAGGTTGCGATTCATGTATTGGGTAAGATCTAAGCTTTGGGTGCGTTGCAAATCTTTATCGGTAGACGATTGGATAGAATATGGCAGTTTTTCCTTCGGCATACCAACGCCATGGACAGGGGTCACACCAATTACTTGAATGGTTTCCAGTTCCTCCACATCGTATTTTTGCGTGTTCTCTTTATTACCTTGTGTTTCTCCACCGAACACTAGAACATCCGTAAAAACGAACACCAGAAAACAAACAGACTGAAAGTAGTTTTTAAAATCAACGGTCATAGGTTTAAATCCCCAATTGTTTTTTTCTTTTTGGCTAATCTGCCGAGCATCAACATATTATTCACTTGTCGAGGAATTTTTCCCTAATGTTAGCGTACTGTAACGGAGCCTAACAATAGGAGTTTTTCCCGAAATTAGCCGGTGGAGAAGATAAAGACGAAAGTAGATTTACAGGTGACCGCAAGGCGTGGTTAAACCCTTCCCATGTGTAGGCCTTTCGCTAGCTCTTGCGGTTGAATCATTTGAACAACAGAAGTATCGCGTCATAGACAAATCGATCACATTGGGCCACATTATCGGTGATGGCATAATAGTTCAGGCCCCCTATGGCGCACTTCCTAGCCTGGCGCAACATCTCACCTTTAACTAATCGACTTCATGCACTTTGAGATCTGCAGAGTCAGACTCCAATCCCGCTACCAGTGACACGATATATTTGTTGAAAACAATGTAATGAGTTACATACTTAAAGTTTAACATCACATCTATAACAGATACAATTGATTTCCCGACAAAAAAATGTATCTATGAAAGGAGCTTAACTGGTGAAAAAGTCTACTCGTTTGAGTTAACGCTTACAAATCCGACATTTCAAAAACACCTTTTTTCAAGTCAGTGACCGGCTTTTTCAAAACCTCCTACCCGACCCGTTGATCAAGGTCATTCATCAATCAGGTGATGTACGAGAAATGGGCTTTACACCCTTCTTTAGAGTCGGAGAGGCCTACAAATATTCTTAAAGAGATTAGGATAATCTGCAAACTAAAGTCCCACCCCCTCTCAGAAACTAGAAGAACCTAATTACTTTTTCTCTGGTAATTTAAATTGCGTGAATTTCAGTTCCACTTGTACCACCGAAACCAAGTTAAAAAGCTGGAAAAAGACGATCGATTTGCGTTAACTGACTTAGCGAATTAACCAATACTATCGTTTTTTTCAAGAGAAACATTTTGACAACAAACTCCAATTATTATATAAAGTTTTTTTGTTTATTTATTATTTGCATACTGTTTTACTATTTCCTTGATTGGAATTATTGAAGGCAGGGTGACGGGAGGTTATAATGTACTGTTATCGAACTTGGGCGCTGACGCTCGTGTCTCTTGCTTGCGGGTTTAACCCGTTTGGCGGAAACGCTATGGCGAGTGTGTTCCCCATGCCACAACCACCTGTGACACCACCAACTATTTCTGAGCCAATTCAAACCGCTCTTCTGAACGTAGCTGGGTGCAGGCCCGGTCAAGAAGGCGATCATTGCAAGGACGACAAGAACTGCTGCTCGAACGTTTGCTCAGGTTATAGGAATACTAATACCTGTCAGGGCATAGGGTTTCCAATGCAGGAAGACACACCGCCTCTAGAGAATACCAACTATCCTATTCTATCTAGCGCCGTTTTCGTTGCGACAAGAGGTGATAACGCCTACTTTGTTGATGAGGAGAATGGAGACAATCACATTAAATCAATTTACATTGGTATTGACAACTTACAGGTTACTCAATATGTTTCAGCCGATGGAAAAACTGGATTTTACTGTATTCAAAATGACTTCGACACAATGTGGTGTTTCCCCAGGATAACGGGAAAATCAGATAGTCCAATCAAGACTGAACAGGATTGAAACAGGTGTTAGCTTGAAATTAGATCCTTCCGAAGGAATAGAATCCCTGAGGCAATAAACAAGGTGACACCATGGCAGGCACAAGCTGCTTCATAATCTAAATGCGTAGACTACACTTCGCTCACGACCGAAGGCGAAAAATCAACCTGATTGACTAGCGGCCTTTTTCGGGGTAAGCGACAAAAAAGCAAAATGATCGTACCCATTTATACCATACATCCATGCGGCCCCTTGCCTCTGAACTTATGAAAAATCCAGACTAATGACTTTTGCCATTAAACTCAATCAGTTCAAAATGACTAACCGCTGAACTTGAATCCAGTAAACTTTTTAAACGGTATATTTTGTTTTGATTTTTAATTTTTACCACAATCCAGTTACCAACCTCGTATATTAAAGGTAGGGTTAAAAGGCTTATGGGTTTTTTGGTCGCAGGAATAGCAGGTAAAAATAGCGCATTAGCATCGACGAATTGTGATAATGGGGTTTCAGTGTTCTCAATATCCTCAAATTTCAAAACGCCTATCCCCACTGCTTTGGCTTTGGGTGACAGTAATTTTATCCCAAACGACAGCACCCCGTCATTCGGGTATTCGAGCCAACAAATCAAACCGGTGTTAATTTCTGATTCTTTCTCATAAATGCCGACTAAATCTCCTACTTTGATTTTAGCACTACTGTTTTCGGAATAGGTCAAGCAATACCCAGTTGCACTCGTATTGCTCCCCTTGTACACATGGACGAAATTCTCTAATTGGGATGCTTTATGGTTAGCATTTTCGTTCGATACATCTTTTTCGTTAACTCGAATTGGTGATTCATTCATAGCGACAGGTAAGTCTCTGTTGCTTCTATCACCATCATTCACATCATCAAATTCAAACGTAGCATTGGGTTTTTCTGGTTGAACTCCAACTTTGATTTGATTTGTAAAAACGGCGATCAGATGATCTAAACCAAAGACCAATTTGTATTCTGCTGTTTCGGGTAAACGTGTGAAATTTCGTTTCTTAAGTGATTCAATTCGGTGAACAACACGACTTAGGATAGCTGCCTCGGGTAAGGCGTTAGAAGCCAGCGTTTTGTTCGACGCTGTTGACGACAATAGATGCTCTCCAATTAACTGGATCATGGGCTGGATCGACAAATATCGATAAACTCTATTATCGCCGACTGTCTTACCATCGACCAAACGCCCCGGTGGTTCACCCGAATCTAATTTAAAATAATGCGAAGCGATATTTTCGTCGGCTTTACAACCAGCGGTTCTTATTACAACATAACGAGAAAATTGACTAAAAAACTTGTAAATTCGTAAAATATCATGGTGCTGGTATTGGGCCGTCTCACTCAGTGCGAATAATAATATGGATTTGAAAACATCGCCAACATTGGATTCGGTTCCAGTTTCGCCATCCTTAACTCGTACCTTCTCGATTCCGTATTGTTCAGCCCTACTATATATCGCATAAACTTTTGACCAAGAGTCAAAACTTCGCGTTTGATATAGAAGACCCTGTTGAACTAATACGAGTGTAAAGGACTGAAGTGCCCGGTGTAGAGTCCGGGCTCGGAGTAAATCGTTAAAATGAATAGGGTCGGCAAATGACCTGTCCAGGCATACCAATTCGTAACCGTGCGCCAGTTCGCGGTGAAACTCTATATAATTGTGGGTACATTCGTAAGTTGTCTTCTCTAACGGGAAATGCGCACCTATGAACTGGGATTCCAACTTTTTCGACAGTAAAAAGATGAGAGGCCTTAGCTCTTCAAGAGTCTCAAAACGGGCAATTGCCGGCATCGGTTGCCTGTTGAGTACTTTCAGTGTTGGAAGAACCAAACCGCAACATCGCTGTATATCGGTAACCGGGAGGTCACTAACCCACCGACTTACTTCGTGTTCTCGAAGTTCGAATGGTAGGGATCCGTCTTCGGAGAACGCATTCTGTAATTCAGCCTTTTTCATTTTCTAGCACCACCTAATCTTTGCGTTTAATAGCACAATTAATCATTAATTGTAGCGTGCTAAACAAATTTTAAATATCTACCGATTGTGCTTCATGGAATCAGCTCTACTAGCATTTTATAAAACAAATTAGTTTATAATCGCTTAACGGTGTAACACTGGGTCTGAATGGGACTGTTTCCGATTTATAGATAGAAGGCCGAGACATTGCTCAGGCCTCGTTGGGATGCCGAGATGGAAAGGAATGTTATGAAATTAACAAGATCCCCATGAGTCGTGACGTTTAGGATTAAGTTAGGATATCACTATCGGTTAAATCCAAATGAAAGTATTAAAGAAACTATTTGAAGTTGGTTTATTCGACGCATCCATCAATGGCTTTATTAGTGCCCAGCTTAATTCACGGATATTTGATTAACAAATATTGGGCTTGTGAGCACGCGTAGAAAAGCCACGATGTCGGATTTTTCCTTTTCAGTCAGTTGTAGTGGAAAGATCGCAGGATCCAAAAATCTATTTTTGTCTCCACCACCATTATAATATTCCACTACTTCTTCCAACGTCTTCATGCTTCCATCATGCATATACGGCGCGGTTAACGAGATATTGCGTAAAGTTGGCGTTCTAAATTTTCCAATGTCAGATGAAATTTGGGTTACTTTATATCGGCCAAGTTCCGAACGCTGAACATTAGTTAACATCAACATCTGATCAGGCCTAAGCTTATTTTGAGTACTTTGCAATGATTGCATAAACTTCTCTAGCACTGAATTTAAGCGGGCAAATCCGACACCGATATTATAAAACCGGTTATCTGTAAACAATGCATTGTTCCAACTTATTTCATGACAATTAGCACAATTACCTTTGCGCCGAAAAAGATTTAGACCGCGAATTTCTGCCTCTGAAAGCGCATTCCTCTCGCCACCGAAGAAATATTTGTCAAAGGGTGAGTTTCCAGCAATCAAAGTCCGTTCGTAAATTGCAATAGCCTTGGCAACATGCGGCATGGTAATTTCTGTTGCATCTACGTTAAAAGCATCACTGAATTTATCTCCATAGAATACGTCCTCCCGGACAAGTTTCAAAATGGGCCGATGATCTTTCAAACCATGCTCTATCGGGCTCATGAACGGGTCAAGTACTTGCGCCTCAAGAGTTAGTCGTCGACCGTCAAAGAATAATCGGGTATAAAACGCGGAATTGACTATGGTTGGTGTATTACGTGTTCCTTCAAGCTGATATATACCCTTTGCAACTGGCAGACCATCCGTGAAGGCTTTGTCTTCTTGGTGACAGCTAGCACAACTAATGGTTTTGTCAGCGCTCAATCGGGTATCGTTAAACAACATTTTCCCGAGAACAACTTTCTCTGGTGATTGCGGATTATCCCTAGGTATCTGTAATCTAGGGAGCCCTAGTTCATTTTGAGTCAAGCCAAAGGGCGAGAAAAATAACACGGAACAAAAAACTATTGCACGCTTCATCAATTAGAATTAATCACTTAAGAGAATATCTGCAGAACCCAATAGCTCCCGCAGACATGTGACAAAGGAAGAAAAAGGTTATTTTTGAAGCTCAGTCTTG
>CAZZET010000102.1:0-10145 GCA_964653275.1 uncultured Methylococcales bacterium
CTTGTGAGGCCGGTTAGGAAGTGGGGCGGACCATTCCATTAGGTTGTCTGAACTTGGCGGGTTCTGAGGAGAATTTGTCAGTATTTACGCCGGAACTGCCAAACCTACTTGCATCGCACCGGCAGAGCCGATGGCTTAATGTTAGGAGTTAGCCGCTAATTGAGAGGACTAGTAGAGAGGGTGAATAAGTAAACAGTAAATTCCCCATTGCTGTTTAGCTCAAGTTTCATCTCCAATCCCATTGCCGCTGCCAACCCGTCGACGAGCGACAACCCCAAGCCACTGTGCTGAGAGTTGCTTCGCGCTTGGTCTTTACGCCAAAAACGCTCCTTCATATGGGGGATATCCGCGGTGTCCAGATCAGTGGCCGGGTTTGATACGAAAAGGCGAACCCCCTGTTCATACCGTTCGGTGCTGATCCTGATAATTGCCCCTTTCGGACTGTATGCGATTGCATTGAGGAGTAGGTTTTTCAAAATTATCTCAAGATTATCCTTGTCCGTGTGAATGGCAAGATCACGGGGTACACTGTTTTCAAAAAACTTGTTATTTTTCGGAACTTCCGGTATCCGATGTAAAGTGCTATCCACCAAGTCACTCAGTAGAAAGCGAACAGTATTAATCCGGCCCCGTTCCGCGTCCAGTCGTGCCAACGTAAGCAAACTCGTTACGATTTTTTCCATTTGCCGGACTATAATTTTCACATCGTTAAAAAATGCCAAGACAGTGTCCTGATCTTCAGGGCGCATCCCTCCCACTTCAGCGAGAGACTTAAGTTCCGCCACGGGTGTTCGCAGTTCGTGGGCGACATCGGATGAAAACTGCCGCTCCCTTGCAAAGGCCTTCTCCAACCGGTCGAGAAGATGGTTAATCTGCTGCTCTATGGGTGCCAACTCAATACTCTGTGGCCCCTGGTGGGTGATTCTCGTTCCCAGTTGATTTTCGTTTATATTTTGAACCTGGTAGGCCAGTCGATTAACCGGTGAAAAACCGTCTTTTACGTACTTACTGACCAGGATTGCAATCAAAACGAGTACCACACTCATCGTAGCAGTGATAGTGACCCGGTTGGTCATGATTTGGCGATCAAGACTGACACGTTCCCTGGCAACAACCAGGGTTACCGCCGGAAAAGCTATCCGACTATTTCCAGTCATCCATTGATCGTTTTCATTATCATCTTCCACTTGGGGCACAAACGTGATTTCGACAAGTCGCCCCAAGCGGCCGTCCGGCAATACCAGGTCGCCGAACCGGTGTTCGCCAAGTTGCAAACCGGTCTGTGGAAGGTCATGATCATTCAACGAGCCTGAGCGCTCAATGACTGTATTCCCATCGACCCATAGCTCGAAATATTGTGGGTCTTTTTTATCTTCGAATTCTGGCATAATCTTATCTACAAATTCGAGGTCGATCTTACCTTTATCTATTTCGGTCAATGTTTCCAAAGCGCGCGCTTTATCCAACAGAGCGTAGTCGAAAAATTTTTTCATTTCCGTGCCCGTTACGATATTCAGCAGAACCGATGAAGCCGCAAGAACAAGGGCTACGCCTAGAATGACAACAAGGGTAAGCTGTCTTCCTATGGAATAGATTTTATTCGACAACGTATCCGAAACCCCTCTTGTTCTTGATCAACACCGGTGCACCCGCGGCATTGAGCTTTTTCCGAATTTGACTGATATGCACTTCAACTACATTTCTCGTCACGTAAGTTTGGCTATCGTAAAGTTGATCAATGATTTGATCATGGGAAAATACCTGCCCACGCCGGCCAACCAGATACTCCAGGAGGATGAATTCCGAGCGCGTTAGATGTACAGCACTACCATTGAAGGATACCTTGCAACCTAGGGTATCAATGCAAATGGGCCCGATTTCAACGACTGGTGCCTTGCTATCGAGCTGGCGTCGGAGCAAGGCGCGGATGCGTGCCAACAATTCGTCAAATGAGAAGGGTTTCACCAGATAGTCGTCTGCTCCCAGGTTCAATCCCCGAACGCGGTCTTCCATCTGGTCTTTGGCGGAAAGAATCAAAACATGGGATTTAATACCTTTCCGGCGTAGTCGGGCAAGTACCGTTAGACCGTCGATTTCAGTCAGCATAAGATCAAGAATGATAACGTCATAGCTGTTGGTTTCACCGAAAGAAAGCCCCTGTTTGCCATCGTATGCCTGATCGACAGCATAACCAAAATTTCGTAATCCCGCACTGATTGATCGCTGAAGCCGTTTAGAATCTTCCACCAGTAATAGTTTCATTGTGTCCTATGCCTCGGCATTTTATGATTCAGATTATACCAAGCAAGTTTCTTTTGTTGGAATCAGAGTACACAATAGCGGGACACCTTTAGGAAAAGGAATTTCTATTTTATGGTTCCTCAGCTTTTCTTCAGATTGGGGAATTAAGATGTAGATCGAAATTAGTACGGTATAAACAATCTTGATTTTTTCCGGCATCAAAAATGATAAGACCGAAACGAGAGACCTCCACGGACAATGGATTTTTGCCTTTTTCCCGCCCGTCCATCAGTGAGCAGGAGATCCAGCAAGTCATCGATGTGCTTCGATCCGGCTGGATTACGACAGGTCCTAAAGCGACAGAATTCGAACGGCGCTTTTGTGAGCGGGTCGGGTGTCAGCATGCGATAGCGCTTTCGTCCGCAACCGCGGGGATGCATTTGTTATTACACGCTATGGACATAGGGCCGGGAGATGAAGTGATTACGCCCTCTCTAACTTGGGTCTCAACGGTCAATATGATTGTTGCCAGGGGCGCAACACCGGTATTAGTGGATGTGGATCGGGATACGCTGATGACGACAGCCGACTTGATTGAGCCCCATATCAGTCGAAGAACCCGGTTAATTGTCCCCATACACTTTGCAGGTGCCGCACTGGATCTTGACAAGATACAGGGCTTGTCTGTGGCCAGAGGTATTCCTCTGGTTGAAGATACTGCACACGCCATAGGCTCTGCTTACAAAAATCGAATGATCGGCCAGCAGGGTACGGCAATTTTTTCTTTTCATCCGATTAAAAATTTGACTACGGCAGAAGGCGGCATGTTCTGCACCGATGATAAATCCCTGGCAGAACGCATTCGTCGCCTGAAATTTCATGGCCTGGGTGTCGATGCCTTTGACCGAGAGACCCAGCAGCGTGCGCCCCAGGCTGAAGTCCTGGAGCCGGGTTTCAAATACAACCTTCCGGACATGAATGCGGCTCTGGGTATTGGTCAGTTGGCCCGGCTGGAAGTAATGGATCGTAAGCGGACAGCTCTGGCGGCAGACTATCAAAATCAATTAGACGCTGTTGATGAAATTGAACCACTCGGTCTCCCGGACTATCCGATGCAACATTCATGGCACCTGTTCGTAGTGCGGTTGAATGTGGAACGGACAGGGCTGGAGCGGGATGCATTCATGGACGCCCTGCGCGAGAAGAGGATCGGAACCGGACTCCACTTTCGGGCGGTTCACTCGCAGAAATACTACCGTGATCATATGCCGTTACTTCCTGAAGGTGGGTTACCCAACACCGAATGGAACTCAGAGCGAATTTTATCGTTGCCCTTGTTTCCGGATATGAGACAGGAAGATGTCAGCCGTGTCGTCGCAGCAATCAAATCAATATTAACAAGAATAAAAACAAAATAATGCATACCCCCTGGATGTCACTGGTTATCCCGGTTTTCAACGAGCAGGCTAATCTTCCAGAGCTGATGCAGCGTTGCCGGGCAGTCTGTGTAACGCTAAACAAACCTCACGAAATTATTCTGGTTGATGACGGAAGTAGCGACAATTCTCAAGATATTATCCGCGGCGCCGCCATGGAACCGGAAAGTCCGATCATAGGAGTCTTTCTCAACCGTAATTATGGGCAGCATGCCGCCGTCATGGCCGGATTCGCTCAGTCTCGAGGCGAAGTGGTCGTCACGCTGGATGCGGATCTGCAAAATCCTCCGGAGGAGATTTTCAAAATGCTGCCGCCGATCGAATCAGGGTGTGATGTGGTCGGGAGTATACGGATGAACCGTCAGGACACATTGTTTCGCCGCTTATCATCACGCTTGATCAATAAGGCGGTACAAAAGTCGACCGGCGTCATGATGCATGACTATGGTTGTATGCTGCGTGCCTATCGGCGACGCATTATCGACGCAATGCTGCAATGCCATGAGCGTAGCACTTTCATTCCGGTCCTGGCGAATTCCTTTGCCAACCGGACGGACGAGGTAAACGTCGGTCATGCGGAACGGGAAAATGATCAATCGAAATACAACCTCTGGAAGCTGATCAATCTCCAATTCGACCTGCTGACCAGCATGACCAATTTTCCGTTGCGATTGCTGAGCCTTTTCGGCGGAGGTTTTGCACTGGTTGGATTCCTTTTTAGCCTGCTTCTATTGGGCATGCGCCTATTGTATGGCGCGGCCTGGGCAGCGGAAGGCGTCATCACCATCTTTGCCGTGCTGTTCGTTTTCATTGGTATCCAGTTGTTAGCGATAGGCCTTATCGGTGAGTACATCGGCAGAATCTATAATGACGTTAGAGCTAGACCCCGCTATTTTGTCGGTGACGTCGTGGGAACACCCATGGACAGCGCCAATCTCGATCAATCTAAATCAAGGAAACTAGCATGAAAGCTATTGTCACCGCATACCACAATATGGGATGCGGTGGGATCGAAGCACTGCTTCGAAACGGGTTTGAAATTCAGGCTGTCTTTACTTATCAGGATAATCCGGATGAATCTAACTGGTTCGATTCGGTGGCAGAGCTGGCTTCCCACCATCGTATTCCGGTATTCGTGCCGGATAATATTAATCACCCCCTTTGGGTCGATCGAATCAGAACACTCGAACCCGATATCTTGTTTTCTTTCTACTACCGTGATCTGATTGGCAAAGCCATCCTTGATATTCCTAAATTCGGTTGTTTGAACCTGCATGGGTCACTGCTTCCGAAATACCGGGGACGGGCTCCGCTCAACTGGGCGATTATCAATGGTGAAACAGAGACCGGCGTATCCCTGCACTACATGACAGAACGGGCTGATGATGGCGATATTGTCAGTCAGCAGACTATTGCCATCGACGAAAAAGAGAGCGCCGTTTCTCTAAACAAAAAAACGGTCGAGACAGCCAGCCAACTGTTGGATAGGTTCCTACCTCTGATCAAAGACCATACTGCGCCACGCCAACTTCAGGATCATTCGGTCGCCACTTATTTTGGACGGCGCACCCCGGCCGATGGCGCAATAGACTGGAGTATTCCCAGTCGAGCGATCAACAATTTAGTGCGAGCCGTTACCCGTCCCTACCCGGGCGCGTTTACTTTCCGGCAAGAGCAAAAAATTACCCTCTGGAAAACAAAGCCATTGGCTACTAATACATCGGATAGGGAACCCGGTACCGTCCTGTCGGTTAAGCCCTTGCTTGTCGCGTGTGGTGAAGGTGCATTGCAAATCGATTTTGGCCAGTATCCAGGCGGAGTTTATGTGACGGGTGAACAAATCGCCGAAGAACTCGATCTCGTTCCAGGATTGCGGTTTAATCCGGCACCTAAGCACGAGCTATTGAACATCAGAAAGGTCCGTGTCCTTATTCTTGGTGTCAACGGGTTTATCGGCAACGCACTTACCCAGCGCCTGCTCCAGGAAGGCACTTATGAAGTCCATGGCATGGACCTCAATAATGATGCAATCCAACACCTGGGCGATCAACCTGATTTTTATTTTCATGAAGGGGATATTTCGATCCACCGGGAATGGATCGAGTATCACGTCAAAAAATGCGATGTCGTCGTCCCTCTGGTCGCGATTGCAACACCCATCGAATATATCCGTAATCCACTGCGTGTCTTTGAGCTCGATTTCGAAGAGAATCTTCGTATCGTCCGTTACTGTGTCAAGTACAATAAGCGCATAGTTTTTCCCTCCACTTCAGAGGTCTATGGGATGTGTAATGATGACTATTTTGATGAGGATAATTCTCATCTGATTGTGGGTCCGATCAACAAACAGCGTTGGATTTACTCAATCAGCAAACAGCTTTTGGATCGTGTCATTTGGGCCTACGGCAGATCAGAAGGCTTTAAGTTTACCTTGTTCCGACCTTTTAACTGGATCGGTCCCCGCCTTGATTCCCTGGAATCGGCCAGGATCGGTAGCTCCAGAGCCATTACTCAATTGATTCTAAACTTGGTTGAGGGTATGCCCATCCAGTTGATTGACGGAGGTGCTCAGAAACGCTGTTTTACCGATGTAACCGAGGGTATTGAATGTTTGTTCCGGATTATCGAAAACCCCGGCGGGGTCTGTGATGGGCAAATTTTTAACATCGGCAGCCCTGAAAACGAAGCCAGTATTCGAGAGCTCGCGGAAATCTTGCTTGAGGCATTCGAAGCCCACCCTTTGCGGTCTCATTTTCCACCTTTTGCCGGAATGCAGGCCACCGAGAGTCATGCCTATTATGGAGAAGGCTATCAGGATGTACAACACCGCCGACCAAGCATCGATAATGCAAAACGATTGCTGAAATGGGAACCCCGGATCTCGCTGTCGGAGTCAGTAGCATCCACCTTGGATTTTTTCCTTCAGGAATACGCTGAATCCCATGGACTGACTAACACCATCAATTCTAACGATGAGCAGATGATCGTCTTACATGGCACATAATTCTGAGAACTATCGTGTTGGGCTCCGAATAGACGTTGACACCTATCGGGGTACGCAACGAGGCGTACCTTTTTTGCTGGATCTCCTCGCTGATTATCAACTCAAGGGAAGTTTCTTCTTTTCAGTCGGTCCTGACAATATGGGGCGGCATTTGTGGCGCCTTTTGAAACCGGCTTTCCTAAGCAAGATGTTGCGCTCAAAGGCGGTCAATCTTTACGGCTGGAGGATTCTTCTTCAGGGCACCTTCTGGCCGGGGTTGAGCATTGGTAAACGTTTGGGGGATGTCATCCAGGCCACTGATCGGGCCGGCCACGAAATAGGGTTTCATGCATGGGATCACCATCTCTGGCAAACAGGTGTTGACCGGATGTCACGCATGGCAATAAAAAACCAACTGGGTCTGGGTATGGATGAGTTAGCCCGGATTCTCGGTAGACAAGTCAAATGTTCAGCAGTTGCGGGCTGGAAGTGCAGCGAGGCCGTGCTGGAGGAAAAAGAAGAATTCGTTTTGCACTACAACAGCGATTGCCGGGGAACAGGCATTTTTCGACCCATCGTCGGTGATCGGGTTTGCACACCCCAAATACCGGTTACGCTACCCACATACGATGAAGTAATTGGCCGAAATGGCATTAGTGACGACAACTATAATGACTTTTTATTATCCATGATCCAGCCTCAAGGTTTGAATGTGTTGACAATCCATGCCGAAGTGGAGGGACTTTCCCGCCGTGACGTGTTTCGTGATTTTCTAGAACGCGCAAAAACAAAGCAGATTGAATTTGGACCGCTGAGCGCATTACTTCCATCTGATAGAAGCAGGATTTCAACCGCTGGGGTTGTACATCGACCTGTTGCTGGTCGGGAAGGCAATGTCTGTTGGCAATCACAATACGAAGAAATATGACTGTTAGTCTTCCACTCATTGATAAGCAGCGAGACAGTCGGTACCTGCTTGCAATTGCAGCAGTACTACCGTATCTGCTGTTGTACCTGTTACCTCTCGGTTCACACCCATTGTTTGTGCCTGACGAGACCCGTTACGCAGAAATACCTCGCGAAATGCTGGAAAGTGGCGACTGGATCGTGCCGCACCTAAACGGTCTACGTTACTTCGAGAAACCACCGTTCGGGTACTGGGCAAATGCTCTATCCATTGCTGTCTTTGGAGAGAATGCTTTTGCAGTGAGATTTCCTGGTGCGCTCGCGGTGGGTTTGACGGCGTTGTTGATTTTTCTGTTTGTCCGCAGGGAATTTGGGGATCAAAGAACCGCCTTATGGTCCACACTTATTTATCTTACTTTCACTGGCGTCTATATCATCGGTGGATTGGCTGTGCTTGATAATCTGCTGGTATTGTTTTTGACTGGCGGCATCATGGCATACGCTAGAGCCCTCCAGGAAAAAGATAGCGGCAAGGCCTTTGGCTATAGTGGGGTGTCTGGCATATTTTTGGGTTTAGGGTTCCTGACCAAGGGTTTTCTCGCTCTGGCGATACCCGTATTAGTACTGGTTCCCTGGATGTTTTGGCAGGGCTTTTGGCGCTCCTGTCTGGTTCAAAGCCTGTGGGTGTTGCTGGGCGCTTTTGCGGTCATTCTACCGTGGTCCATTATGATTTATCTGCGGGAAGAGGATTTCTGGCATTATTTTTTCTGGGTCGAACATATTCAACGTTTTTTTGCTGATGATGCTCAACACAAGGAACCCTTCCATTTTTTTTTGATTTATCTGCCGTTGTTAGGAATCCCTTGGACAAGCCTACTGCCTGCGGTGATCGCAGGTTTGCGCACGAAATTCGGCAAGGGCGACAAAACGCCCCAGACGTGCCTTCTTTGGTCATGGTTTGTTCTGACTTTGCTTTTTTTCTCTGCCTCCAAGGGAAAATTGCTGACCTACATTCTCCCTTGTTTTCCGCCGTTAGCCATTCTAATCGCATTAGGGCTTTCCCGGTATTTGCAAAGAGAGGAAACGCGACTGTTTGAGTTTGGCATGCTCTTGAATGTGATGTTTCTGCTCGGCGTTGTGATTACAATGTTGATCAAACAGTATTCTGATTTCAGCGCACCGGCTTTCGATCGAGATGAGACCTGGAAGGTAATCTCTGTACTGGCAGTACTGATTATGGGAGTGATCGGGGGTTTGACAGCCTTTTTGGGTAGCCAGCCCAACCTCCGGCTTGGAGGTGTATTGTTGGTTATCGTGCCACTTTTGATTGTTTCGCCCTGGGTCATACCCCAGGGATTATTGGAACGCAAGGCAGCGAGCCCGTTTTTTAATCAGCATCGCCATCTGATAACGGGTGATACCGTTGTCGTTGCAAGCGGAAAGATTGTTCGGGCAGTAAATTGGTATTTAAAACGTGACGATGTCTATCTATTGGACCGCCATGAACTTGAATATGGCCTTCTTTACCCCGAGGCTTCGGGGCGTCTTTTGGACCCACAAGCATTCGTTGAATTGTTGGAGCAGAAAAGAACGCACTATCCAGTGGCCATTTTTTGCAAGAAGCATTGTCTGGCGATAGAACAGCGGCTTCCACCGAACGCAAGAGAGTATAGCTACGGAATTATCAAAATGTGGTATGTGCCAAGATAGACTCACTACGCAGGTTCGCTTTTTTGTAACCCCATGGATTACCTTCTCATTCTACTCTCAGTACTATTTACGACCGGCGGACAATTATTGCAGAAAATTAGCGCGACTAAAGTGGCAGCGATGCCAGCCAAAGCACATTTTCTGAAAAGTGTTTTTAGGCAGTCGGAAACCTGGTGGGCTGTTACCTGTCTCGCTGCCGGTATGGTGCTTTGGCTAGTTATTCTTTACCGGATGGAAGTGAGTAAAGCGTTTCCTTTTCTCAGCATTGGTTTTGTGCTGGTTATCCTGGTTTCACGCTACCATCTCAATGAAGCCGTTTCAGTGACCCGGTGGTTGGGTGTGGCGCTGATCTGTTCAGGAATCGTCCTAATATCACTGTCATGAATAAGAGCCGTTACTCTAATGGGATGTTGTTCGTGGGAGGCAGCATCCTGCTATCTTCCCTCGCACAGTTGTTTATGAAAGCCGGCATGCTGGCTCTGCACGACAACAACCTGTTTCTGTCTTTGCCGCGAACAGCCGGTAATTTCGGCATGATTCTTCCCGTGTTAACTTGGGTATTAGGAGGCCTAATCTGCTATGGTGCCTCCCTGCTTTGCTGGATGAGAGCGTTGGCCCAGTATGAACTGAGCCTCGCCTATCCATTGTTGAGCATGAATTATGTACTGGTCTACATCGGCGCGGCCACCTGGCCCCGTTTGAACGAAACCATTTCGATAACACGAACTGCCGGCATTTTGTTGATTTTTCTGGGTGTGCTGATCGTGGCACGGACAGATACCAGCCCAACAGATTCGCTTTGACCAGACTAAAATCCAGCCTAAACCTATTGGTCTTGCTGGTGGCCCTTCTTTACGGTTGCACCGCGT
>CAZZET010000103.1:0-9929 GCA_964653275.1 uncultured Methylococcales bacterium
TCATTGCCCTGGCAATCAGCGGGCAAAACCTATCGGTCCCGTCTTCGGTTGGCTTTATAGCCTTGTTCGGCATCGCGCTCGAAAACGGAATGGTACTAGTTACCTACCTCAATCAGCTGGTGTTGGACGGCATCCCGATTGATGAAGCCTCGGTTCACGGTGCCTGTCTGAGAGTGCGCCCGGTCTTAATGACCGCTGTAACCACTGCGCTGGGATTGCTACCGCTACTTGCCGCGTCTGGAACCGGTAGCGAAGTACAGCGACCTCTTGCAACGGTTGTAGTGGGAGGGCTGGTTACGTCGACTCTGCTGACGTTGCTGGTTATCCCGGCACTTTATAAATGGTTTGCTTCACCGGTGGATTCAAAACGATTATCGGGTAATATTACTGGCGGAGAACGAATATGAAACCAATTTATCAATCAATTAGGGCTATAGCCAATGTGATGTTGATGACGCTAGTATTTTCTGGTTGTACCCTTATGTCTGGAAATCAGGGATACAAAGAGAAAATCGATATAGTAACTGTATCATCAGACCATGCCCATCTGTCACGAGTGATGGTTACATCCAATAAATCCAGTTTATTAATTTCAGGTGAGATTCACAAAAAAAATGACGCTCGGGGCGATATTCGCGGCCACATAGATATCGAACTGATTTCAAATAATGGTACTGTTTTAGCCATTGAAAGAACGCGTTCTTTTCGTGCTAGTCCAAAATCGCGTGTTTCACAGTTTTCTGTTGAGGTTCCAGTCATTGTAAGCAAAGTCAGAAAAGTTCTTGTCACCCATCATGCACCACTTGAAGATAACTAATACGCTATGAAGTGAGATTAAAAACTCTTAAGATGATTAAGACTCAAGTTTGTTAAAGTCCGCAAAACATAACCTAAATACCCAAGTTCTGATTTCTACATGAGGAAAAAAGCTTCGAAAATTCCAAGGCTAGTACTCGAACGTAGTGAATTCTTGGAGGATTAAATTCCATGTCGAAAAAGAAAGGATAATTTAGAAATTCGAGAAAACTTGCTACTCAGGATGTGTCATATACCCTACAATATGCTAGTTCTAGGAGCCTAGATTTTGATCCTCTCAGCTTTTGTTGTAACAAGTGGACGATTGGGGGGCAGTACGTTGAGCACTTCCTCAATGAATCCTTTTCTGAGTATGAATTGGGTCTCTTTTTTAAAGGTTCATTAAATAAGACTTATTGTAATTTTTGTAAAAGCTAAATATTCTAAGGCAGTTTTCCGGGTAGTAAGCAGAAATCAAAATGAGACTGAGTATCGGTCAACGGTTAATTTTATCATTTGCACTGATTTTAAGCCTGTTCGCGGGCAATCTTGCGATTAATTTATGGGGAAGCGGGCAGCGGGCTAAAACGCTGGCAGCCCTTCGGGATTCGGTTGAAAGACAGATGTTGGCTTCGTCTGTCGAAAATGAATTTCGACAACGTGTAAAACAGGCGACTCTATATTACAAACTCCGACTCAGTATCAATACGGAAAAACTTAGCCCTGAAGAAGTCCAAAAAATTGAGACTCAACTAAATGGAATCAGCGATTATGTTCAAAAATTGCGCCTTTTATCAGGGAGTAATCACTTTGAAGCGATAGATGATTTCGCAGAATCTTACCGAGATATAAAGAACCAGTGGCTTAACCTTTATTTATCATCTGCTAAAAATCCATCTCCCCTACCACAAAAGGAAATAGCTCAGCTTTTGGATAAGCTAGCTGAGATTCAGGATAAGGAAAAAAAATCGGTTATGGTGTCCGCTTTATACGATACGGAAACAGCTCAATTTATCCGGAATTTGAATCTCTGGATTTTCTCAATATCCATTATTTTGGCTGGTGCGATTAGTTTTTTCCTTGTCCGTTTTATTCGAAACAATATTTTGACCCTGAAAAAAGGAGCGGATTCTTTTGCCGATGGCAATCTGGATTATCAGATCAAGATCAAGAGGGATGATGAAATAGGGGTGCTCGCGGCGAGTTTTAATCATATGGCCTCTGAATTAAAAAATGCTTTGGAAACAGCCCGCTCCGCTCGTGTCGATGCTGAGAAGGCGAACCATTCAAAAAGCTCTTTTTTAGCAAACATGAGTCACGAACTTCGAACGCCAATGAATGCCATTATTGGCTATAGTGAAATCTTGATAGAAGATGCTGAAGAAATGGAGTTGGAATCCTTCTCCGATGATCTGGTCAAAATTCGGTCTGCTGGGAAGCATTTATTGGCTTTAATCAACGACGTGCTCGACCTTTCGAAAATAGAAGCCGGTAAGATGACTCTTTTCATCGAGTCTTTCGATATTAGGGATATGGTACATGATGTGTTGAATACTATTCGGCCGCTGGTTGAAAAAAATGGTAATCAGTTAAATTTGAGTATTGATGACACTTTAAACTATATGAAGGCTGATTCCACCAAGGTTCGGCAGACCCTGTTTAATTTATTAAGTAATGCCAGCAAATTCACCAATCAAGGGCATATTGACCTGAGCGTTGGTCAATGTGAAATAGCTGGTGCTGATATGGTTAAGTTTAAAATTAGTGACTCTGGAATAGGGATGACACCAGAGCAGGCCACCAAAGTGTTCGATGAATTCACCCAAGTGGTTGATTCCACTACTCGAGAATATGGTGGAACAGGATTAGGGCTTGCCATCAGTAAACGTTTCGTTGAGGTGATGGGTGGTGGTATTACAGTCGAAAGCAAACCAGATGAAGGATCGATCTTTACATTTACACTTCCATTGATTGTTTCTGAAAAGCAAAAAACACTGGCTGAACACTCTAGCAACGATGCGCCTGGCAAGAAAATTCTTGTAATCGATGATGACAATACGATGCATGATTTACTAAGGCGACTAACGGCTAAGAACGGCTTTTCCATAGTTTCTGCTTTTTCGGGTACCGAAGGTTTGAAATTAGCGAAAATAACCAGACCATGCGCCATTACCCTGGATGTTTTGATGCCTAAAATGGATGGATGGGCGGTTCTAAAGGCACTAAAGGATGATCCAAAAACCGCTCATATCCCCGTTATCATGTTGACAATGACAGACGAGCAGGAATTAGGATATTCGTTAGGTGCCACTCAATATATATCCAAACCTATTGATAGAAAAACTCTAATTGGAACTTTAAATACGCTTTTACAGGACAGTTTAAACGCTGAAATCCTAATTGTTGACGACGATAAGGACGTTCGGCAAATGTATGGAAAGATATTTGGATCAGAAAAATGGCAGATAGTCGAAGCCACTAATGGTCTTGACGCCCTAGTGAAGCTAAAGCAATCGGTGCCTCAACTTATTATTTTGGACTTGATGATGCCAGAGATGGATGGAATTACATTTCTCAATCGTCTTCGTGTGAACCCCACATGGCGTAGTATTCCTGTAGTTGTGGTGACAGGTAAGGATATGACCGAAAATGAATTGATTGAGGTGAAAAATAAAGGAGGGATTATTATTACTAAATGTGGTGCAAATCAGGAATCCTTAGTAGAAGGATTGTGGGAAGCTCTGGATGAACTCACACTATTGGAATAATGCGATATGACCAAAATTCTACTTGTAGAGGACAATGAAATGAATCGGGATATGTTGTCTAGGCGACTAAAAAGAAAAGGATTTGAAGTGGCTAATGCGGTGACTGGACAACAAGGTATTGAAATGGCAACGGCTGCTCCACCTGATTTGATTCTAATGGATATGAGCCTTCCTGGCATCGATGGCTGGGAGGCGACGCGCTGCCTGAAATCTGATCCCGAGACCGCTTCTATTCCGATAATTGCGCTAACCGCTCATGCCATGGCGGGAGATCGTCAACGCGCACTGGATGTGGGTTGCGACGACTACGATTCAAAACCGGTTGATTTTCCAGAGTTGATAAAGAAGATCAACTCCCAATTGGAATTGTGAAAAAAATGTTGGTGTAAGGGTGGGGAAGAAGTTTATTTGATTATTGACTCATTAAACTTCGTCGAACATCTTTTAATGCTTTCCCTTGGCGGGTAACTTCGGCCTCCAGAGTTTTTAGCTTCCGGTTGAGGGAGGTAATTTCCGAGCGGCTAGCGATAGTTTCTTTTGTGTACTTTTCCATTAACAAAATCATTTCTCTGCGGGGATCGTTAGGAGGGTACGCACTTTTAATGTCATTTATTAACCGTTTAGCGTGTTGCAAATCTTTACTATTCAGGTGTGTTGAAAACAGGTTCTTTAGAATGGCATACTGTTGATCAGCAGGGTTGGTAACCGGTTCCTCCACCACAGCTATATCAACTATCTTTGGTGGTTCATCTGATGCACACGCTGCCAAAAGAAAACCAATTGCAACCAAATAAAATATTTTTCTCAGTAACACTGATCACTCCTATCATTGAACACTTCCCAGTCCGGTTCTGAGAAATCGAACTCATTTCTATACTACCTCAATGCTTTTTTTAGATCCATTAAATGGGGATTGAGCAACTTTAAAATACTTGACTTGAAGATGAGTATTTGAAAAAAATACAATGATGATGCTAGTAAAGAGTAAACCTAACCGAAGTGTTTATTCCGCTTGTCCAGCGAGGAAACTAGCCAAGTGCAAAATAAGAGCATTAAGTGATAGCGTATCTGTGGTTTCAGGAAAATCGTGGCTAATTACCGTATACATAGATAGAAATTTTTCCTAAAAATGGAGCTTTAATGCTTGTACAATGGGAATTCGCCCAGGATAGTGTGTTGAAGTCGGTTTTTGCAAAAAGAACTTTTAAAAGTCGACGGGTGGAATCTAGCACTCATGTAGATCAATGGATCTAGGGGTGAATGGCAGATAGATGCCAATGTGGTCATCGATATAATAGGTGCTGACTTCACGTATCCTATATAATCACCGACTTTTTTATTTCATAATTTAATTTAGCGTGCCGGATTCAAATATTTCCAATCACGACGTTAGCACTTTTCAAGGATTAATTCAGGCTCTACAGGAATATTGGGCAGAAAAAGGTTGTGTTTTGCTGCAACCTATAGATATTGAAGTTGGTGCGGGTACGTTTCACCCCGCCACTTTTTTGCGGGCAATCGGCCCCGAGCCTTGGTGTGTAGCTTATGTTCAACCCTCACGGAGACCGACAGATGGGCGTTATGGCGAGAATCCGAACCGGTTGCAACATTATTATCAATTCCAGGTATTGCTTAAACCGTCCCCTAAGGATATTCAGGACCTCTATTTAGGTTCGTTACGCTACCTCGGCTTCGATCTGCTCGAACATGATGTTCGATTTGTTGAAGATAATTGGGAATCACCAACTCTTGGCGCTTGGGGATTAGGGTGGGAAGTTTGGCTGAATGGTATGGAAGTCACCCAATTTACTTACTTTCAACAAGTCGGAGGGCTTGATTGCAAGCCAGTGAGTGGTGAAATTACCTACGGACTTGAGCGTATTGCAATGTATGTCCAGGGTGTCGAAAGTATATACGATTTGGTTTGGACGCGAACGTATCAAGGTGATGTTTCCTACGGCGATATCTATCGCCAAAATGAAGTAGAGATGTCGGCGTTTAATTTCGAGTACGCCGAAGTGGATTTCCTATTCCACTGTTTCGATAATTATGAAATGGCTTGCCACAAATTAATTGCTAAGGATTTATCGTTACCGGCTTACGAATCGGTCTTAAAAGCCTCCCACGTATTTAACTTGCTCGATGCCCGGCATGCGATTTCGGTAACCGAAAGGCAGCGTTATATTTTACGGGTAAGAGATATGGCGAAAGCAGTGGCACACAATTATTATCAACGACGTGACAGTCTAGGTTTTCCTTTACTGAAAAATGAAATTGAGGAAAGCCATGGTTGAGGTTAAGGACTTGCTCTTTGAATTGGGAACCGAAGAGCTTCCGCCGCATTCACTGTTAACCCTCAGGAATTCCCTACGGGATCAAGTTGTGGTTGGACTTGCCAAGAACCAGTTGAAGCATGGAAAAATCGAAGCGTTTGCCACGCCACGACGTTTATCACTGCTGGTTTACGATCTAGAAAACAAACAGCCGGATAAAATTGTAGAGAAGCGTGGTCCAGCGCTTAAAGCAGCTTTTAATGAAGATGGGATAGCGTCCCAGGCTGCGGAAGGCTTTGCTCGAAGCTGTGGCACATCTGTGGATCAACTGAATAGGCTCAAAACGGACAAGGGCGAATGGTTGTGTTTTAAGAAGGCGACTAAAGGTAAGGTTTCAAGTCTTCTGATTCCGACGATTATTAATCAGAGTTTAAGTGCATTGCCTATTGCCCGGAGAATGCGCTGGGGTGCGCTTAAAATCGAATTCGTTCGTCCGGTGCATTGGGTAGTACTTTTATACGGTGACCACGTCATTGATGCCGAAATTTTAGGTATCGCTACGGGTCGAAATAGCTACGGTCATCGCTTTCATCATCCCCAAGCTATATGTATCAGTAGTCCCTCAAATTATCCTGAACTTTTATTGGATAAAGGGATGGTCATGGTAGATTTTGAGGGGCGGTTGAACAGCATTCGTCAGCAAGCCATGGATGCGGCTTCTGCCGTTCATGGAACAGCGCATATAGAAGAGGACTTATTAAATGAAATAACGGCATTGGTGGAATGGCCCATTGCGGTGACCGGAAATATCGAAAAGCGCTATTTGGAGCTTCCATCTGAGGTGTTGACGACTACGATGCAAAACAATCAAAAGTATTTTCCTGTTAGAGGACTAGAAGGAAACCTTTTACCCTATTTCATTGCCTTTAGTAATTTGGATAGCAACAATCCCGATAGTGTAAAACGTGGCAATGAACGTGTCATACGTCCGCGTCTGGCCGACGCTGAGTTTTTTTGGGAACAGGATCGAAAAACTAGTCTGGCGAGTCGTGCAGAGTTGCTATCAGGCATCGTATTTCAGAAAAAATTAGGGACTTTGGCTGACAAAACCTACCGAGTCCAATGTTTAGCGGAACATATTGCTGAAAATCTTAAAGTCGATCCAGCATTGGTAAAGCATGCAGCCTCACTAGCAAAGACGGATCTATTGACCGACATGGTTGGGGAGTTTCCGGGTCTGCAGGGCATTATCGGACGTTATTACGCCATTGCTGATGGAGAACCCTCGGAGGTAGCGATGGCGATCGAAGAGCAATATTTACCCAAACAATCGGGAGGATTGTTGCCAAAGACTCAAACTGGGCTGTTGCTTGCTTTGGCGGAGAAGATCGATACCGTTACGGGAATTTTTAGTGCGGGGTTGATTCCAACTGGTGATAAGGATCCCTATGCCCTGCGCCGGGCTGCATTGGGTATACTGAGGATTGTTATCGAAAAACAACTCGATTTGGACCTTCGCCAGTTAATTGAAAAGAGTCTTGGTTCCTTTTCACACGATTTTGATCGGGAAACATTACCTCAGATGGTTTTCGATTTTCTTGTCGACCGCCAGAAAGGTTACTGTCTGGATAGGGGTTATCGGCCCGATGAATTCGATGCTGTGGTTAGTATAGTTCCGCAGCGACCTCTCGATTTCGAAATGCGCCTAAAAGCTGTCAGGGAGTTTCGTTTGTTGCCTGAGGCCGCGAGTTTAGCAGCTGCGAATAAGCGTATTCATAATATTTTGAGAAAATCCGAAACTTTGCCCCTTGAGCACATCAATGAAGAAGTATTAGCTGAACCCGAAGAACGGGCATTATTCAAAGCATCCCGCAAAGCTGAAAGTGATCTTCAACCACTGTTGCAATCACACGATTACACGAATGCATTAACGAGGCTTGCCCAGATTCGGGATGAGGTTGATGCCTTTTTTGATAATGTTATGGTGATGGCTGAAGATCCTGTGCTTCGTTTAAATCGATTGAGACTTCTGACGCTGATCGAAGCAATGTTTCTGCAGATCGCAGATATTTCCAAGCTTCAGTAAGAGATCAAAAGAGGCTATTTTGTCTTATATTATGCTCGATCGCGATGGCGTTATTAACAAAGATTCCGATGCATATATAAAATCTCCTGAAGAGTGGAAACCTATCCCGGGAAGTTTAGAAGCCATAGCGTTATTGCATAAAAATGGCTTTAAAATTGTGGTAATAACCAACCAGTCGGGATTGGGCCGTGGACTTTTCAGCCTTGAAACCTTATCGCAGATGCATACCAAAATGCAGCAATCTGTAGAAGCTGAAGGTGGAGAAATCGAAAGTATCTATTTTTGTCCGCATGGGCCTGATGAAGGTTGCGGTTGTAGAAAACCACGCCCCGGTTTGTTGAAAACATTTGCTCGGGAGAAAGGGGTGGAGCTAAATGGCATTCCATTTGTTGGTGATACCTTAAAAGATATAGAAGCGGCTGTCGCGGTTGGCGCACAACCAATTTTGGTCAAAACTGGCAAGGGTGCTAAAACCTGGGAAACAAATCCGTCCATTGGAGTACCCGTTTTTGAGGATCTTTATGACGCAGCGAAATATATCGTTTTGGGAAAATAAACTGTTGGTCTACCTCCGCTCGACAATTTTCTTTATTGGTATGGCGATGACAACTTTGGTTATAGCTCCCTTAATGATTCTGTCTTTTCCTGTATCGACTTTCATTTTTCGGTATACCTATTTGTCAGGTTTGTGGGTCACGATTGTTCTTTGGATGTTGAAATTCTTTTGTAGACTCAGTTTTAGAGTGGAAGGATTGGAACATATCCCGCATCGGACGGCGATAATCTTTTCTAAGCATCAATCTGCGTGGGAAACTATCGCAGTACAGAAAATTTTTCCACCGATGGTATTTATTTTAAAACGCGAACTTTTGCGGTTGCCTTTTTTCGGGTGGGCATTAGCTACATGTGAACCAATTTCTATTAATCGAGGATTGAAGAAGCAAGCGTTACGCCAGCTCGTTGACCAGGGTTTGCAGAGGTTAAAGAAAGGTGTCTGGGTTGTTGTGTTTCCAGAAGGCACCCGAGTGGCACCTGGACAAAAAATGAAATATAGCGGTGGTGGTGCTTTACTGGCCCATAAATCTGGCTGCCCTGTTATTCCGGTAGCTCACAACGCTGGAGAATTCTGGCCACGAAATAGCTTTCTGAAGTATCCCGGAGTCATCCAAATGCGAATAGGTCCCTTAATCGATAGTAAGGGAAAATCCGCAAGTGAAATTAATCGGGAAGCAGAAGCGTGGATAGAAAGTCAAATGGAGGAAATCTAAACGACAATCTTATCTACAGCTGCGAATAGTATTCGTCTGATTTTCTGACTTATTGGCTTAAAATACCGCTGGCATTACCGAATTCATGAAGTTATTTTTAACCTCGATGTTTGATGGTTCCAATCATCCGGTAGCTGTACATCGCCAATAGTTGATTGTTAACCAGAACATGACGTAATGGGTCTTTCGAGACCTTTCTAAAAAGTCCCCTTATGACATGTCAATGCTGGGTTCGTAAGTCGTTGAAGATTTCATCCTTTGACGACTTACAATGTTGTGTGTGGCTAGCGTTGGATGTGGACTGGATTGCATTGGAATGGTATGACTAGGATGTCCGTCCTTGGACTCCGTAGTGATAGTCGTTTGAACTCTTGTAATAGAGTGGTTGAGAATTATCGAACTGATCAATCCCAAATATGTAAGTGTCGTCTCCTTAGGTAGCAGATGATTAGGTGAATGGTCTGTTAAGCCGTTCCAGCTTTAGCTTGGAATTTTGGTAAAAGAAAGCCGGAGGCTAGGATCACGGCTGCTAGCGCGACGTGCAACCACTTATCAGGATCATTGATCCGAACCAATCCGAGTAAAAAATTCCCATCGGTAAAAAAACCTAGAATTGACACGGCGGCGTATACAACTCCCACAATTTTTAGGCTAAGGCATGCAGGTTTCTCTGCCGATTTTGTCATAAAGAAAACAACACCGGTTAAAATGTGTACCAAGTTGTGCATGGCATTAACTT
>CAZZET010000104.1:0-9611 GCA_964653275.1 uncultured Methylococcales bacterium
CTTCAAATGAAATGCGTGAAGCAGTGAGCAAAAAAGGGGGAATAGAATGGATGGGGGATGAATCTTGGGATTGATTTATCCCAATTATCGGAGCTGATTAGAGCTTTAGATCAGATGTGACACATAGGGTAACGCCTACAGCATTTGAATAGGAGATTCGGTACGTATCAAGATAGTCGGCGCATATATAAAAAGATTAATGAGCAGATTGTCCTACTGAATGGATAGAATAGTGATCCGGTTTATCTCGATTTAAACTAGCCTATGAGTACCATTCCCAATTTCGAATATCCTGACTCCATCTCTGAAAACCCATGTGACAATACACCTGTACACAAATAAAACAGAAAAACAGGTGCCACGTTTGAAGATTGACACCAATTGATGTTGATGCAGCCATCGACAACGTAAAACAGCTGCTTGAGAAAAGAAAGCGATCGGTCACCAGCTTTTCGGTCGGAACTGGAGTCATCTTGTTATTTATCGACCTGTCGCAAAAAGGGGGTGAGTGTAACTTTGGTTATGACCTTGCTGTTTGAGGGAAAATCGCCTGATTTTGCGAAATAAACTCTTAATACGCTGAGTAGTATCAATAGAAAAAGGCCATTTGATGGGAGATCATACCCACATTGGCATAAGCATACCGCCTAAATATGCGGGATCAAAAGTGATGGGCTTAACGAAAGGAAAAAGCTTAAAAATGATGGCCCGTCAACTTGGCAAAAAACAAGGCATTTTAAATGAGAAAGTTTTTGGGCGAGAGGCTATTCCATATCAACAGTTGGGATGGATGAGGCGATCATTAAGACTTCGTAAAAAACCCTTTATGTAAAAAATCTAATGGTATGGTCTGGGTTTCTTTTTTGGTATGGATAACAAATGATTCAAACATTTCGTCGATTGTTTCGTATAAACACATCTGGAAATGATTTAAATGGTACTTATTGTTTTCTAACGCTTTGAACGAAAGAAATGTTTTGAACCGCTCCACATCACCTTCGAATTGTTCATGGGAAAGATGTGTATTGGCAAAATGTAATTGGTTTCCCGTAACCCAAAGGCCTAGTTTATGGGTATTAATAAGATTTTCTGCCGCTTCGTTGGTATGAATAGTGGTATCCCAAAAATGGTTACTTACCAGTTCTTCAACCAAAATTTCGTTATAGTATTCGATAAAATCTTTCCGGATTTTCGGGAAATTATATGAAAGAAATATGCCTTCATGTCCAATACTCTCCACTTGGGCCCCGTGATCACACCACTCGTTCCATGTGGTGACTTCATGACTTTGAGAACAAGAAATCAACAAGATTAGGATAAAACAAAATACTAGTCTATTGATATACCGGAGGTTGTTAAACGGTGAATTGTGATCTTTATTTTTCATTGCAGTTGCTCCTTTTTTGAGAAGGACTAAATGTGGGCTCAATTCATTTCGTAATAGGTGGCTTACTCTATTCATGTTGAAACTTTCCGGGTGATCCCGCCTTAAACAAAAGAAAGACAAAGTCATCACTGATCTTCGATTCTTACTGACGCTTTCACGTATTTGCGGCAAACGCTGTGACCGCAACAAGATTTGTCAGTGACGCACCGGTCGCCAGTGAAAAAATGACAATCGTAGAATCCGTAGACGACTTGGGTCATGTTAAGCAACATTTTCCATCTCAAGTTTTGGGTATTACATGTAAGATCTATAGATTGCGCTACGCTATCATAAAAACCGCTGAATTCATCCGGAAAATTTTGAAGTTCCGCCGTCATACCGATTTCAGAAGCGGTATCGAATATTCGCCATAAGGTTATGGCTAAACAAATCACGACCGGTATCATTCACCACATATTGCCCCAGATAACCTAGGTCCGCTCCCCAGCGTGCATTGAAGAAATAGGTAAACCCAGCGATCACTCGATTTTCAGTGAACCCACTGCTGCCAAAGGAACTTTTATTTAAATAGAAAAGCACCTCATCGCCAGCGTAAAAGCTTAATTGCTCGCTTACAAATGACAGCGGAAAACTGTACTGAATCCACTCCCTCAAACGCATTCCAGCACTGCCATTAGACTGATTAATACGCTGTTCAAACCGTGTTCTGCTCATCCACTCGCCCTCAAGTAACGACACCTTAATCAGCATATCTTGATAAGGCCTGTTCTCCTGGAAAGATCGTTTTCCCAGTGGATCTATCCATGCGTGCGTATAGCCGAGCCAGAAGCTTGTAAATTGGTTGAAATCGTAACCCAATTGAGCCCAGAGAAGGTTCTCGGAAAACCGCGTACCTTTTGAGCTATCATCGCGCGTTCTGACCTGATCCATGAACAGCCAGTGAAAACGGTTTAGATCAGGCGACAGTACCCCAAGATCTCCCGTCAACATGAGAGAATTCCAGCTACCAAATACGTTCTGTGTGGCGTCGGCATTTGCGGCATCGCTATTAAAGAAAACCACCAGAATCAGCGAGAGGATTGCAAGCCAGCGGAGGCAAAAATCTCTTCCATTTCGATCAAAAAAAGGATCTCTCGATGGAACTAAACAACCCGAACGGTTGCTATTTTGATCAAACAATTATACACCCCTTTCCTATCAGATAATTGTTATTCAGTTATTACACCGTAGGCCCAGTATAAAGCGAAATCTATGCCACTCTTTCTCATTAGGAGTTAAACAGTTGCCAAGGCAAGCCTAATGAGTCCTTGACGGTTTTCCCAAGGGAACATTAAAGCTTCGACTGGCTGATATGAACCAAATATTTTTGGTTTTTATGAGCCACCGCACTATCGAATCCGATGGATTCCGTCGAGCGATTTATTCCTCAAACGAAGGCGTATTTTCGAAGCTTACGGATTTGTATTAAGGTCATACTTGCGAATCCGATACCGCAATGTTTCGCGCGTGGTTCCTAGGGCGCGAGCAGCTGCGGCGATATTGAAATTTGATCGATCCAACGCATTTTGAATAATATACCGATCCATATCATCCAGGTTCATACTTCCATCCAGCGGGATGGTCAAACTTTGGCGACTATTTTGTTGCATTTCAGATAAATTTGCTTTCACCTGTTTGCTAGGTAATTGTAACCATTCCAATGGAAATACCTGACGGTTCGAAAAGAGTACGCAACGTTCGATCAGATTTCGTAATTCGCGCACATTTCCAGGCCATTGGTATCCGCGTAATTGGTTCCAGACTTCCTCCGGTATGATTTTGACCTGTTTTGCCGACTTGGCGTTGAATTCCGCAACAAGCTGTGGTACTAGGTTGTCCAGATCTTCCGGTACATCCCGCAGTGACGGGAGGGTTAACTTGAACACACTAAGACGATGATAGAGGTCAGCGCGAAATTCTCCTTTTAACGCCATTCCCTCCAGATTCAAATTGCTCGCTGCGATTATCTGAAGGTCAATCGAAATCTCACGCTCGCCACCCAGCCGACGAATCTTGCGGTCTTCGATTGCTTTCAGTAATTTGACCTGCAATTCCATTGGCATATCGCCAATCTCGTCAAGGAATAAGGTCCCGCCATCCGCTTGCTCGATCAACCCTCGATGAAGACTACCGGCACCGGTAAAGGCCCCTGCTTCGTGCCCGAACAATTCAGATTCCATAATTTCTTTTGGCAAGGCCGCGCAATTAATTTCGATTAATGGACCTTTGGCCCGAAGGCCGTTGTAATGCAGGATTTTTGTTACTAGGCCCTTTCCAGTTCCCGTTTCACCACCCACGATGAGGGCACTGAGCGGCACTTGCACCAACTTTAGAAGTAGCTTACGGATATTCTGCGCGGCTTCACTTCGACCGACGAATGCATCTACTGAGTACCGCCGGTATTGGTTTTCCACCTGATCCGATAATTGCCTTTGTGCCTTGGCGGCCCTCGCCGCACTGGCAACGACCAGATCCAGGCGTTCCAGATCACAGGGTTTTTCCAGGAAGTCATAGGCGCCCAGCCGCAGCGCACGTACCGAATCAGGTACACTACCGAAACCAGTCAGAAAGAGCCATTCAGTAGAGGCGACTCGATTATCCAATTGCTCCATAAAATCGAGTGCATTTCCATCCGGTAAGTTCATATCCGATAGCACCAAATTCGGATCGAAGTGTAGCTCCGTTAGTGCTTGACTAGCTTCGGCCAGACTGGTGACCCACTCGACTTCATAACCCATTTTTTGATAGCGACGGGTCAACTCTTTACCGAGCAGGGACTCGTCTTCAATAATGAGTAGGCGACCAGGCATGTTTACGAAACGGTTTCAGGCAGTACCAATGTGACACAACCTCCCCGTGACCGACGATTGCGAAGCTTTATTTTGCCTCCCGTATCCCGGACAAATCGCTGGACAATGGCCAAACCGAGTCCTGTTCCGTCGACGCGCGTGGTGTAGAATGGGCGTATACCGTCGGTAAGCAGTTGTGCCGAAAAGCCCGGCCCATCGTCAGTGATTTCAATGTTGAGTGTATTAGTCTGCCGGTACGCATTGAGCTGAATTACACCGGTCGTATCACCCATAGCCTGAGCGGCATTCAGAATCAGATTCAAAATCGCCTGGCGGAGGTTCGATTCCAGAAATTCACAGATGATTTTATCGGATATATTCGATTTCAGTGTGATATTGGATGAAATCTGGTAACGGGTTAGCGAAATCAACTCATCGGCCAATTCGGCCAGCCTGAAACTGGTTAAATTGGCGGGTGTTTGCTTAGACCGATCTAGTAGACCTTTTAGCAATTCCGCCATACGTTTGAGTTCCTTGGCAACCAGATCAAGCCGGTCCGCCTGACTAGGGTCTGTGACTTCTGCTCTAAGATTTGAACAACTCATGATGACGCCTGCCAGTGGATTACGCAGTTCGTGGGCGAGACTGGCCGCGAATTCACCTACCGCTGCTAATCTCTCAGCCCTGGAAAGACTGATTTGTTGGTCAATCACTGCTTTGGTGGCTGAATGAACTTTCTTATCCAACTCTTTTGCATTCCGTTGATCGGTCTCTTTCAAGGCGCTTAGATATTCAATCATTAGATTGTAGTTCTTATATACGGGCACAAGCAACGGATCGATTTGTTCGATAGGAATCAAAGTGTAATCTTCGTGAGTCAACCGCAAAAGCAGTTCTTTCAAATCGTTGAGTGGCGCAAAGATCCGTTTGCGTAGATACCAGATAGCTACGACAAACAGTGCCGCTAGTGTAATACCAGCCATCCACAATTCAACACGTGTTTCTCGGCTGATCGTTTCCAGTAACTGATCGCGCGCAAAGGTTTCATCGGCCAGCATTTGATTGATTGCGTTAAACGAGGCCAACAGTTCATCGCCAATAACCGATCGGCTATCGGCAACCTTCACCATGCGACTAATGCTCTTTACAACCGAATCCAAAACCACTGGTGTTTCGTGGGACAGATGGTTATCGATCTCACGCAAGCGACGAAGCTGACTATCTAATAATTGGAGGCGCTCCAGGTCGATAGACTCGTCACCCTTTAGAAAATCCACCAGAATTTTGTGCACCCCCAGGCTGGTTTCCTGAATGCGATGCGAATAACCGACATAATCGTGCACCTGATCGAGTCGCGCCAGGTTTCGCCAGATCATGCTTGCCAGCAACATGAATGCCAACAATAGAATAGTCAGCAATGCAAGTCCTCGAAGTTGAACCGAGCGTTCTAAGAGCGATTTAAACCCGGGTTTAGGCGACTTCATAAGTCCACGTTATATTGCATGATGTGGTCGCTTGCGAGCTAGCTGTTAGTCCGTTTTTTTTGTCGTATTTGTGAGTATCAGCGCATCCAGGTGTTCCACCAATCACGAGCAAATTCAGGCACGAGTTCAACCCTTTCCAATCAGCGATAAGAAGCCTCTCATGAGTGTCAGCGGTGCGGGAGGACAACCGCGAATCGCTAAATCCACGGGGAGAACATTGCTGACTGCCCCACAACTTGCATATGAAACACCGAATTCACCGCCACAGACGCCGCAATCCCCCACTGCAACGACCCATTTTGGATTAGGTGTAGCGTCGTAGGTTCTTCGTAATGCTTCCTGCATGTGCCGAGAAACCGGCCCAGTTACCAATAATACATCGGCATGACGAGGCGAGGCGACAAAATGGATGCCGAATCTTTCGATATTGTAATACACATTATTCAGCGCATGGATTTCCAGTTCACAGCCATTACAGGAACCGGCATCAACCGCGCGAACCGCTAAGCTGCCCGCGAACCGTTGATCGATTACATCCTTAACTCGGACGCCGATAACCTCGACTGCGTCGTCTTTTTCTTGATGTATGACGCGCTCTGTGCAAATTCCGGTGCTTAATATCTTACCGTAAAGTCTCAGCATGATAACCTCGTGTTATAGGTCGTGGCCCGAGTAGGAGCCGTTGACTGATTTATTACAAACAGGAAAATCGGGGACAATATTCCCAAGTACAATCTTTTCCAACACCGGCCAGTTGATGATACTCGGGTCTCGAGGATAGAAGCGACAAATTTTATTATCCTTTTCAAAGCGGACGTAACAAAAAATCTCACCACGCCATCCTTCCACTAATCCTATTCCTTCGGCGTTGGTAGCAGGCTGTTGCCATTTTGTCGAAATATCACCCGACGGAAGATTTCCAACTAGCCAGTTGATCAACTGGCACGCGATTTTGATTTCCTTGTAGCGTATCCAGAAACGTGAGGAAACATCGCCCTGGTCTTCGACAGGAACCAAAATATCAAGCTGATCATAGGGGGGGTAGGGTGCGTCATGACGAACGTCGAACGTCTGCCCAGATGAACGCCCAACAAAACCCAATGCGCCCAATTTACGAGCTGTATCAACCGTCAATACGCCGGTTGTGACCAAGCGGTTTTCTAAAGATTCGGAAAAATCAAGCAAGGTTACGATCTCCGCCAACTCCTTTTCCAGAATCATGATCGAATGTTCGATTTTCGCGACAAATATTTTCGGTAAATCGCAACTCACACCCCCGGGAATAATGCGGTCCATTAATAGGCGATGACCGAATAGACAATTATTTTCCCGAACCCATGTTTCTCGAAGCCTGCCAAACTGGTAGTTCGCAAATGCGAATCCAACGTCGTTACAGATAGCCCCCATGTCCCACAAATGGTTAATGATCCGTTCTCGCTCACACAAGATTGCACGGAGAAATGTTGCCCGCGAGGGTATCTCAATATTTGCTGCCCGTTCCATTGCCATGCATGCTGCCCAGGTATGCCCCACCGTCGTATCACCCGAGATTCGACCGGCGATGCGGGCTAGTTGTTCGGGGTTTCGTCCTTCACTAATTTTTTCGATACCCTTGTGCACATAACCGAGACGCTCCTCCAGGTTCAACACAGTTTCGCCCACCGCTTGAAATCGAAAATGGCCGGGCTCAATAATTCCTGCGTGTACCGGTCCCACGGGGATTTCATATACCCCGGTGCCTTTTGCCGACAGGAACTCATAGTCTATATCTGGCGGAGTCTCAGTAGCTGGGTTTCCTGCTCTCGGGAAATCCTTGCGTAAAGGGTATCGATCATCCGGCCACGCTTGGTGACGAATCCAGCGTCTTGGGTCAGGATGATCGATAAAGCAAACGCCATACATATCCTGAATGTAACGCTCACTGCGACACGCGGCCCAATAATATGGTGTCTGCGAGGGTAACTTCGGGCGATCTTTATCAACTAATGCTCTAAGAATCAAGTAGTCGCCGAATTTTTCCAGGGCAACGTTTATCTCGATTTGATCACCACGATCCTCTGCCCAACCGGCTACCCAACGAATATCTTCACTTTGGGCAATCTGTGCACAAAGGCCCCAGTGTTCAGCCGGAAGTCCAAGCGTCCTGTAGGGACTAAGTTGTCTATCACTGATTACACCTGCGTAAAAATTCAATTTGAGTGTTTCCAATAGGGGCTTGAATCCGGCGAATGCCTGTTTTGTACAACTGTCTCCTATTTCTGTCATAACAACGTCTTCGTTTATATCATTCAAAAAGGTACCCCTCCGCTAATGAGCTGGGTCGCTTGTACAAACCAACCGGACAACGCACCCGGTATCGCCAGACCTAACCAAAGCACCAAGACCAAGTGAAGATAAACCGGAATCATATTGGCTTCCACCGCTTGTTGATCTTTCGGAGCCGTACCATACACCATGGGGTGCAAATTCCGAAACAAGCCGGCGAATGCAACGCCGATGCCGAACAACAGCGGTAATGTCAGCCAGGGATAATTTTTCATTGTCGCCACCAGGACCAGAAACTCGCTGACAAAGACGCCAAATGGGGGGAACCCGGCGATCGCCAGTGTTCCTATCACAAGTGCCCAGCCTACACCAGGCTGAGTGCTGATAATTCCGCGAATCTTTTGCATCCGCTGGGTTTTGGCAATTTGTGTGGCATGGCCGACAGTTACAAAGATCGCCGATTTGGTCAAAGAATGAACGGTCATGTGCAGCAGCGCGGCAAAGGTCGCCAATGGCCCTCCGATTCCGAAAGCAAAAGTCATCATACCCATATGTTCAATGGATGAATAACTGAATAGCCGTTTGATATCGCGTTGGCGATGAAGCAGGAGGACCGCGACCAAAAAAGACAGTAATCCGAACCCCATCATCAGGATCCCGGCTTCATCGGTCCCAAGCGATTTATCGATGATCATTTTGCTGCGCACGACCGCATACAGTGCATCGTTGAGCAGCAAGCCGGAAAGGATCGCAGACATGGGGGTTGGGCCTTCTGAATGGGCATCAGGCAGCCAACTGTGCATCGGGACCAGACCAATCTTGGTGCCATACCCGACCAACAGAAAAACAAAGGCAATTTTAAGGACCGCTGGATCGAGTTCCGATGCCCGTTCGAACAAAATGGTCCAGGTCAGTCCGTCGGATCCCAGTCCTTGAACCTGCTCGGCGGCAATAAACAGCAAAATGGTTCCAAATAGAGCCAATGCGATACCAACCCCACACAGAATAAAATATTTCCAGGCGGCTTCTACCGATTCCGGCGTTCGGTATAGGCTGACCAACAATACCGTCGCTAAAGTTGCACCTTCCATCGCGACCCACATGAAGCCCATATTATTGGTGGTTAATACCAGAAACATCGCCAACATGAATCCTTGATACATCGCATAATACAGTTGTAAGCGCCTGCCGGTTAGCCGACCGTGGCGCCGTTCATTTTCCATGTAGGGGCCAGAAAAAATAGACGTGGTCAATCCAACCAGGGCGGTTAACGCAATCAGATAAACATTGAAGGCATCGATGTAGAATAGTTTATCCTCTGACAATACAGGACCTTGCTCCAGTACAACCAGGGCAAGAATAAGGCTTACGATTAAGGTTGCAGCGTTAAACCATACATTGATTTTGCTCGCCCGCTGTTGATTGCCCAATACGCCAAGCACGCCCATGCCGACGAGAGAAATCAGCAGAATCAAATAAACCGGTATCATTCGTTTTCCTCCCGCAAACGGTTTAACTGATCGACATCCAGAGAATCAATACTGTCTCGGATATGGAAGAAAAATACACCGAAGATCACGGATGCTACCAAAACGTCGAAGGCGACCCCGAGCTCAACTACCATCGGCATACCGTGGGTTGAGACAA
>CAZZET010000105.1:0-9528 GCA_964653275.1 uncultured Methylococcales bacterium
TAATCGGGGCAGGGTTTTGTGAATGATCACTGTTGACGGCTATCCGGTTCTCACACTGTACCGTGGTTTGATCTTATCCCCCTAGTTTTGATTTTGTCAAAGCGTGCGCTGTAGTAAAACTATTTATGGTGAAAAGCAATATCAAAAGCCTCCACGGAGCAAATTTGGGCGAATATGCCCTATGTCTGTACTATGGGTCGGGTGTATTTTGGCGCTTAAATCTGCTCCAAGAAGCTCGAATTTAACGCAAAGCCTTTAAAACCGTTTCTACTGGGACGCCTTAAACCTCGCCGTTTCTGACCCTTCACGTAATTACCAACTCCAACTTTCGATGTAAATGCTGACAACTTCTATACAAATCCATGACCTCAGGAACGAGATCAAAAGCTGTGACCAGGTTTTCGAATTCTGACCCTGGAGCTAGTAATAAAGGCACTTCCTGCGATACCGCAAAAGCATGTACACGATGTTTTTCAGCGATGACTAGAAGATACAAATAATGAACCGCTCGAATGACGTATTGGGGATGCTGATAAGTATCAAGAATTGGCGTTAACAACGCTTGCTGTAGTGACTTCGATTCGTCAGTTAAGAAAGGTTTATCATCTGTAACATTCGCTACCATGGGAAGGATCTTGAGTGTCAACTTGTCGTCGAAATGTAATTCGGGCCAAGAACTATTCGGTTCCTGGATACCGAATAATTGAGCAAACGCTTTTTGATAACACCAAGCTAAACTGGAAGCGACTGGGGCGAATATTGGGCAACTTGCAGGGTTTGAGTATTCAATAAATTTAGAAAATAAGGAATGTCGAATATCACTGATGGAACGATCACGTGGGTCATTCACCAGTAAGCGATAACCAAGTCCACCGACCAAAATTACACGGGAAAGACCTTTGAAGTTTTCAAACTCGTCCAACAATAATTGAATAGCTTGCGCATCGATTGGCGTGACAGTCCATGATATAAAACCGATGAAATTACCGGTTACATAAGTATTGCCCGTATTTCGCCATGTATCAATGACACACTGAACCTGTTCCGAAGTGATTGCCGGTCCCCGGTACATATCTCCAGCCATACGATAAATTCCAGAATACAGTTTCGCACACCCAAAATCATCGAAATATCGATAGCGAATACAATTGATGAAAAACCGGGCGAGGAGTAGTTCTTGCCAACTGCGATGGGTGAATCGGAACTTGTCGGAGCCGGTAGAAAGAAATACATCACTGTTTGACAGCAAGGTACACAACTTGGCATTTTCGATGATTGTACAAGCCGTTATGAAGTCTTCATTTTCCCTTGATTGTCCTTGGTTAGCGAAATATTGTTGCCATCGTTTTCTCAGTTGCATCGCTTCTGCACATAAGTCGTCCCTATGGATTTCACCACGGGATTGATAGAAAAATAGCCAAGCAATGATGGAAAGTGCAATGAAAAGATGATCCAATTCAACGAAACTAGTGTCCGCGAGCCTTGTGCCCACGAGACGACTATTTCTGAGAAAAGTCTCAACAATTTGATTTAAAATTGACGCTTGCGTTACATCTGATTCTAAACGTTGGACGGCAGGCGGACGGTAGTTATTTAAAACCAACGGCGTTAAGATCATCCCCAATAGTTTTTTATTCTGAACAGAAGGCAACCAGGGTTTACAATCTGGGAAAGTCTCAATCGCCTGCTGCTGGGATAAGGGAAGAATTTCATAGGTTGCTGACGGATCATCCGCTAAACGATCCAATCCGTGGATATCATTACGAATAGCGATTACGATGGAAAGTTTGGTATTGGACGAATACTGATGGACAGCGAGTCGTAGCAATCTGACGATGGTCGATAAACTAATGTTTGGATGATTAACCAGAAAATCGTCCAACCCGTCCAGAATAATGGCGACAGGTTCGCTCTCAAATTTTTTCTCCAGCCAATCCATGGTACAGTTTTCTTCGGGAAACAATGAATGCGCCCAGTGTAACCACCAAGCCCACAATCCTTCCCAAGAATAGGTTTGTTCTGAAATATCGGTAACGGTAATTTGTTGCAGCGGAATGAATAAAGGAATTGGTGTCGTCCCGGGACTAGCTAAAAAATCACGCCCTAAGCGCCATGTAATCATCCTCAGGACAGTTGATTTACCTACTCCACCGGCGCCTGTCACCACAATCCGGGTCGGTCGGTCACTGGTTGCCATGACGCGATCCGTTACAAACTGATAGACATTATCTTGACTGCCGAAAGCTTCTGCTCTCGTTGTCGGGATGAGAGATAAATCATTGGGTGATCCATGTTCTGCCGCACTTTTAATTAAAATTTTAAAATTTGCAGCATGATTGACTTCCGCTATACGCATTAATGTTTGGTCGACAACAGTCAGCGAAAGGTCTTGCGCATATTGGCGCACAATATTCGCTACGATCCCAACGATGGGGGCGCTTGAACGTCGAGGGACTTTAACCGTTTTATGGGTTCCTCTCATGCGGATCTGTCGTCTTAATTGATCACTCGATTGTGGTACCGATTGATCTGATTCCGCACAAATATCGACGATAACCGGCGTTGGATGTTGAGAATCGAAAGATTTTTGCAATAATTTGCAAAACTGATCCTCGAGTTCGAGCAACCAACGATTCCTCCACCGCAAAGCAGGAATTATCCTATTCCGCCCCCAATCTTTCTTTCCTTGAGTCAAAAACCGTGTCAACCTAAGCACGGGGGAGAGTAACGGATAAACGAGTCCGTAAAATACGCTTAGTGTCGTCGTCAAAAATGGTGACCCTCCGGTATGGGGTACCGCTATATTAATGACTTGACGGGTTTTTCCCCATAACCCATTAGATTGAGCAGATTCATAGGCTCGATTCAGCAGTTGCTTCACAACAAGTCCACCAGTGCTGTGGGTTACAAAAATAACATGCCGGAAGCCGCCAAATTCCATCTCGACCCAGGTTTGCAAGTCATCGGCAGCTTGCGAAATACTGGTTCTATGCCACCACTTGGATGGGTAAGCAAAAGAAAGCACATTCATCTCAATTTCGGCATTTTCCAGTACCCATCTCGGCATTTTTCCCCAAGTAGCACTGGCATCCCCAAATACCCCGTGCACAAAAATAAGTAAGCAAGAGGTTTTTCGTTGTTGTTTTTCAGCGGAGTAATGGATAACACCGTACCGACAGGTGTCATGCCAAAAATCTTCAAAGTTATTTAGAGTGGTATTCAACACAATTTGGTAACAACCACCTGTAGCAATATGTACTTTTCCATCATGGGTAAACGCCTCCTAATCGTCTCTTTTAACTTGATATTGGGGGCTCGTCAATGTTTTTAAAAAAGCCACCAAATCAATTTTTTCTTGGGAACTAAGATAAAGGGGAAAAATCGCGGGGTCTAGGTACGGGTTTTTATTTCCTCCTAAATCGTAATATTCGATGACTTCTTCCAGGGTTTTTAAACTTCCGTCGTGCATATAGGGTCCGGTAATGGCTATGTTGCGCAAAGTCGGCGTCTTGAATTTGCCGATATCCAAGGTGGCATGGGTAACGTTAAATCGACCAAGCTCCGATCGCTGGCGATTAGAAAGCGCAGTTGACTTGATACTTCCGGCACTTGTGTTCGATTGTAAGCCATCTAGGTAGGTTTCCAAAACCTGTTTTAAATGTTGATATCCGATACCAATGTTGTAAAAACGATTATCTGTGAATAATGCATTGTTCCAACTAATTTCATGACAATTAGCACAATTGCCCTTGCGTCGAAAAAGGTTTAAACCGCGATTTTCCGTTTTGGAAAGTGCATCCTTTTCACCACCGAAGAAATAACGGTCAAACGGTGAATTTCCGGCAATTAAAGTCCGTTCGTAACTTGCTATAGCGTTAACAACATGCGAGAGGGTAATTCCTGCTGCGTCTACGCCAAAGGCATCATTGAATCTATCTCGATAGGTGAGGTCTTGTCGGACAATATCTAAAATTAGGCGAGGGTTTTTCAATCCATGCTCTATCGGATTCACGAGCGGGTCAAGCACTTGTGTCTCTAAGCTTAACCGCCGACCGTCAAGAAATAAGCTCGTATAAAACGCGGCATTGATTAGGGTCGGTGTATTCCGTGTACCTTCAAGCTGATGGATACCCTTGGCAACGACTAACCCGTCCGTGAACCCCTTATCAGATTGATGGCAGCTGGCGCAACTGATGGTTTTGTCCGCACTAAACCGCGTATCGTTAAACAACATCTTCCCGAGAACGATTTTCTCCGGTGACTGCGGATTATTCACGGGAATCTGCTGTTTTGGGAGTCCTAATCTATCTCCAGTTACCCCGATGGGTGAAACTAACAGCATCAAGATAAAGGCTACTATAGGTTTCATTTATAGGACCATGTGCTGAAAACAATATCTGCGGAAATCTATGGATTCCGCAGACATTTAAGGGGAGGGGGAAAAGGGCTATTGTTTGATTGCTCAGTCTTGTTCTGGCAAATCCTGGACTACCAGAATGTGTGGTTCACCCATAGGATACTTGTCGCCCAATTTCCAAAAGTACACGACCTTGCCGTACGTCTCGTTAATCGCGGGGATTAACTTGCCAGCTTCTTTGCCGGTGAGATCAGGCAAACTAGCTTTGGCACGCGGAATTTCTGTTTTGTGGTAATGCCAATACTTTTGTTCCTTCTTAGGTAATTCACTGTATTGCTTTGCTGTGATGATGTATTCAAATCCATGGGGTTTATCTTGATCTTTCATTCCCGTAGGAAACATCAGACAAGTCAATGTGCCGTCGTCGTACGCTTTGCAATGATGATGGACAATAACCTGTAACTTCGGATCGTGGACCGAATCCGAATCCGGATGGATATGACGAATGGCTTGAATATGTAAATCATTGAACCCGAGGTGATTAGGATATTCCTTTTGGCGAGGATTAAATGTTCCGTTGTAAACCATCGGATTTCCTGAAATACCGGGATTCGACTTCTCAGCAGTGGCGCATCCAGCGACCATAAACATTAAAACAATGCTTGGTAATACGATTCTTCTATAAATTCCCACAACATTCTCCTATCAGTAGATTGTGAATGGATCAGTGCTGAATCAAAACGTGCTTCAGCGTACGCGACTGATCAACAGCGCGAGTTATTAGTATATTCTGTATGTTAATAAGGGTATACTTATTAGTTATAATAGTTTTTCATAAAAATCCCCTTTTTTATTCTTATAGACCTCAATCCTCCATCAAGTAAGGTATCTATCAGGCGATCGCTTTCCGCATCGTCCGGCTAAGAACCAATAAACTGGAAATCGTCTCGGCACTATAAGCACATTGCTCATGAGCTGTCGCAAATGTAGGATGCAAATATATATCAGAGCCGCAATGGCCATAATTTAATTCGTTCAGGCACGCGATAATAGCGGTAATTTCGAATCATCGTAACGCACATCTAAGTTCGTTATATCTATTTAACGAACACAAAACGGCTTTTTTGTTCTTTGTTATCTTGCAACGCTCATCCATGTGCGTTAGGGTCCTCAAACGAACATAAAACCACATAAATGTTCCATACGCTTATGGAAAAGAAAAACAGAATGGGTCAGTTAGTTAAAAGTTCTGCTGTAGCAGGCGAGATATATAATGCGTATGTCCCAATGCCTTTGCCCCCAAATCCAGAGTTGGATATGGCTAGCCTATATACATTGCTTGATCAGGTCAGTACTGCATTGGGACGGTTGGACGGAATGAGTATGGTTCTGCCCGACCCTTCTCTGTTTCTATACATGTATGTGCGTAAAGAGGCAGTTTTGTCATCACAGATTGAAGGTACACAATCTTCACTTTCTGATCTTTTGTTATTTGAGAATTCAGAAGCGCCCGGTGCACCTATAGATGATGTGACAGAAGTTTCATGTTACGTATCAGCCATGAATTATGGTCTCAATAGGTTAAAGGACTTTCCTTTATCACTGAGGCTTATTCGGGAAATACATTTCGAGCTGATGAATAATGCTCGTGGAGGTCACAAGCAACCGGGTGAATTTCGAACGTCACAAAACTGGATTGGAGGAAGCCATCCCAGCATTGCTTGTTTCGTTCCACCACCACCTGAGCGATTAATGGAATGCCTGGATGAATTCGAAAAATTCTTACATGATGATAAAGTACAGCTTCCAGCCTTAGTTAAAGCGGCGCTTGCTCATGTTCAATTTGAAACTATTCACCCATTCTTGGATGGAAATGGACGATTAGGACGTTTGCTGATCACATTTATTCTCTGTACAGAAGGTATTCTTAAAGAGCCTTTGTTGTATTTGAGCTTATATTTTAAAGCCAACCGTCAAGCCTATTATGATCATCTACAAGATGTACGCGAAACAGGTGACTGGGAAAGCTGGGTTCGATTTTTCCTCATCGGGGTTGTTGATACAGCAAATCAGGCTACAGAAACAGCGCAAGCTATTATGCAGCTATTTAATGTTGATCGAGTTCATATTGAAACATCAGGAAAATTAACGGCAGCAGTATTAACGATTCACATTTATCTGCAGTGGCATCCGATTTCTAACACATCTTCGATCCGAAAAAAAACGGGGCTTTCACAACCGACAGTTATGCGAAGTCTTTCTGTGCTTGAATCTCTAGGTATTGTTAGAGAAATCACAGGCAAAGAGCGGCATAAAATATTTGTTTACAGTGACTATCTCGATATTTTGAGTAAAGGCACGGAACCGCTGAGGTATTAATAACACCTGTAATCTAATGGGAATTTAGGTCTTACGAGTTTTTTGATTGCTACGTCAACGGATCGAAGGATATAAACTAGAGTATCGTCATTAAAACCACTTTTTCGTTACTTTTTGCTACGTATTTACACCTTAAACATCACAACTCATTAATATTTAATTATATTGTAGATTTTGTATTGGAAAGTAATCTATTTCTAAATTCATTAGAAAAATGGGGAAAGGATTGTTTTAGCTAGTGTCCGTTCAGAAACGCTAACCCACTGAAAAAATGGATAAAATAACGAAAATAGTGGATGAAACCTCCGGTGGAATCGGGTATACTAAGGGGTTGCCGCCAATCCCAGAAATTCGTGACTTCAACTTGCATGATGACTCTCCTCGTTATCAATTTAATATTTCGATTCGATAACCTGTGGTTTGTTCATAGGCATTTATTTTTATTATTCCCCAAGTTCTTGTTTTGATTAATTAAGCAGAAATAACATATTAGGTACTGAATACTAATCGAACTTAGTAAAAATAAATCAAATCTTTTAGCGATTATGGGGCGGTGTACGGTATATTCCTTGCCTTGCATTACCGTTTCCCTGATCCAGAGCGAACAGGTCTATAAGAACCGCCCCGCCATGGATGGTGGGGTTTCTATGACGGGAGCTAATAAACTAGAAGTCATCACCGACATTAAACCCTGTACCTGATGATGCTTTTCACAGGGCATCCAAATTACCTCTATTTCCATAAAACTAGATCCTTCATCCCCTATTATTGTTATATAAATTCCCCGGGGTTTGGGGCTGGCCCAAGATAAAAAATAGTTGTGAAGGAAGCGAATTCCTTTTATGGGGTAAGAAAAAATATTGTAGGAGTAATATTAAATTTTACTCTCGCTCTCATAAAAAACACGTAACGTTCGACGTTGGTTTTGGTGTCGGTAATTACCTTTCGCTTGGAAGGCCTAAATGATCGGTTTGAGTATGGTCCTTAGATTCACCTAAGACTTAGATCTGACAGTTAATAGTCAGGTGGAGGACGTTCGAAAATTTAGGATGATTGGCGACTTTCGGCCATTTGCGAACGATCAAGATTTGTTTCGAGGTGCGATGGACGAGACTATTTTTTAAAATAAATCTGGCCCCATTGATTATTTATAGCTTTTTGCGCTCCCGCAAGACATAATCCTGACTTTTTTTTATTTCAGATAAAACTACTGTATGTTATCAGGAGTCTTAATGGATAAGCTGCTTTATAGTTAAAATAACGAATCTAATAATGGACCGGGAACCTGGAAAAATTACCGTTTTTTATGATGGCGCTTGCCCGAAGTGTATCAAGGATCGCAAAAATTATGAAAAGATTGCCGGTAAACATGCTTCCGATGTTTGTTGGTTTGATATTACCGGAAAGGGTAGTGAACTTCGTGAAAGAGGCATTGACCCTCATAGGGCGATCAAGGAACTACATGTTGCTGATGAAAGCCAGAAAATCCACAAGGAACTTGACGCCTACATTCTCTTGTTACGTAAAGTGCCTGTCTTAGAGCCGTTCTCCTGGTTAATTGGTTTACCCATCATTCGCCCATTTTTGAGCCGTCTTTATCACGGCCAAGTTTACTACCGACTTCGAAGGGATCAACGCCTATGATAAATTTCCGATTTGCTCCATTACAACAAATTAATCCAGCATACCGATACCGAGAAAGGAAAAGCTATAGTCATGCCAACGAGCACCTCGACCCATAAATAGATAAAAGAATTTAATTTGGGATCAGTCAAAAAAGCCACATTTAGAAAGCATCCGTTTTTTTAAAAATGATTAAATGTTGCCGACCTAATCCGCTCATTGAAGATAAATATTTGAACGGCTGGTACAGTTCCGAAGCGGCTATTCTTGAAATCAGCTTGATTGGCGGAAGTCGGCCAGCTGCTGTCATTGATCTTTCGTTATTAACATAGAATCTGCAAACATAAAGAATCTGATAGCTAACTTATTAGCGCTTGGTAGGACGACATTTATCAAGGCGCAGTTTTGACCCTCTTTTTTCGACAGGAACTTTACAAATTTTAACTCTTTGATTGTCTGATGCTTTTTCCCCAAGCCTTTCTTTTCCAGTTTTAATGACTAACTGCTTTTTAGCAGCGAAATTGTGCTGCAAGGACTTGTCTTTAACGTAATGCTCATTAACTTCTAGCAGCCGATTCAGTGCACCGTCCGCCGACAATACATTTTCCGGTTTCGGTAAATCGGCAATTGAAAGTTGTGGCCAGAATGCGCCGCCAATGGCTTTGGCGCCGACGATTTTCAGAAAACCTTGGCGCTTAAGAGACCGCGAGCTATCTAATACTTTTGAAATGTCACATATTTCTTATAAGTTCCCGGTTCTTCTCTCTCTGATACAAAACACCCGCATTGGAGGGTTCGAAGTTCAGGCGATCTGCTTTTTCACCTATGTGGAAAAGCTCGGGCCTACTCTAACATTCAGACATTAGAAGGAAAGAACAATTAGGTTTTGTGTAAATCTCCTTAATGATCGGTTCGGGTCGATATCATCAGTCTCAAACTGGTGCATACATCTATCTCCATAGTTTTGGCAGAGTCTATTCGCTAGTTGGTGTTTGAACAAATTCTGGGGATAGATGAGAAACCGCTGCGGTATATGGTGTTCCAGAAATATCTGTTTGACTCAAATTTTTGGCTTTAAGAAAACAATCAAGAGTAATATCTTTATCATCTATTTCTTTGGGATCTAGTTTAGATGTTTCCGTAGCTGTAATACATTTATGAGCATGTCC
>CAZZET010000106.1:0-9420 GCA_964653275.1 uncultured Methylococcales bacterium
TTTTCTTGGCTGGGGAACCAGGATTCGAACCTGGGTTGACGGAGTCAGAGTCCGTAGTCCTGCCGCTAGACGATTCCCCAATCAACGATTACACGAACTAATGTAACCTACTTACCAATAGCTTAAGTTGTCCGCATAACAAAGAGATCCGACAGCGCGATTAACGCTTAGAATATTGTGGGCGTTTTCTCGCTTTGTGCAAACCGACCTTCTTACGCTCTACAACACGCGAATCCCTTGTAACGTATCCAGCTTGCCTTAGCTTGATACGCAATGTTTCATCGTAATCAAGCAAAGCACGGGTAATTCCGTGGCGAATAGCGCCCGCTTGGCCAGATGGCCCCCCACCCGTCACCTTGATATTAAAATCAAACTTGTCCGTCATCTCAACGAGTTCAAGCGCTTGACGCGCCACCATCCGGTCCGTCTTTCTACCAAAGTAATTATCTAGAGACCGTTTATTCACGGTCATTTTGCCAGATCCCAATCTTGCGTAGACACAGGCAGCCGCACTTTTTCGACGCCCAGTTCCATAATAATGTGTATCAGCCATTGTTGAGTTTCTTAATTTTGTCAGTTAAATTTCAAGAACTTTTGGTTGTTGCGCCTGATGCTGATGGTCGGAACCCGCATAAACTTTAAGCTTACGAAACATCGCTCTACCCAAAGGATTTTTCGGTAACATCCCTTTGACTGCCAAGTTAATTATCCGCTCTGGATGGGTTCCACGTAGCTTCGCCAAATTTACCGATTTTAAATTCCCAACATATCCGGTATGGCGATAGTACATTTTATCTTTTTCTTTGTTTCCCGTGACATGAACCTTGTCAGCATTGACAACAACAATATAATCACCAGTATCAACATGTGGTGTATATTCGGGTTTATGTTTACCCCTAAGCCGCCGTGCTATTTCCGTAGCCAAACGCCCCAACACCTTGCCTTTGGCATCTATAACAAACCAATCGCGCTGAACTTCGGCAGGCTTTGCGCTAAATGTTTTCATCGTTGTATATGCTCCACGTCCAGCAATTAAAAAAAGCCGCTAATTGTAATTGACTAAGGAATTTTAAGCAAATTTTCCAGGAGCTAGTCACAACAAACCTTACATTTGGCACTTCCTCTATTGTTCATTGTGCTTAAACTTTAGCCCCAAAATCCATGCTCTATTGGCAGTCACTAGAAAACACAAGCCATTTAGGTCATCAAATTGATCTCATCGTCACAATGAACCATACCACCCTTTACTACACTCGCATAAACACCAACGAAAGCATTATTTTTCTGGGCTGCTGTCTTCAATATTCCGATATCATTTGGTAAATCACCTTGTGGTAGGGTAGTCATGACACATCTCGGACACGGTTCTGTGATTTCTAACCGCACCTCATCCCCAATTCTCACAGTCTTTCCAACCCAATCATTTTCGACAAATCCAGGCTCTCCAGAACCTGCATTAACCACGATGTTTGGACGAAAACGACGCGATTCAAATCGGCCTTGGGGGTAGAATTGTCTTAATTGATTGATCGTTGACGTAGTCAGAATGTGTAGAATCGCCAAGTCAAAAAACGTGCCCTCGGGCATTTTTTCATCCGTCACGGTGTCCTGGTGATCTAGCTCTTTTAAATCAGGCCAATATTCTTCAAGGGTTGGTGACTGCGCTGCTTGGGCTTCTATCCGCACATTCCGACCTAAAGCTTTCGATAAAACATCACTCGAATCGGATTGAGCACTGTTAATAGTAGCCCCACTGGGTAGGGTAATTTGAACCGGCGGAACGTTTCGACCTAATTGTGGCGTTTCACCATAGCGGGAGTAATAAGAAAACATATCAGGCCATTTTCTTGGGTTTTTTGCGCTCACGACTCTACCAGTTTCTGTGTCCACCAACGCATACGCACGATCTCCCAGAACACCCCGATCGGTAATAATAGTCGATCGTATTTCCTCTCCCATCATTGATTTAACGGGATACCGCCAAAGCGACGCGATTGATCCAATCTTGTTATTTGCCCCCATACTCACCACCACCTTTATCTAAAGTCGTTAGACAGTTTATCAAAAATAAATCATCAAAACTCTTTCGGCTTCATCCTTGGATCGCTAATAGAGAATTAGTCATCGCAACAATTAGCTAGTAGAGTCATATTTCCCAATGACCTAGTGAAAAAATTGATTGTATTTAAGCTTCGATAGAACCTCAATACAGACCCAATTTACTCCAAAATAAGATTTTGTGGGGCGTGTTAGAAAAACCGATGCGTAGGGGCATATTTCATAATCACGACTCTGATTAACACCTATTGGTACTTAATTGGGCTTGATTAAAATTCAACTGGAATCTGAAAATGACTGTTATACAATAGCTTGGAGATTTTTAAGCTGTTGAGTGACCACCACGTACCAGTGGACAAAAAACGAAACTAGGCTAGGCTAATCTAACAACACAAATAATGTGTATCGTATTAATTTCGGAACTTTAAACCATTTATTTTTTAGGAACAACGTGACCATAGCAAGGGTCCAAACTTTAACAGACATTAATACCGACACCAAAAATTTACTTGGAGGGGACAATCTGGAAGCCGTAGGACTTTCATGTGTCCGTGACGACCGGGTCCTATTTGAGGATTTGGATTTTCACCTTACAAATGGCCAAGTGTTGCTATTAGAAGGCCACAATGGAAGCGGCAAAACATCGTTGTTGCGGATCCTCTGTGGTATTCGAATGTCCGACGCAGGATCGGTCCGTTGGAACGGAGAGCCTATTGATATTTTGGGTGCCGATTATTATAGATGGATGATCTATGTGGGCCATCTCGATGGCATCAAGCTCGACCTAACGGTTCTAGAAAATCTTGAAGTATCTCGATCCCTGGGACAAGCGTCGGATCTTTCTCTCTCTGCCGCGTTAGCCAAAGTCAACTTAGCCGGTTATGAAGATTTACTAGGCCAATCATTATCCGCAGGCCAACGTCGACGCGTAGCATTAGCCCGTCTACTGGTTACCGTCAACCGGCTTTGGATACTCGATGAACCGTTTACGGCATTGGATCAGAGTGGTATCACTTTGTTCGAACAATTAATGACCCAGCACACACAAAACGGCGGTATGATTGTACTCACCTCTCACCACACAGTATCCCTCGAACACGTTGAAATACACCGCATAAGGTTATCAACATGAGTGACCACTCTCTTTCAACAGCGTTTTATTTTCTGTTAAAGCGGGATTTAACCCTTTCCATTCGTCGTCGAGCCGAAGCTGTGAATCCACTGTTGTTTTTCGTAATAGTAATCACTTTGTTTCCACTCGGCGTAGGAGCAAGACCCCAACTTTTGCAAGCAATAGCTCCAGGAGTTATATGGGTGGCGGCTTTACTAGCGACGATGTTGTCTTTAGACAGTATGTTTCGATCAGATTTCGAAGACGGCTCGCTTGAACAACTATTGCTCAGCGCTCATCCAGTATCCGTACTAGTATTAGCAAAAGTCGGTGCCCACTGGCTCGTGACCGGCGCACCTTTGATGCTGGTAGCCCCTTTACTCGCTGCATTATTGGGACTACCCTCACAAGGTATGCTCACACTTTTAATCACTTTATTACTGGGAACACCGGTATTGAGTCTAATTGGTGCCATCGGCGTTGCTTTGACAGTAGGTTTGCGAAGAGGTGGAATCATTCTTAGCCTGCTTGTACTTCCACTCTACGTACCAATTCTAATTTTTGCCAGCAATGCCGTAGAATTGGCTGCTACCGGTATTTCAGTCACCCCCCAATTGTCATTATTGGCGGCCCTGCTAGCCTTGGCGTTAACCTTAGCACCGTTACCCACTGCGGCAGCATTACGTATCAGTTTGAGTTAAAATGAAAATGATAACCCTATTTTTTCATCGTTTATCTTCTCCCCCCTATTTTTATAATTTTGCTGGTAAATTATTACCTTGGTTAACGGTATTGTGCTTGGCTTTCCTGCTTACTGGATTGTATGGCGGCCTTGTGCTAGCCCCGGCCGATTACCAACAAGGCGACAGTTTTCGCATCATTTATATCCATGTGCCTAGTGCCTGGATGTCGCTCTTCATTTATATGGTGATGGCAATCAGTGGTGGTATTGGCCTCGTCTGGCGCATCAAACTGTCTGAAATTGTCGCCATATGTAGCGCACCGATCGGAGCCACCTTTACATTTTTGGCCTTAGTCACTGGATCACTATGGGGCAAACCGATGTGGGGAACCTGGTGGGTATGGGACGCACGATTAACATCGGAGTTGATCCTATTGTTTTTGTATCTTGGGGTGATCGCCTTGTACAGTGCCATTGATGATAAGCGTGTAGCTGCCCGGGCGACCTCGATCCTGGCGCTAGTCGGGGTAGTCAATATTCCCATCATCCACTATTCAGTAGAGTGGTGGAATACCCTTCATCAGGGCGCGACTGTAACCAAGTTCGACAAGCCGTCAATGCATATTGACATGTTGGTGCCATTGTTGCTGATGGCGGTTGCCTTCAAGCTTTATTATATGATTGTTTTATTACTACGAACCCGATGTGAATTACTCATACGTGAAGCCAACAGTAAGTGGGTTAATGAATTAGTGGAAAGCCAATGAAATTAGCAGAATTTTTACATATGGGAGGCTACGCATTTTATGTATGGACCTCTTATGGAATAGCCTTTATCGCTATGGTCATCAATTTGGTGAAACCGATTGGGCATCGGCGGCGACTTATCACTAAATTCGCCCAAAGACGACAAAGGGCGAGGAGGCAATCTCAATGACTCCAGCTCGCAAACAGCGTTTAACCCTAATTGGCTTGATGGTTCTCGGCATTGGGACCGCAGTGGGGTTTGGCTTAAAAGCCTTCAATGAAAACATTATGTTCTTCTTCCCTCCCGCCGAAGTAAAAGCTGGTAAGGCACCGGCTGATGCACTATTCCGTCTGGGCGGTATGGTTGTAGAGGGTAGTGTGGTCAGACCTGGGAACGGTTTAACCGTGCAGTTTGATTTAACAGATTATGATGAAACAGTCACTGTGGTCTATACAGGAATATTACCCGATTTGTTCCGGGAAGGGCAAGGGATCATCTCCAGTGGTAGATTGCGGCCTGATGGTGTTTTTGCCGCCGACGAAGTATTGGCCAAACACGATGAAAATTATATGCCCCCGGAAATCGCTGAAAGCCTAAAAACCAAAATGACCCCAAATCAGGAGTCCGGAATATGATCCCAGAACTTGGCCAGTTTTCCTTAATTATTGCTCTTTGTATAGCGTTGGTCCAGGGGACCTTTCCAATTGCAGGTGCTTTTCGCCAAATGCCAGGATGGATTGCAATGGCACGCCCAACTGCGCTGGCTCAACTGCTGTTTGTTGGGTTAGCGTATGCCTGCCTAACCTACTCGTTTATCGTTCATGATTTTTCTGTCGCATACGTTGCCCACAACTCTAATTCCGCATTGCCACTGATTTATCGAATCTCTGGTGTCTGGGGTGCCCATGAGGGATCGTTACTTCTATGGGCCCTGGTATTGTCGATCTGGACCGGAGCGGTTGCCGTATTCAGTCGCAGTGTTCCCCACGATATGGTTGCTAGGGTATTAGGCGTCATGGGTTTGGTGAGTGTTGGATTTCTGTTATTTATGTTATTCACTTCAAATCCATTCGATCGTCTTTTCCCTGCCCCATCTGATGGTGCCGATCTTAATCCGTTACTACAGGACTTCGGTCTGGCGATCCATCCGCCCATGCTCTATATGGGCTATGTAGGTTTCTCCGTAGCCTTTGCGTTTGCTATCGCCGCAATGTTGAGCGGTCGTCTGGATACAGCCTGGGCTCGGTGGTCAAGACCCTGGACTCTGGTAGCCTGGTTATTTTTGACTTTGGGAATAGCCTTAGGCAGTTGGTGGGCATACTACGAATTGGGCTGGGGGGGTTGGTGGTTCTGGGATCCAGTGGAAAATGCCTCATTTATGCCTTGGTTAGTTGGCACAGCCTTAATTCATTGCTTAGCGGTCACTGAAAAAAGAGGCTTATTCAAAGCCTGGACAGTACTACTGGCCATTTTTGCCTTTTCCTTGAGTTTGCTAGGCACTTTTTTAGTGCGTTCCGGGGTTTTAACTTCGGTCCATGCTTTTGCTACTGATCCTGAACGAGGCATATTTATATTGGTCTTTTTGACAATTGTTGTTGGTGGTTCGCTGATACTATATGCCGTTCGTGCGCCACGGATTCGAACCACCAGTGATTTCGAACTGGTTTCCCGAGAAACAGCTTTGCTATTAAACAATGTCCTACTCGTTGTCGCGGCGTGTAGTATTTTACTAGGAACCCTTTATCCGCTCCTGATCGATGCCTTGGGACTGGGGAAAATTTCGGTCGGACCGCCTTATTTCAATAGTGTCTTTGTGCCATTAACTGCCCCACTGGCGGTATTTGTCGGCATCGGCTCCATGGCGCGTTGGAAAAAAGATAACTTTTTCAGTATCGTCTTTCACTTGCGCTGGGCACTGGGTTTCAGTGTTATATTTGGCGTTGGTTTCATTGCCTTAGTCATGCCTGCATTTGAAATTGCTGGCGTTGTCGGCATGGTATTGGCCACTTGGACCGCAACCAGCACATTGCAGGGTCTTGGGGAACGATTTTCCAAAAATGGTTTTAGTGTGAAAACGCTCAAAGCCATTCCGTTTGGCTTTTACGGAATGACGACAGCGCACCTTGGTGTTGCGGTGTTTATTGTCGGTATTTGTTTAACGTCAACCTATAGCCAAGAAAAAGATGTCCGGCTTGCTCCAGGACAAACACTGGAATTAGGCAAGTATACCTTCCAATTTGATGGAGCCCGTCTAATTTCTGGACCGAATTATCAAGCAGAACGTGGTTTGTTTCAGGTCTTTCAACAGGGGAAAACCATCGCCACACTTGAACCAGAAAAACGCATTTACCGCGTTCAACGAATGCCAATGACCGAGGCGGCTATTGATGCCGGAATTACTCGTGATTTATTCGTTGCACTCGGCGAACCCATCGGTAATGACGATAGTTGGAGTGTTCGAATTTATCACAAACCCTATATCCGATGGATTTGGCTCGGTGCGGTAGTGATGGCGATAGGTGGCTTATTAGCTGCGTGCGACAGGCGCTACCGGAGACAAAGAGTGCTACAACCGGAAATTGAAGTTTCGCCAAACACAGCACCTGAGGCGGCTTGATGTTAAAGTATCTATTGCCCTTAGTATTGTTTGTGATAATGCTGGGCTTTCTCCTAGTCGGACTCAAATTGGATCCCCGCACGGTTCCCTCGCCATTGGTCGATAAACCCTTGCCTGGGTTCACGCTACCTCAGTTAGATACCCCCGACAAAGTTTTTAATCCCGAGCAGATGAAAGGCCAGGTATGGTTGTTGAATGTTTGGGCATCTTGGTGTGTCGCCTGTCGTTCAGAACACCCTATATTGAATGCCTGGGTACGTCAATCGGGTGTCAATATCGTCGGACTAAACTACAAAGATGAAACACAGGCAGCCAAACGTTGGCTATCGCAACTGGGTAATCCTTACTCAACCAATGTAGTCGATGCAGACGGTAGAGTGGGCATCGATTGGGGGGTTTATGGTGTACCAGAAACCTTTGTGATCGATAAACGCGGAATAATTCGCTATAAACATATAGGCCCGATATCCGTTGATGCCGTCCAATCTATCCTAAAACCCTTGATGACAAAACTCGCGGGAGAACCTGCATGAGGATATTGATTTTAATTTTGATTGTCTTCGCAATGCCGCTTAAGGCCATCGATACGTACACCTTCGAAAACCCAGAAAATGAAGAACGATTCAAGGCATTATCCTCAGAACTGCGTTGCCTGGTTTGCCAGAACCAAACCATTTCCGGATCCAATGCGGATTTAGCTAAAGACTTACGAAAACAGATTTACGAGATGATCCATAAAGGGCAATCTAATCAGGAAATCATCGATTTTATGGTAGAACGATACGGCGACTTTGTGCTTTACAAACCCCCACTCAAAGCCACAACAATTGTATTGTGGATAGGTCCGTTCATCCTCTTAATCATAGCGATAGTCGTCTTGATCCGAATTGGCCGGCATCACTCTAAACCGTCCAAGTTGGACGAACAACAACGCGAGCAGATGAGAAAATTGCTCGAAGGTCAGGGCGAAGAAAAATGATACAGTTTTGGTTGATTGTTTTAGTTATGGTCATAGCGGCCCTACTTCTAATTATTCCTCCCCTCTTTCGCGGGGACAAAAATTCGCCATTGGATCGAAAGCAACAAAATATTACTATCGCCAAAGAACGTCTCGAAGATTTAATGGCCGAAATGATCCGGGGCGATATCACGCGCGATCAATATTCTCAGGCACGATCTGAGCTCGAGCAAGCACTCTATAATGACCTGGATGGATTGGAGGCGACAACCAAGCCTATAGCCCCTAGGGGTCGCTGGGCCGCATCTATTATTGGAATAGCCTTCCCGGCGATGGCTTGTGGCCTCTACTTTTTATTAGGCACACCGGAAGCGGTAGATTTAAAAAACAATGCCTCGGCACATATAGGGACATCTACAACCCAGCAGGCTGCCTCAATCGAAGCCATGGCCGAAAAATTGCGCGCTCGCCTACAAGCTCAACCCGACGATGTAAATGGCTGGCTCATGTTGGCCCGAACTTACCAAGCGATGGGACGTGATCAACAATCAGTAGATATCTTGGCTACCGTATACCAACAGACCAAGGACAATCCAGATGTGTTGGTACAATATGCTTATGCTTTAATAAGAACCAACGGTGGACGTTTCGAAGGCCAACCAGCAATTATGGTCGCCAAAGCCCTGGCACAACAACCCTTACATCGGTCAGGTCTTTGGCTGGCAGGAATGGCGGAAGCCCAAAACGGCCAATATACCGAAGCACTGGCGCATTGGCAAAAACTAGAACCACTTTTAGCCGAAGCTCCCAAGGATTTGCAAAGATTGCAAGGATTGATGCAGCAAGCACGGCAAAAAATGGGAATAGACCAACCCAAAGTAACTCCAACTGCTATAAGCACTCAAGACTCTGATACAAGCGTCGATAAAATGGTTCGTGTTGCAGTCAGCTTGGACTCGTCGTTGACCAATCAAGTTGGTGAAAAAGACAGTTTATTTGTGTATGCCCAAGCACTATCAGGCCCGCCAATGCCGCTTGCTGTAGTCCGTACAACCGCAGGAAGTCTACCTATGGAAGTGGAATTGAACGACGATTTGGCAATGATGCCAGCGATGAAAATATCCAAATTCGCCCAAGTTCGGATCAGTGCGCGAATTTCAAAATCCGGTAATGCCATCCCGCAATCCGGTGATTACAGGGGCCAAATTGAACCGGTTAAAGTTGGAAGTTCTGACGTTATCAGGGT